>JAICQL010000321.1 GCA_025937895.1 Polyangiaceae bacterium | reverse complement strand
CGTCGCAGGGAACGCGTTTGACGCCTTTGCAATCTTCTTGCTGCGACGCAGCCGTGTGATAACCGGCTCCGCACAATTCCTTACAGAGGAGGCTTACATGCGCAAATGGTGTGGTGCGGCAGCAGCGCTGGCGCTCGTGGTGTTTGGTTGCGGCGACGATGACGAGCCGGGGCCGCCGCCCGGCAAGAGCGCTTTCGAGAAGCTGCAGGAGGGCCTGGGGGGCAAGGCGGATCTGGACGCGCTGGCCACCCTGCGCATCGCCGGCGCCGGCACCCGCAGCCTGCCGAACGAGGGCAATCGCCCGCAGGACGCCGCGCTGGAGGCCAACACCTTCACTCGCACCGTGTCCATCGATCTGGCGGAGGACTCGCTGCGGGTCGACACGGAGCGGAACGTGGTGTTCCTTTTCCCCGGCACGTCTTCCTACTCCGACGTGGTGCGGGGCAACCTGGGCGCCAGCACCGAGCCGTTCTTCGGCGCGCCGCTGGGGGCGCTCAGCTCGGACAAGGTCGCGGCCATCCGCCGGCAAGAGACGCTGCTCACTCCGCACCTCCTGCTGAAGGAGCTGACCGCGGCGAGCTTCACGTCTCAGCCCGATGTGGCGCTGGACGGGGTGAATCATCACCGTCTGGTGCTGGAGGACGAGCCCGCGCCGCTCACCTTGTTCGTCAACGCCGAGACCGGCACGCTGACCAAGCTGGAGACGATGGAGCTCGACTTCTTGCTGCGCGACGTCAAGCTCGAGGTCTTCTACTCCGAGTGGGCCGCTGCCGGGGAGCTCGCCTTCCCGCGCGAGCTGCGCCTGGCTCGCGGCGGCCACACGCTGCTCGAAGAGGACGTGACCACGGTGGAGGTGAACGCCAGCTTCGCCCCCGACCTGTTCGAGTTCCCCGGGGGTGCCACGCCGGTCTTCAATCAGGAGCTGTTCGAGCGCGGCGAGCTGGCGCACCAGTGGTACTATTTGCTGGACAGCATCGGCCTACCCTTCAGCGGCATCGACACCGCCATCACGCCGGTGCCGCTGGGCACCGGCGTCGCGCAGCTGCGCGGCGGCTCGCACCACAGCTTCTTGGTGGAGCAGGCCAACGGCATCGTGCTGGTCGACGCGCCCTTCTACGAGGACCGCGGGCAGGCGCTCTCGCAGTACATTGCGCAGACGTACCCGGACAAGCCCATCACCCACGTGGTGTCGTCGCACTTCCACGAGGATCACGCCGCGGGCATCCGCGAGGTGCTGGGCAGCAACCCGACGGCGCAGCTGGTGGTACACGAGAGCGTGCGCGACACCTGGCGCAGCATCCTGGAGGCGTCCTCCACGTTGCGGCAAGACTCGCTGGCGCGCACGCCGCGCGAGGTGACCATCCTCACCGTGCCCGATGACGGTGAGCTGGCGCTGCCCGATGCCGAGCACCCCGTCACCCTCTACCCGCTGCAGACGGAGCACGCGCAGGATCTGCTGCTGGTGCACGAGGCCTCCTCGAACAGCGTGTTCGTGGTCGACATCTACAGCCCGGGCCTGGCCTATCCGGCTGCCGCGGACTTCGCGGCGAGCCTGACGGAGCACGCCATCCCGACCGCCAACCTGCAGGTCGCCGGCGGGCACGGCGGCGAGATCCACGACTACGCGCAGGTGCAGGCGCAGCTGCCGCAGGCGCAGCAGCCCTGAGCGCGCGTGGGGCGCGGCGCGGATCGTCGAGCGTGCTCGAGGATCCGCGCGCGCGTCGCGCCTCTGCTGCCTGCGGGGGCGGCTCAGAGCGTGAGCAGGAAGGCGAGCAGGTCCTGCTTCTCGCCGGCCGTCAGCTGCGTCTCCAGCACCAGGTTGAAGAACTCGATGGTGTCCTCCAGGGTGAGCAGGCGCCCGTCGTGCAGGTAGGGCGGTGAGTCCTTGATCCCGCGCAGCACGAAGGTCTTGATCGGGCCGTCGGCGCCCGCGCGCATGCCGTTGATCAGGGTCGGCTCGTAGAAGCGCTCCACCTTCAGATCGTGCATCAGCTGATCGGTGTAGTAGGGCGCCTCGTGACACTCGCCGCAGCGGCCCTTGCCGAAGAACACGTCTTGCCCGCGTAGCTCGGCGTCGCTGGCCAGCGCCGGATCGAGCCGCCCGTCGATGTCCAGCCTGGGCGCGGGCGGGAAATCCAGCAGCTTCTGGAACTCCGCCATACCCTGCACCTGCGCGCCGCGGTCGAGCGGGTTCAGGCCCTTCTTGGTGGCAAGCACGGGGTCGCCATCAAAGTAGGCAGCGCGCTGCTCGAACTCGGTGAAGTCCTCCACGCTGGAGAGAGCGCGCTGTGAGCCGAACAGCTGCTGGATGTTCACCCCGCGCAGCGAGACCGTGTCGATGCGGTGGCGCGACTCCTGCGGGCGCACGTCCCCCACCAGGTGAGTGGCGCCATTGGTGTGGCCGTTGGCGTGGCAGTCAAAGCAGGCCACCCCCAGGCTCGGGCGATCTGAGCGGCGATCGTCGATCAGGTTGAACTGCTGCTGCGCAAACGGGGTCAACAGCAGCCGCAGCCCATCGAGCTGCTTCGGGTTGAGGATGCACTTGAACAGCTCGTAGAAGTTCTCGGTGGTGACCAGCTGCCCCTGGGACACGTCCCCCAGATCGGGGCGCGTGGTCAGGAAGATGGGCGGCGGGAACTCGGGCAGGAAGCGCTCGGGCAGATCCAGATCCAGATCGAAGCGGCGCAGGTCACGCCCCGTCTGTGCCAGCACCTCCTCGATGTGGAACTCCGGAAAGAGCATGCCGCCCTCCGGCTGCTTGGGGTGCGGCAGCGGAAAGAAGCCCGCCGGGAACAAGCCCTGGGCACGGATCTCCTCGGGGCTCAGCGCCGCGAGCGACTCCCATGTGAAGCCCTCGGGCAGCCGCACGCGCACGCCGCTCTGCAGCGGCTTGCCGCCGGTCATGGTCACGTCCGCCGAAGGGTTGTCGGACAGGTCGTAGCGCAGCTCGAGCAAGGCCAGCTGCCGCTGCTCCACCTCCGGCTTCTCGGCGACCTTGGCGGCGCGCAGCGCCGCGAAGTCCACGTGCTGATCGCCACCGCCGTTCTGATCGCCGCACATCGCGGGCGGTGGCGGCGAGTTGGGCGGAGGCTCCGAGAGGGACGCCTGCTGCGCCGCAGAGCGAGCAGCGGTGGTACCCTCGGCCTCGAGTGGCGCGTTCCTCTCCGTCAGCGGCTGCCCTGACGGATTGCCGCACGCCAGCGCCAGCGCTGCGGCACACGACCAGCCCGGCACGCTCGTGCGCGTGCCGGCGAAGTGACTCGTTCGCATCATGTCCAGCATCCTCCCGGTTGAACCGGGGCGACCGACTGCACGAGGCGTGCCGCCACCCTGGCGCCAGCGCGCGACGGGGCGTGAAACCGTGCAGCGATCCAGGACTCTGCGCGCCCGCACCTGTGTCTCACGGTGAGCGCAGGGCGTCCGGAGTGAGCCAGAGCGCGAGGCGAAATCTTACCAGGCGCACTGTTCTGCCTCGACCAGCCTGACGCGAAGAGCATTGCAACGCCGAGTCGGCGGGGACCGGGTCAGCGCAGCGTGGTTGCAGAGCGATGCAACTCACCTTGCGCGCGTGCGCCGCGCGGGCCGCTTCGCCGCTGCCTTCTGCCGGGCGCGAGGCGAGCGGCGCGGCGCCGACTTGCGCTTGCCCTGTGACGAGCGGCGCGCGGCCGTGCGGCGAGCGCCGCCGGAGCGCGGGCGAGCGTCGTTGGCGGCGAGACCGCTCTCGGCCAGGCTCTGGCGCAGCACCTCCATCAGGTCCGGCACTGCCTCTCCGGCTTCGCCGCGCTGCTCGTGCGCTTGCACCACGTCTTGCTTCTTCTTCAGCTTCGCCTCTGCCAGCCGCCGCAGCGCCTCGCGCGCTCCGCCCTCGCTGCTGGGGCGCCAGTGGCTCTGCTCGAGCGCCGCCACCGCCTTCTCCACCTTCTGCAGCAGCGCCTGCGGCAGCTTCTTGGCGGCGCCTGCCGCGCGAGATTTGCCGGAGCTCAGGCCCACGTCCGCGGTCGAGCGCACCTCACCGGCAAAGCGCAGCGTCTGCGCGCGCAGCAGCCCCTGCTCGGCGAAGATCGCGATCAGGTACTCGCGATCGCGCATCACGAAGGTGGCGATACCTGCCCTGCCGGAGCGCTCCATCACGCCGGCGAGCAGGCGATAGGCCTTGCCCGAGTCCGCGCCCGGCGCGAGAAAGTAGGCGCGCTCGAAGTACAGCGGGTCGAGGCTGGCGCGCGGGACGAAGCGCCGCAGGTCAATCTCGCGGCTCTTCCTGGGAGCGAGTGCCTCGAGCTCCTCGTCCGTGACGGTCACCACCTTGCCGTTCTTCAGCTCGTAGCCCCGCACGATCTGCTCCGGCGGAATTTGCTTCTGCTCCGCAGGGCAGTAGAAGCGGCGCGCCAGCGGGGTGCCATCGGCGTCCAGCATGCGCAGGCCAGCGCCGCTGCTGCGCTGCGCGGGCAGCAACTCGACCGGGATGCTCACCAGACCGAAGCTCAGCACCCCGGACCAGAACGCGCGCGCCCCGCGCTCCTCGTCAGGGTCGTGGCCGTGATGGTCATGGCTCGAACCACGGGAGGCTGCGGCTCGCTTCGACGATGCTCTCCTGGATGAAGCTCTGGCTGGCATGGTGGGCTCCCTCCTCTAGGCGCTCTTGCGCTCGGGCTCGACTTGGCGCTTGCCGGGGGCACCCTTGCCCTTCAGCAGCTTCAGGCTCTGCTCCAGCGCGCTGCCCAGGGTCTTGGCTGCGCGCCGCCGCTCGCGGGGCGGCGGCTTCAAGGTCTTGCCGCGGGCCTTGGCCGCGATCAGCTCGCATACCCGCTCGTGGTGCTCGTCCTTGAACTCGTGCGGATCAAATTCACCCGCCAGCACCTCGACCAGCTGCTCTGCCATGGCCAGCTCGCGCGCGTCGGCTGCGCGCGGCGCAGGTGCCACCTCCGGCGCCGTCACGACCTCGGCCGCGTCGTGCAAGGTGGAGAGGGTGAGGTGCTCGCCGCTCGAGCGCAGCGCCCCCAGGTACGCATGCTTGCGCATCACCCAGTGGACGATGCCGAGCTGCTTGCGCTCCGCAAGCACGCGCGCGAGCGCCAGGTATTCTGGGCTCTTGCCCGCGGGCCCCAGGTAATACGGGCGCTCGTACCAGACCGGCGCCACCTCGCCCTCCGGCAAGAAGGCCTCGACCTCGATGCACTTCGAGGCGGGCGGCGTGAGCTGCGCGAGCTCGCGCTCGTCGAGCAACACGAACGTGCCGGGCTTCACCTCGAAGCCCTTGTGGATCTGGTCCTTCTCGCGAATCTCCCCCGTGCCGGGGTTGATCATGTGCTGCTCCAGCTGCTCCTGATCCTCGGCGTGCAACAGGTGGAAGTGCACCGTGGTGTCCTCCACCGCCGCGAACAGCTTGACCCCGATCTTCAGCTTGCCGAGCACGAGCGTTCCGTTCCACATCGAGCGAGCGGGCATGAAAGCTCCTCAAGCAAGTTCCGTGCACTGCTGCGGGCAGCGCTCGCACCGGCGCGCCGCCGCAGCGGAATTTGTTCTGACGGAGCGCAGTCTCCCGCTGGCGGGGCAAATGGCGGCAGCTCCGGGTGGTCTTGCCAATGCTCGTTCCATCGTGGCCAGGCGTGCACGTGTGGCGAGCGTGCTGGCGCCATTTGGCGCGTGGCGCCTGGCCTCGAGCCCTCGCGCGAGAGCACGAGCAGCCCACGCGCGAGCTTTTCGGGATGCGCGAGCTCGGACCGGATCTTGCTGGGCTCAGCGCCGGGAGAGCGCAGGACATGAAGGTACGATGGAACGTGAGGGGCTGGGATGGGTCTGTAGCGCTCGGGGCAGGCCTTGCGCTGCTGCTGAGCTTTGCCTGTGCGGCGGCGGGCGATGAAGGTAGCGACCCCGAGCCAGCGGTGGGCCACGGCGCCACCGGTAGGCTGCTGGACACCCCAGTGGAGGTGGCCGTGGCCGCTGCGCTCCCGGCGGACTGGGAGGTGGCGCTCGGTGAGCCCGATCATGCCATCTCCAGCAGTGGGGTCGCGAGCGACGTGGCGAGCAACGCGCTGGTCGCGGGCTACACCCTGGCACCGCTCTCTCCGAAGGATGGCGCAGCTGCCAGCAGCGACGCCTACGTCGCCAAGTACTCCAGCGCGGGCGACCTGCTATGGACGCGAGCGCTGGGCAGCCCCGCGTCGGACGGCGCCGCCGGGGTGAGCTGTGATGCACGCGGCAACGTCTTCATCGCGGGCGACACCTCGGGCGAGCTCGACGGCCCCGCGCGCGGCTTTGGCGACGCCTTCGTTGCTCAGCTCACCCCCGGCGGGGAGCTGGGCTGGGTGCGGCAGCTGGGCACCAGCGAGCCGGACGCGGCGGTGGGCGTCAGCGCAGACTCGCGCGGCAACGTCTTCGTAGCTGGTTACACGCTGGGCCCGCTCGAGGGCGGCGCCCGGCCAAGCAGCGACGCGGACGTGTGGGTAGCCAAGTATCGCGTCGCGACGGGTGACCTGCTGTGGGCTCGGCAGCTGGGCTCGAGCCCCGGCTACGACGACCTGGCCGCCAGCGTGAGCGCGGACGCGAACGGTGACGTGGTGATCGCAGGCCACAGCTTCGGGGCGCTCGCTGGCGAAAACGCGGGCTCGGCCGACGCCTTCGTGGCCAAGCTGTCCGCCGATGGCGAGCTGCTCTGGGTGCAGCAACACGGCAGTGGCGCCTACGACGCAGCCGAGGCCGTGAGCGCGGACGCGGAGGGCAACGTGCTGGTCGCAGGGCAGCTGGGCGGCAACCGCATCGGTGGCCCCGGAGTGGTGCTGCCGGGCAACCCGTTCGTCGCCAAGTATTCCACCAGTGGCGAGCTGATCTGGCAACGAGAGCTGCCGGCGGCAGCACATGGCTCCGGCACCGGCGTGACCAGCGACCTGGACGGCCACGTGTTGCTCGCGGGCTTCACCGCCAGCTCTCTGGGCGGCCCCAACCAGGGCCTGTACGACACGTTCGTGAGCGAGCTCTCGGCCGAGGGCGAGCTGCTCTCCACCCTGCAGCTCGGGCACAACGAGCTGGATCGCGCGACGGGCATCAGCCTGGACGGCAGCGGCGCTCTGCTCGTGACCCAGGACGTGCGCGCTGCCGGAGAGCACGG
>JAICQL010000252.1 GCA_025937895.1 Polyangiaceae bacterium | reverse complement strand
GACTCGCAAGTCCGCCTTGGCTCGGAGCGCCACGCCCTTCGCGCCGCGCTCGGCAAAGAACCCGGGGCACGCCGCGTCAAACACCAGGTCGCCGCGCTGCATTCGTTCCAGGACTTGCCGGGTGAGCCGCTTATGCATGCCTTTGGCGTAGCACGGTCCAAGGCTCCGTGCGGACCGGTTTTGGACCGTGTTTGCGCCCGAGAGATATTAACTACGATCGCATAAAACCCGATAAAACCGCGGTCTCGTTGCCCGGTCCGAGCCGGCGCATGTGCTTCCCAAGCTTGGGGTCGCGGGTTCGAATCCCGTCTCCCGCTCAGAAGAAGCGCGCAGCCACCCGGGCCGGGTGGCGCCTGCGGTCGCGCGGGGCGGGCGTGGTCGCGCCGTCCTGGGATTGGGCGTCGCGGGTGCCCGGGCGCTTTCAGGCCATCTAGCCAAAACCGCCACCGGATCCATGCTGGTGGCGCGCGGCGCTGGGCCGAGCATGTGCCCCGCCGGGCGCCCGTGACCCTTTGACGAGGGTCATGGCCTTCTCGGAAGAGACCATTCGCTTCCTGGCCGAGCTGGCTGGGCACAACGAGCGGGCCTGGTTCGAGGCGCACCGCGCAGAGTATGAGCGGGCGTTGCTCGAGCCAGCGAAGGAACTGGTGGTGGAGCTGGGCGCGCTGCTGCGGCAGCTGGACCCCAGGTTGCAGGCGTTGCCGCGAGTCAACGGCTCCGTCCACGCGCTGGAGCGCAAGCGCTTCTTTCCGGGGAGCAAGCAGCCGCCCTATCGCGAGTACCTGGATCTCTGGTTCTGGGCGGGGCGCCGCCGCACCTGGGATAACTCCGGTTTCTTCCTGCGCCTGTCGGCCTCGCGCCTGGTGCTGGCGGCGGGCATGGTGGAGTTTCAGCCGGCCACGAAGGCTCGCTATCGCGAGCAGGTGCTCGACGAGTCACGCGGCGCCGCGCTGGTGGCTGCCGTCGAGACGGTCCGGGCCAGCGGCTACGTCGTCGGCGGCGAGAGCTACAAGCGGACGCCGCCGGGAGTGCCCGCCGCTCATCCTCGCGCTGCGCTGCTCAAACACGGAGGGCTGTTCGCCAGCCTCGACGTCGAGCATCCAGCCGAGCTGTGCTCGCCGGGCTTCGCTGCATTTGCGTTCGAGCACTTCGCACGCATGGCGCCGCTCCACGCCTGGCTCGCCGCGCTCGTAGCTGGCTGAGCGCTCGCGGCGGATGACTGCACAGTGACAGGGCTACGGCGCGCTGTCGGCGAAGCTGCAGCTGAAGACGCGCTGGTTCGAGCGCGAGCGCGGGCTGACCTCGTAGACACCGCTCAGCGTGCGGTCCATCAGCTCCGGCGATGGAAACGTCTTGGACTCCTTGCAGCCGGACAGCTTGGACTGCTCGAAGCGGGCGGAGACGCCATCGCAGGTGAGCGTGCTCTGGTTGTCGGCGGCCGTCTCCAGGGTGACTCGGTGGCCAGAGGTGACGAGCTCGATCCTACTCGGGATGCTGCCGCTCTCTGCACTCTCGGCGTAGCTCGCACAGCTCTGCCCGGCGACGTCGATGCTGAAGCTCAGCAGGAACGCGGTGTTCCAGCGCGGGACCGGCTCGGCGAAGCTCAGCGTGGCATCGCCCTCGCTCAGCGCGCAGCTGGAGCGCGCTTCGCTGAAGGCTCCACCGTGACTGGCCGCGAGGCAGCCCGACAGCTCGTCGAGCGCAGCATCCACGCAAGCCGTGAGCTCCTGCACCGCGCAGTCGGCTGGCTCCTCCGGCTCGGGCTCGCCCGGCAGGTCACCGGAGTTCGTGCTCAGATTGGGCAGGTTGCCTGGCGTGGAGTCCGACGCTTCGTCGGAGCCGTCCGCAGCCCCGGTAGGGGCATCGCCGCCATTGGACCCACATGCCGTTGCGAGCAGGCAACCGCCAAGCACGCAACCAGTGAGAAACAACTGCCGCGGCCTGTGCCCACCCCAACTCCGCGTGAAGGGAGACGACTGCATGAGCTGCAGATCGTCCGCTCCGGGCCGGCCTTGAGCCGTCAGCCGTGAGCGGCGTGCTGCCCGCGCGCTGGTCAACGTTTCATGGGTCGACGTTCGCCGGGGCCCCCCACCTGACCTGTCGGGAGCCCCTCCGCTACCGCTAGCGCCATACCCCGGCGATCGTCGCTGAATCAAGATACGAGTGCAACACTCGGCTCACAAGCGGCAAGGTGCAACGGGTGACGCTGAGCGCACGCCGCATGTTGCATCCATTGTCGCACACAGTGCGCCCTTCACACGCTGAGCGCCCCACACGGCTGCGCGCAGCATGCGCCGAGCGCAACGCCATGCTCCTCGCGGAGCGAGCCGCGCTCAGCTGCCTGGTGGCGAGTATTCCGCGATTGCGTCGACGGGATGCAACGTCTCGAACACACGCGCGCAGGCGACCCGCACGCGCTCATTGCCCACCCGGCTCTGCGCCACGTCGTAGAGCCAGCGCGCCAGGCGCTCGGACGTGGGCGAGAACGGAAACACGGAGATCTTGATGCCGCCAGGGCTCTCGTTGCGAGCGCCACCCAGCAGATCCGGCAGAGCATCCTGCGGGGAGCCCAGGTGACCCAGCACCTCACGCCGCGCCTCGATGATCGAGCCGCCGAGCTGGGTGAGAGCCTGGCGGTTCTCGCTGAAGCTCGCCTCACCCATCGCCAGCGAGTGATCCAGCAGGCGATGACAGGGCGTGAGCACCTGCTCGTACAGATCGTCGAAGTCGATCACGAAGCCCTGCGCATCCAGCTCCGTTGCCGTCAGACTGACCTCGAACTTCCACGTGTGACCATGGATCGACACGCAAGGCCCAGCATGGCCGCGAATGTGGTGCGCGAAGTGGATGTGAATACCGGTCGTGATCTTGTACATGGCTGCAGAAGTGGCGAAACGAGCCCGAGCCGGCAGGCCAAACGGGCCTGGGACCCTAGCACAAATGAAACACAACGTGCGAAGTGGCGGAAAATCGGCTTCGCGGCGTATCATTCCGACCCGCTGAAGGCGCATTCGCTTGCCGAGCGGGGGGAAGCCGACTACCTAGCCGAGCTTTCCCCGCCCTTCCGCGTGACAGACATCGATACCGAAACCTCCGAGGCGCCCTTCGCTGGCGTGCCCGATCCGCTGCGCTCTGCCCTCGAAAAGCGCGGCTTTACCCAGCTCACCGCCGTGCAAACGGCGGTGCTCCGCGCGATCACCCAGGGTGATGATCAGCAGCGCAACCTGCGCATCTCATCCCAGACGGGCTCAGGTAAGACCATCGCCCTCGGGCTGGCGCTGGCTGCCCGCGTGCTCGATCGCCCTGCAGACGCGCCAGGGCCCCTGGCGTTGATCATCACGCCCACGCGCGAGCTGGCGGCGCAGGTCCAGGCCGAGCTGCAGTGGCTGTACGCAGAGGCCGGCGGCGTCCAGGTGGAGGTCGTGACCGGCGGCACGGACGTGCGCGCCGAGCAGCGGCGCTTGCGCTCGCGGGCGCCCATCCTCGTGGGCACCCCCGGGCGCCTGCTCGATCACCTGCGCAGCAAGGCGCTGAACGTCAGCGCGGTGCGCGAGGTGGTGCTGGACGAAGCCGATCAGATGCTGGAGATGGGCTTCCGCGAGGAGCTCGAGTCCATCGTCGCCGAGCTGCCGGAGGAGCGCCGCAGTCACCTGGTCTCGGCCACGTTCCCGAGGGTCGTGCGGGAGCTCGCGGAGAGCTTCCAGCGCGACGCGCTACACCTCGAGGGCACGGCGCTCGGCAAGGCAAATGCCGATATCGAGCACGTGGCGTACCTGATCCGGCCACGCCAGGCATACGACGCCATCGTCAACCTGCTGCTCGAGAACTGGGGCGAGCGCTGTCTCATCTTCGTGCGCACGCGCGCCGACACGGCCGAGCTGTGCGAGGCGCTGGCGGGCGACGGCTTCGGGGCCCTGCCCTTCAGCGGTGAGCTGCCGCAGGCTCAGCGCACGCGAACCCTGGAGGCTTTCAAGAACGGCATCATCCGCGTGCTCGTGGCCACGGACGTGGCGGCCCGCGGCATCGACGTGCCGGACATCGCCACTGTCATCCACGCCGATCTGGCCAAGGACGCGGACATCTACACGCACCGCAGCGGGCGGACCGGGCGCGCGGGCAAGACCGGCCGCAGCCTGAGCCTGGTACCGGTGAGCGCGCAGGCCCGCATGCACCGTCTAGTGCGCGACGCTCGCATCGAGGCGCGCTGGGAGCCCGTTCCGTCGCCGAAGAAAATCCGGCAGGGGGTGACCAAGGCCACCCGTCGCGTGTTCTACGAGCAGCTGGCCAGCGCGGAGTTCGGTGAGGCGGAGCTGACGTACGCCAAGAACCTGCTGGAGAAGCAGCAGCCGGAGCAGGTCGTGGCGCTGCTGCTGCGCATGGCCGAGCCGCGCTTGCCGCGTGAGCCGGCGGAAGTGCAGCCGCCGGAGCCGCGTGCCTGGGCACCCCCCGGCGCAGGCCTCGGGCGCGGCAATGGCGCGCTCGCTCGCGGCCCCGCCGCCGGCAACGGCAACGGCGCACCACGGCCGCCGCGGGGCGCGGGCGGCGGTTACACGCGCTTTGCCATCAGCTGGGGCTCGCGTCACGGCGCCACCGCGGCGCGCTGCATGTCGCACGTGTGCCGCCGCGGCGGCATCACGCGCCACGCCATCGGCGCCATCGACATCGGCGAGGAGTCGAGCATCGTGGAGGTGAGCGACGAGGTCGCGCAGGACTTCGAGCGCCGCTGCCGCAAGCCCGATGCGCGCGATCGTCACGTCCACATCACCTTGGCTTCGGCCGCGCATGGCTCCGCACACGCCGCAGCTTCGCACCCGAGCGAGCGGCGCTCTTCTGCGCCGCCGCCGCGCCCATATTCGCCGCGCGCATCGCACGGCCTCGGTGCGGCGCCGCCTCCGGGAGCGCGGGTGAAGCGCGCGGCTCGCAGCAAGGGCGGTCCGGTGCGCACGCGCGAGCGTGCGGACGTGTCCGGCGCGTAACGTATCTGTGTCTGTGCCGCGCAGCGTCTTCCAGCGCGTGCCGCGCAGCGTCTTCCAGCGCGTGCCGCGCAGCGTCTTCCAGCGCGTGCCGCGCAGCGTCCTCCAGCGCGTGCCGCGCAATGTCCTTCAGCGCGTGCTGCGCAGCGCGTCTTCCAGCGTCTAGCGCGCGCAGTGGCGCCGCCCGAACGTGGCGCTTTCGCCGATTTGCCTGCCATCGCCCCGCGGGGTGCTCCGGCAGGCCCTGCGCCATTGCCCCGTTCCGAGCCACGCAAGCTGCCGGAGCCGCACGGCTTTCCGCGCCCCGTGCCGGAGCGGGCCGGCGCCGCTGCTCAGCGGCCAAAGGGTAACCGGGCTTAACCTTCAGGCGCGAAAGCGGGACGCCGTTCCCGTCGAGCGAACGCTTCTCGCGTTCTGCAATCAAACCTCTCAGCACACACCACATGGCCCTCCCGTCGTCCGCCTGGAGCGACTCGCAAAAGGCAGCGCTCGTCCAGAAGATCGTCTCTGCAGAGCTGACTCTGGAGCAGGCGTGCGCGGCGCACGGGCTCTCGGTGGAGCAGATCAAGGACTGGGTCAGCATCTTTCGCCGCTCGGTGCGCCAGGCCATCGATCGCCAGCTGCGCAGCACACTGTCGCTGCAGGGGCTGGAGGTGGCGGAGCTGTCGCGCCCGGAGTTCTCGGGAGAGCTCAGCGATCTGGACGTGGGCGACCTGCTGCAGACCATCCAGCTGGGCCGCAAGGACGCGACGATCACCGTCAGCCACGGCGGCGGCCAGAGCCGCATCTGGTGTGAGGCCGGAGAGATCTTCGATGCGGAGTCGGGCAGCCTCTCGGGTGAGCCCGCGCTGTTCCGCATCTTGAACCTGGATCAGGGCAGCGTGCTGGCGGATTTCGGCCCCACCGGCCGTGCCCGGCGGGTCAACACGGCCACGCCACGCCTGCTGCTGGAGGCGGCCACGCAGCGCGACCGCAAGCTGCGCGCACGCCAGCGCATCGGCGATCTGCGCCGCGTGTGCGTGGTGGTCTCGAGCGTCGCGGCTCGGCACGCGCGCGATCTGGGTCCGGAAGAGCTGGGCGTGCTCAGCGCGTTCGATGGCTCGCGCACCCTGGAAGAGGTGGTAACCGGCATCGAGCTGCCGCAGCACGAGGTGCTGGAGATCGCCGCGCGCTTCCTGGAGCAAGGCGTGCTCTCGCTCACGTCCGCGCCGCTGCTGGCGCCGGACGCGCTGGCCCCGCTCACTGCCAGCAGTGGCGCCATGGCCATGAGCTACCAGCCCTTCGCGGGCAGCGTGAAGGCGGAGCAGCAGCGCCTGCCCTTCTGGGTGCTGGCCAGCGGCGCGCTGCTCTGCTCGAGCCTGGGCGCGGTCACCGCCATCGCCTACTCGGTGGGTCTGGAGCCAGAGCAGTTCGCGCCCGCGGCGGCGGAGCCGGAGCTGGCCACGGCAGCGCGCGGATCGTCCCTGCCGGACGCGCCCGTACCCTCCTCTTCCCACTTGCCCGCGGCAGGGCTGACCACGCCTGCTCTTCAGCAGCTCTCGTGCCCGGACGGGATGGCGCTGATCCGGGGCGGCAAGTTCTTCATGGGCTCGGACTCGAGCCACCCCGCGCTGCAATACGCTCAGCCCGCGCACCTGGTCAGCGTCGACAGCTTCTGCCTGGGCCAGCATGAGGTCAGCGTCAGCGAGTACCAGCAGTGCGTGAGCCGCGGCGCTTGCCAGCCGGCTCACCTGAGCAGCGATCTCGGCGCTGACGAAGGCGCGGCCAGTGTGTCCAAGCAGCGGCACGACGAGCAGTGCAATGCCGGCAAGCCCGGGCGTGAGCGCAATCCGATCAACTGCGTGTCACACGATCAGGCCTCGAGCTACTGCGCCTTCCGCGCGGCTCGCCTGGCCAGTGAGGCCGAGTGGGAGTTTGCTGCGCGCGGCCAGGAGAATCGGCGCTTTCCGTGGGGCAACACGCCGGCCACCGCACGGCACGCCAACACCTGTGGCCAGGAGTGCGAGCGCTGGCATCGCGAGGTCGGCCTCACCAGCGAGCTGCACGGCGTGATGTTCGACGAGGACGACGGCTACGCCGGTACTGCTCCCGTGGGCTCGTATCCAGCCGGTGCCACCAGCGAGGGCGTGCAGGATCTCGTCGGCAACGTCTTCGAGTGGACCTCGGGCGGGCTCTACGCCTACGATCGCACGCCGCGCAGCAACCCACACGGCCCCGTCAACAGCGGTTCATTCGTGATCCGCGGCGGCAATTTCAAGAGCGGCACGCCGGAGTTCGGCGATCCCGCGCTGCGCTTCGCCATGCCGGGCGACAGCTACTCGCACGGCATCGGCTTCCGCTGCGCAGCGAACGCGCGCTGACGCCCTGCCGGCGCTCAGTTCTCGGCTGGCAGGAGCACGGGGGGCGGCACGAGCACCGGCCGGGCCGCGGCGGCGAGCGCAGCCTCCTGTCGCTCGCTGGCCATCTTCTCGATGCGCGCCATCAGCTTGGCCCAGCGTCGAGCGCGAGCCGTGGAGTTCTTGGTGGGCGCGCAGCTCATGCCGTGAGCGTACGCGGCTTCCATGCGGGCCACCGCCCACAGGTTGGGCCTCTTCTTCATGTTGCAGCGCTTACCCTGCATGGCTAGCACCTTCATCGTGGCCCGCGCGCAGTGGCGCGTGGCCTCGAGATCGGTGCCCGCCAGGGTCTTCCATACCGACTTGGGCACCCAGCCCGTCTTGTGCAACTGTCCGAGGCAGCGCGCCCGCCCCTCATCTTCGCCATGCCGGCTCTTGCCCGAGCCGTTGTGTACCTCCAGGGCAAACTTCGACTCCGAATACCAGGTGACGAAGGTCACGGCAGCCAGGCTCGTGGAGTCCCACTGCCAGTCCTCGTTCGCCTCTGCTTCCAGCGCGATCGAGGTGGCAATCGTTTGCAGCCGCTCCCGGTACTGCTCGTCCGTCTCCGGGGCCTTGCCTGGCTCGTACCAGGGAGCAGGCAGACTGAGCGCGATGGCAAGAAGGATCTCAGCGAGGGTCGACATGGGTTCTCCGCGTTTTCTGGGGCCCTCACCCCTGGAGCGCCCCTCCGCGGGGCGTCACGCCAGGGCATCAGGACCGAGCAACTGGAACGTGCCGTGATGCAGCCACAGCGCGTGGGCGCGTGGGACTGCGTGGATGAGACTTGGTGGACGAGGCTGTGTTGAGAGCTGCGTAGAGGAAACTGTTCGGATCAGACTGCGTGGACTACCTGGATCGAGTGGCTGGACCGACGTGCCCCACTATCGGGCAATGCAATCCCACCCTGCGCCTGTTGCACTTCCGCCCTGTATCGAGCTGGGGCCGGAGTGAGAATCCCACAAGCAACGGGCGCAGCCGTGGGTTTCCAAATGGCCAAGTTTTTCCCCATTACTTCTCGGCAATTACCGTTCGCGGCGGGGCCACGGTCGCGGAGCATGACCCGGGAACGGCAGCGAGCTGCGTCCGATGCAGCAATTCGCGCTTGCGTGAAAACCTTTAGTGCGCACGGGTGTGTCAGCGAGCCACGGTCGCCCCAGTGGCTGCGACTCGAGCAGCGTCGCTAACGCAGCCATCTCGAGCGTGCGTGCCGGTGCAGTGCAAGCATCCCAGAGGCCACCGCCGGGTTGCCCTGCTTTGGCACGGCTTTCTAGCGACAGCGCTCCAGGCCACGCCGTTTTCGCCGCTCACTACCATGTTGAATCCGCGAGCCCTGGTCACGGTCATGAGCATCGACATTGCTTGTTTCGCGCCCACTCCGGCAGCCACTCGGCGGGTACACTGACATGTCGAACGCACCGCACCGCCCTGACGGAACCGAGCTCGAGCTGTACCGCGCCGTCATGCACCGGCGCCTGGCCGGGCTCCGGCACACCGCACCTGCCCTCTCCATCCCGACCACGGGGGTGGGCCTGGACAGCCTGACGCCGGAGACAGACATCAGCAGCGAGCCACCGCGTGATCCGTTGCTGTGGGAGGCTGGCGCGGTGCCCGGCAACATCCTGCTGGTCGAGGACGAGCAAGCGCTCGCGCGCGCTTACACCCGCACCTTGAAGCTGCACGGCCTGGAGCCGACCTGGGTCGCCGATGCGACCTCGGCCCTCGGCGAGCTGCGGGTTCGCAACTACGACGTGGTCGTCAGCGACATCATGCTGCCGGACCATAGCGGGCTGGACCTGTTGCGCCACGTGCGCAACTGCGATCCCGATCTGCCCATGGTGCTCGTGACGGGCATGCCCAACCTGGACAGCGCCATCGACGCCGTGGCCCTCGGCGCCTTTCGCTACCTGGTCAAGCCGATCTCGAACGATCGCCTGATCGGCTGCATCGCGCAGGCGCAGCGCACGCGCCAGGTGGCGCGCTTGCGGGAAGAGGCGCTGACCAAGAATACGGCCTTCGCAGGCACCGGCGATGCGGAGCTCTCGCGCGCGTTCGAGCGGGCGCTGGAGCCGCTGTGGATCGCCTATCAGCCGATCATTCGCTGGCCGGGGCGCAGCATCTACGGCTACCAGGCCCTGGTGCGCTCGGACGAGCCCTCGCTGGCGCTGCCCTCCGCGCTGCTGAGCGCCGCGGAGCGCCTGGGCCGCAGCCAGGAGCTGAGCCGCGCCGTCCGGCGTAGCGTGGCGAAGACGGCACGCGGTCTGCCCATGGGCACGCGCGTGCTGGTGAACTCCAGCGCCAGCGATCTGCTGGACTCCGACCTGTTCTCCGCCAGCACTCCACTCGGCGCGGTCGCGGCGCGCGTGACCTTGGACCTGCCGGGCTCCGCCGCCAGCTTGCCCAACGCGGACCTGGGCGAGCGGGTGCGCCAGCTCAAGGGGCTCGGTTACCGCATCGCGGTCAGCATCGCCGCCAGCGGCTACATGGATCTCTCGCGCTACGACGTGCTCGAGCCCGACATCATCAAGCTCGACGTCGCTCGCAGCGAGGGTTTCGGCCAGTCCGCGACGCAGCGCCAGGCGCTCGAGCACGCGGCACAGTGGTGCGAGGCGCGCGGGCGCGATCTGGTGATCGAGGGTGTGGAGCGCGACGAAGAGCGCAATCGCCTGCACGCGCTGGGCTGCAGCCTGTTCCAGGACTGCCTGTTCACGCACCCCGGGCGCAAGCTGAGCCGCTCCTGAGCGAAGCCGGGGAGCGCGGCCGTGAAGGCCTCGAGCGCAGCCGTGGGAGCCGTGGCGTGCAGGTCCGTCCGCGCCCGCCGACGCGGAATGATGATCTACTCCCGGCGCCAGCGAGTTATTCCCGCACAAAGCTGACTGCAGCTGGGACCGCCCGCAGCGCGGCCACGCGCGGGTAGGATACGTGGGGCGGAGCGGCCCAATCGGCGCCCCATGTGCACGCGGTGAGTCGAAGCGCTCGACATGAATTGCACGGCGCCGACCCGTGGATTACGGTGGAGCGACCCGGCTCAATCGCAACCAACAGGAAATTTGACGATGGTGCTGATGAATCCCTCCCTGGCCAGGCAGGCGCGGTCGCGCATCTCGCCTCTGGCCCTCTGTTTAGGCCTCGGCCTGTCCCTGTGCATGACGGCCACCGCACCCGCGGCGGCGCAGGCTCCAGCCAAGTCCAAAGCCAGCGCCGCTGCGGCCAAGTCTTCGGCCGCCAGCAGCGCCGAGGATGAGGACGACGACGCCGAGAAGGACGACAAAGACGACAAGGCCAAAGGCGGCACCGCCGAGGAGCGTCTGGCGCGCCGCCGCGAGCGACTGGAGCAAGGCGCCAAGCGCCTGCGCGAGCGCGCTGCCGAGGTGCGCAAGCGTATTGCTGCCGGTGAAACAGCCCCGCCTCAGCCGCCCAACAGCAAGCGGCCGCCCCGCAGCCTGCAAGAGCAGGCAGAGCGCTACGAGAAGCAGGCCGAGCGCATGGAGACGCGCGCCAAGAACCTGACCGCCGACAGCGTCGGCTCGGGCGCGGAGCGCTCGCCGGAGTATGCGCGCCAGCGGCGCCATCAGCTGCGCCGCTCCCACCTCAACCGGCGCTGGGGTGGCCCAACGCTGCGCGATCCAGAGGCGGTGGAAGAGCTCAAGGTTCACGCCGAGCGCGTGGCGCGCCTCAAGCGCATTCGCCGGCTGGCCATGGACCAGAGCAAAGACAATCCCCTCGCCAAGCGCGCCAAGGACCTGCTGAGCAAGGAAGACGATCGGCACGAGGAGCGGATGAAGACCATTCAGGCGCGCGTGGCTCCGGCCGCCGCAGCGGCAGGCGATGCGCCTAGGGCCACCACCGCGCCCGCAGCTACGGAGGACAACGAATGATCGCGTCGCAATCAAGCGCAGGCCGCGGCCTCGGGCGCGCGCTGTGCATGGCTCTGCTGCCGCTGGCTCTGCTCACCGCGAGCGGCTGCAAGAAGGATACGCCCAAGCCCGAGACCAAGACGGAGGCCGAGGCGATCCTG
>JAICQL010000067.1 GCA_025937895.1 Polyangiaceae bacterium | reverse complement strand
GCTCATCGATGGCTTGAACCGCGCCACGGACGTGATGATGGCGGGCAAGGTCGCCGTGGTATGCGGCTATGGCGACGTGGGCAAGGGCTGCGCCCAGTCGCTCAAGGGCCAGGGCTGCCGCGTGATCATCACCGAGATCGACCCCATCTGCGCGCTGCAGGCCGCGATGGAGGGCTACGAGGTGAAGACGCTGGAGGACGTGGTCTCCAGCGCGGACATCTTCGTCACCGCCACCGGCAACAAGGACGTCATCTCGGCCAAGGACATGGCCCGGATGAAGGACAAGGCCATCGTCGGCAACATCGGCCACTTCGACAACGAGATCGACATGGCCGGTCTGGCGAAGGTGTCCGGCATCAAGCGCGTGAACATCAAGCCCCAGTACGACGAGTGGGTGTTCCCGGACGGGCACAGCGTGCTCGTGCTCGCCGAGGGCCGCCTGCTCAACCTGGGTTGCGCCACCGGTCACCCCAGCTTCGTGATGAGCGCATCGTTCACGAACCAGACCCTGGCTCAGATGGAGCTCTGGAAGAATCAGTCCAAATACGAGAACAAGGTGTACGTGCTGCCGAAGAAGCTGGACGAGATGGTCGCCCGCTTGCACCTGGAGAAGCTGGGTGTGAAGCTGACCAAGCTCACCCCGGCGCAGGCTGAGTACATCAGCGTGCCGGTGGAGGGGCCGTACAAGCCCGAGCAGTACCGCTACTGAGCGAGCGCTGCAGAGCGCTCGTCGCGAGCGCAGAACGAGGGGTCGAGCGGCCAGTGCCTTCGACCCCTCGAAGCCTTTTGTGGCCGCGCCGCAGCGCCTGGCTTCGCGCGGCAGATCGCGCTAAAGCATCGTCGTGGCCAGCCAGACGCGACCGCTCGAGAGTCTCGATGCAAACGTACAGCTCGTCGTACGGGGAGACCGGCTGTTATCCGTGCCGGAGGAGATCCGACGCGCGTTTCGCCCCGGCGACTCGCTCGTGTACGCGGAGGCGGTCGACGAGCTGCTGCTGATCCCCGAGCGCGAGAGGCGTGGCGTCGAGCGCGCCGTGAGCGCGGCCCTGAGCGCCTTCAGCGAGCTGCGCTCGGCCACGGCAGCCCAGGTCCAGCAGTTCTACCAGGGTTTTGCGGCCCGGCTCGCTGACGATGCCACCTGGGCCGAGATCTCGAGGGTCAACGCCGAGGACGTGGCCGCCGCCAGGAGTCGCGGCCGCTCCACCACGCGGCTGGTTGCCAGCGAGCGCATGCGCCAGGGCATGATCGAAGGTCTGCGTGGCTGGCAGGCGCTGGGGAGCTCGCGCGGGCGCGTGCTGGAGACGGTGCAGCGCTCGGGGTGGGCCGTGGACCTGCTCGCCGCCGAGCTCGGGGTGGTGGCGTTCGTGTTCGAGGGCCGCCCCAACGTGCTGGCGGACGCCACGGGCGTGCTCACCGGGGGCAACACGGTGGTCTTTCGCATCGGGCGCGACGCGGCGCAGACCGCCCGCTGCATCATGCAGGTGGCGCTGCAACCGGCGCTGCTGAGCGCCGGCTTGCCGGAGCACGCGGTGTGCCTGCTGGAGAGCAGCGAGCACGCTGCCGGCTGGGCGCTGTTCGGAGACCGGCGGCTGTCGCTCGCGGTGGCGCGCGGCTCGGGTCGTTCCGTGGCGTTGCTCGGCAGCCTCGCGCGCCAGGCGGGCGTACCCGTCAGCTTGCACGGCACCGGCGGGGCCTGGCTCGCGGTATCGGAGCGCGCTAGTGAGGCCGAGCTGGAGCGGGTCGTCCTCGCGTCTCTGGATCGCAAGGTGTGCAACACGCTCAATGTGTGCTGCTTGCCGCGCGCGCAGGCCGGGCGCTTGCTGCCGGGCTTCCTGCGCGGCCTGGAGCGCGCCGGCGCCGCGCGCGGGCAGAGCTTCAAGCTGCACGTGGCCGAGGGTGCGGAGGCGAGGGCGCTGGCAGCGCCCTCGGGCTCCTGCGCGGCGCTCGCTGAGCTGTTTGCTCGCAAGATCGAGGTGCAGCGCGCGGAAGGGACATTTCAGGAGGCGCAGGCCGAGTGGAGCGATGTGCCCTCGTTGAGCCGCGAGTGGGAGTGGGAGGAGACGCCGGAGGTCAGCCTGGTGTTCGTGGCAGATCTGGCCGAGGCCGTGCGGCTCTTCAACGCCCACAGCCCGCAGTTCATCGCCAGCTTGCTCAGTCCTGACAGCGGCGAGCACGAGCGCTTCTACTCCGAGGTCAACGCCGCATTCGTGGGAGACGACCACACGCGCTGGGTCGACGGTCAAGTCGCGCTGAGCCGGCCGGAGCTGGGCTTGTCCAACTGGCAGCATGGTCGCCTGCTCGCGCGCGGAGGCATCTTGACTGGGGACGGCATCTACACGATTCGCACGCGCGCCCGCCGGACCTGAAGCCCGGAGTCGCCCCGCAGGTTCCACGGAGTTGGCCCGGGTCACCGCGGGCTGTGTGCTGCATCCTGCAACAGCCGCCAGCGAAATACGGCTCGAGACCGCTGCCGCGAGAGGAGCATGGATGCCAAGCGGCCAGCAGCGTGGCAAGGCACGATCATGAGCCGTCACCACGTCGTGCTGGTCCCTGGCTTCTTCGGCTTTGGCAGCCTCGGGGCGCTGACTTACTTCGTCGGCGTCCGCCACACCCTGATCGAGTCCTTCGCGGCAGACTCGCTGGACGTGAACGTCGTCGAGGTGCCCACGTTGCCAACCGCGTCTATCCGGCATCGCGCCGCGCGGGTGCGCGAGACGCTGGCGGCGCTGGCGGAGGCGGAGCCGGGCCCCATCCACATCGTCGGGCACTCCACGGGCGGGCTCGATGCCCGGCTGGCGATCGCCCCCACCGCCTCACTGCCCACTCCTCGCAAGTTCCGCCATCACGAGCGGCTGCGCACCCTGGTGACGGTCTGCACTCCCCATTTCGGCACCCCGCTGGCGTCCTTCTTCGGCAGCGCTGCGGGCTCGCCGCTGCTGCGAGGCCTGTCGTGGCTGCTGGTGTCCGGCCTCAAGCACGGCCAGTTTCCGGTACGGCTCGGGCTGCGCCTGGGGGGCTGGTTCACGCGCGCGGACGATGCGCTCGGCTTTCAGCCCACGCTCATCGACGATTTCTTTCGCGAGGTGATCGCCGATTTCTCGGCGGAGCGCCGCGCGGAGCTGATCGCGTTCATCGAGGGCATCTCTGCCGACCAGTCGCTGGTGTTTCAGCTCACGCCTGCGGGCTGCGACCTGCTCAACGCCGGCACTGCGGACCCCGACAGCCTGCGCTACGGCTCGGTAGTGTGCCGCGCGCGCAAGCCTCGCACCGCTGATCTGCTGACGTTGACCCGCGATCCTTACACGCGCACGATGCACGTGCTGTACGCGCTGCTGCATCGCATCGCAGGCTTCTCGCGTGACGAGCGCCTGCCGGAGCCCGTGCCCGCTCAGCGGGATGTGCTGGAGCGCGCCTTCGGCAAGTACCCCCGGCCCTCCTGGTCGGACGGCATCGTGCCCACCCTGTCGCAGGTCTGGGGAGAGGTGATCCATGCCAGTGATGCCGATCACCTGGATGTGGTCGGTCACTACGGCTCCACGCGCGCGGGGCTGCGCAGCAGTGATTGGCTACCCAGTCGCTCGGGCTTTGATGATGCTGCGTTTGACGCGCTCTGGCGCTCGGTCGCGCACTTCATCGGCGAAGAGGCAAGGCGACCGGCGATCCTTCATCGCCGCAACGTTGGAGTCGAGCGCACCGAGCTCGAGCCAGCCTCGGCGCGCGCGCCCGCATCGAACCTGCACGCGGAGCGCGTGACCGCGGTGGAGCAGGCCCGTCAGGCGCTGAAGGAGGTGCGCGTGGGGCCCGCCTCGCAGCGCTCGCCTCGCAGCAGCCCGAAGGCGCCCGCGCTGCGCCCCGGCGACCGCGGCGCCGACGTCAACTAGCGCTGCCCCGGCTCACAGGCAAAGCTGCCGAGGAAGACGTACGCGCGCGCGCAGCGCACCTCGACTGCACGCGGCGGCTGTACGCTGACCTGGAACTCGAACTGGTGAGCCATCGGTGTGCGGTGCGAGCGCAGCATGCGCACACAGCCCGTCTGCCCGCAGGCCGTGCGCTCCGCCAGCTCCTGTACGTCGGCGTGAGCGCCGTACACGTTGTACAAACCCAACGCGGTGGCCAGGAAGAGCAGGA
This sequence comes from Polyangiaceae bacterium, assembly GCA_025937895.1. Taxonomy (GTDB): domain Bacteria; phylum Myxococcota_A; class Polyangia; order Polyangiales; family Polyangiaceae; genus SZUA-265. The sequence continues at coordinate 30,286 of JAICQL010000067.1, read as the reverse complement.
TCGAGATCAGCTTCTTGATCACAGCTTCTCGATCACTTGGTGCCCGCCACATCCAGCTCCCAGAAGGGAGGGGGCAGCTCCTTCGTCCAGTGCAGCCCGCCACCCAGCGGCAGCAGGTGCTTGGCAAAGAGCCCGCGGTAATACGAGCCATTGCGCACGAACACGTCCAGATCGGTTAGATCCTTGTCCACGCGATCCCGCAGGTCTCCGCGGGTGAGCACCTCGAAGTACACCAGCCCGCCCGCCATGGCGGCGATGTTCGCTACCGCCGGGGCAACGTCAGGATCCGACAGGTACTGCAGCACGCCCTGACAGATGATGAGGTCGTATTTGCGTCGGTCACGCCAGCGCGCGATGTCGCGGTGTTGATAGCCATGCTTCTTGCACATGGCCTGGCTCACCTCGATGCCGGTGTACTCCACCTCCTTGGCGTTCTTGGCGAACCAGTTCTTCCACAGTCCAACCCCGGCGCCGACGTCGAGCACGCTGTTCAGCGCGATATCGTTCCAGCGCGCGAACGAGAACACGTATTGCGCCAGATGCGCGTGCTCCTTGGGCCCATAGATCCGCGTCTTCGGGTTCTCGTAGAAGCGGTGGTAGTAGGCCTCGTCAAAGCGGCGATACTGGTCCATGCCAGCAGTCTAGCGTGAAGGGCGTTAGCGAGAACAATCCCTGATGGCATGGAACTGCGGCGAAGTCTGTGCTCGGCGGACCGCCGCTGGGCTCGGCGCACTCGCGAGAGAGCTGCACGGAGCGGCGCCGCTGCGCTGCCGGCGAGTGCACCGAAAGAAGCCACTAAAATGGTCAGCTGGCCGGGGTTGTGAGCGCGAGGGGAAGCAGTGTTTGGCGCAGCCCGGCGCTGCTGGCTCAGGGCGCGAGGTGCTGCAAGGTTCCAGCGCGAGGCGCTGCAGGGTCACAGCGCGAGGCGCTGCAGGCTCACGGCGCGAGGCGGTGTAGGCGCCAGCTGCCATCCGCCGTCAGGTCGTAGACGAGCCGATCGTGAAGGCGCCCCGGTCTGCCCTGCCAGAACTCGATGCGGTCGGGCCTGGCGCGGAACCCGCCCCAGTCCTCGGGCAGAGGCACCTCTCGGCCTTGCCAGCGCGCGTCCTCAGCCTGATAGCGCTGCTCTAGCAGCTCCGGGCCCGCGATCTCCACCAGCCCGGAGGCGGCCCGCGCAGACAGCTGGCTCTCTCGCGGCCGGGATGCGAAATACGCGCGATTTTCCGCCTCGGACAGCCGCGACAGCACGGCCTCGACCCGCACTTGCCGCACCAGCTCGCGCCAGTAGAAGAGCAGCGCCGCCCGTGGGTTGCCCAGTAGATCCTGGCATTTGTGGGTGCTGTAGCGGGTGAAGAAGACGAAGCCCTGCGGGTCGTGGCCCTTGAGCAGCATCATGCGCGAGCTCGGGCGGCCGCTGGCGGAGCAGGTGGACACTGCCATGGCCGTGGCGTCCATCACCTGCTCGTCGAGCGCGCGCTGCATCCAGGCCGCGAACAGCTCCAGCGGGTCGGCAGGAGCGTCAGCCTCCAGCAGCCGGGGCCCGGCGTAGTCACGCCGCTCGGCGCCCAGATTCAGACCGGTGGAGGGGGGCTGCGGCTTCATGACAGGCGGGTGCGCGGGGGCGCGGCATCAGTCGAGGAACGGCGGCTCGGTGTCGAGTGGTGGAGGGGTGGAGGCGAACACGTCTTGCAGCCAGCGCGCGTGAGCGTCCACGTAAAGGGGAACGAGCCCAAAGGGCAAGGTCGGATCGCGGGGATTGGCATCCTGTACCACCCCGATCAGGACCGCGGAGGGCGCCTCGCTCTCCGGCAGCGAGCAAGCGGGCAGCCGCGGCGCGAGCTCGCCCCAGCTCACCGTCAAGCCGCTGCCGGAGTCGCCCGGGCCCACCCACGGCCCATGTGCCGCAAGCATGCGGCCAAACTGGGCCGCGCCGAGCAGCAGCGAGGCGTCCACGTGGCCCAGGACGCTCGCTTCGGCGGTGACGGGCTCACCGTCTTCGCTCTGCAGCCCGATCTCGCCGATCAGGCCCTGAGGCATCTCCAGCCTGCACGTTGCACTGGGCTGCCAGGTGGCGACGGGATCGGCATCGCGCACGGCTGGTCGCAGCGGCACCAGCGCCAGATCGTGTGCAGCAATGAATTCCGCTCGTTGCCAGCCACGCTCCAGCCGCGCTTCACCGCTCACGTGAGCGCCGGGATACAGCTCGACCTCCCCCACCACGAAGCCCCGCTGGAATTCGGGCAGCACACCGCGCGCGGCGGGATCGACCTCCGAGAAGCAATGCGCCGCGGTCAGCGCCCAGCTGGGGTGCACGAGCGTGGCGTGGCACGTCTTCACCAGGTTGTTGCCCAGGCTGGAGCCGAGGCGCGACGTGGTCAGCGGATAGCCTGGACGGCTGCCGAGCATCACGGCTGGCCCGGAGCCACCTTGCTCGGAGCCGCAGCTCCAGGCCGCGATGGCCAGCAGCATGGCGTAGCGCGGGCCCTGTGCTTCGAGCCACATGAGAGCAGGACGATTTAGCGCAGGGCGTGCAGCGCGGCCAGCCTGGAAACCTGGGCGCCCGGGCGCGGTGCGGCTGGGCTCAGTAAGGCTGGCTGGTATAGGGCAGCGCGTCCTGCCGTGGACCGTCCGCCTCTTTGGGCCTGCGCTCTTCGTTTGTCGGGCGTACCGGCGTGGGCCGCACCTTGGCTGGCCTCGGGGCACGCCGAGGGGCGGCCTTTCGGGCTGGCTCCGAGCGCGTCTCGGCAGCCTTGCTGCGGGCCGGCGCACTGGGCTTCGTGACAGCGGGAACTGCCGCCGAGGGCGTCACGGTGGGGGGCTGGGGCAGCGAGGTGGGGTCGGCGGAAGGTGCTGCACTGGGCACTGGCGCTGCGCTGGGTGTAGGGGTCGGTGCTGCCGGACGGACCACGCTCTCACTCGCCGGGGCCGCAGCCTCCAGTACGGTGCGCTCGCGCACCACCACGTCCGTGCGCGAAGCTCGCAACGCGCTCACGGCACCAAACGCCACCGCGGCGCCCACGCCGAAGAAGATCAGTGCGGCAAAGCTCAGCGCACCCCAGGGGAACGGCCGTGCTGCAGGTTGGCTGGGCACGAAGAACGGCAGCGCGCCGTCCGCGAGATCGCGCTGCAAGCTGACGCGCAGGCTGCCGAGCCCCGAGTCCGCACCGGGCGCGCGCGAAGCGCGGGGCAGAGCCTCCGGCGCGCGCGAGGCCGCAGGCGGCTCGATGCGCCTAGATTCGAGCGGCCGTGACTCGACCGGCTTCTCCGAGACCCTGACCGGCGGCTGCTCGCTGAGCTTGGTCTCTGGTGCGTGCGACGCACGCTGGACCACCCCGGAGGTGGGGAGAGACGAAGCCGGCGGCGGATCGGAGAGCTGCCACGTCGGGTTTGACGACTCGGGCAAGACCGACGCTGGCGCGCTCGCCCCTGGCCTACGGCTGCTGGGCTCGGGCCGCAGCGAGTAGCGCGCGATGTCCGCCTCCAGCAGCGCGAGATCGAGCAACTCTGGCGGGCGGCTGCCGGTGAGCGCGAGACCGCGGGTTAAGTACGGTGGCGCCTCGCGGATCTCGGACGTGAGCTCCATCTTGAGCTCGCGCTGCACCAGCCGCGCCAGCGCGGCGCGCGCGCCGTCCGGAGCGGGCAGGTGCTCGCGCAGCGCCAGCCAGAACGCCGTCGCGTCAGCGTAGCGCTCCGCGGGATCGTGCGAGAGCGCACGCAGCGCCACCTCGCGCAGCGGCAGCGCCCACTCCTCGCTCGCGCGCGGCAAGGGCAGCGAGCGCGAGCTCAAGCGGCTGATCGCCGCGGCCCGGCGATGCGGGAAGAGGCGGCCATTGTCCAGCGCCTCCCATAACAACACGCCCAGGCTGAACACGTCACACTGCTGGTTCGCCGAGGCCGACTGGGTGAGCAGCTCCGGCGCCAGGTAGCCCAGATCCGGCTGTGGCGGCAGCAGTCGCGAGAACGGCTCCTTGACGTGAAACAGGCACGCGCTGCCGTCGACGGTCACCAGGATGTGTCGCGGCGTGAGGCGCCCGTGCCGGCGGTGCGGGCGCGGCATGCCGGAGTTGTCGTGGATCTGCACGAGCGCACCGGTGACGTCTGCGATGACGCGCACGCGCGCCTCCAGAGTCAGCTCGGAGGGGCTGCCCGGGTGAAACAGATCGAGCCAGGTCGTGCCCACCGCAGCAGGCCGCGTCGCGACCTTGAGGCGCATCCCCGAGGCACCCGTCGCTTGCTCATCCAGGGTCGATTCGACCGGGGGCGCTGCCGGGTGCGCCGTTTCGGGCAAGGCCATCCTAGATCATTAAACGGCGCTTCGACCCGTGAGTTGAGCCACGCCGCAGCATCGCGGACGAGAATCTCGCCTGCAGCTCGCGCGCGGCCGTGCCGGTCTGGTGCAGATGCACCAGCGTGGGACGGTGTGAGCGCTGACCGGCGCCAGCGAAGCGAGGCGCAATGCCTCAGACTGGCCCAGAGTGGCGAGCGGCGGAAGCCCGTCGCCGGGCTCCCACTCGGAGGCCGATCAGAAGAAGCAGCTCAGAAGAAGACGCCGAGATACAGCCGCAGCATCTGCGCGGCGGACGTGTCCAGGCCCAGGTTCTGGCGCGGCAGAGCCTGGTAGCCCATGCCATCGAGCGGAAACAGCACCGCGTACTGCAGCTGCGCGAAGAAGCCGCCCATGCGCGTCGGGTCATCGTTCACGGCGCCGTCCTTGGACTGGAAGTACAAGGAGCCACCCAGCTCGAGGCCCAGATCTTCGCTGTGGCCCGGGGTCTGCACCGCCTCACTGGCGCGCGTCCACACGGCGTTGATACCGCCGCCGATGCGCTGCCCGTTGGGCTGGCGCGAGAAGTCGTACTCCAGGCTGGGATTGAAGTAATACGTGCCCTGGATGCGCTGCAGGATGTAGCGATTGAGGATCGCGTCCACCCGGTACGAGGGATGGAAGCGGAAGGTCGAGATCGTGTCGTCGTTGACCTGCTGCTCGGCGCGCCCGGGGATCAGGTTCCCGGCGCTGTTCGGATCGAAGGCATCGCCATCACCGGAGGCCCAGCCTGTCTTGAAATTCAAGCGCAGGCGGTCCTCCACCAGCTTCTGCTGCAGCTCGAAGGCAAAGCCGTACTGGCGTAGCTTGCGCTTGGACGAGTCGTTGCCGGCGGTGAAGTCCGTCTCGTTGGAGGCGATCTCCGTGCTCTCCACGCTGCCCAGGATGGCGGCGATCTCGGCCTCCACCCGCAGCTTCTTGTACAAGAGCTGCAGCCAGAGATCGGGCACCCACATGCTCATCCCACGCCGCGCGTAGGTGACCGAGGTGCTCGCGCCCGGCACGTTGGCGCCGGCGCTGCCCGAGAGATCGTTGGCCAGCGCCTGGTCGCGCCGCAGCACGTACAGGCCCGTGTTGAACACCAGGTTGCCGCGTGCCAGCTCCAGCTTGGTCAACTCGGGGCTCTTGCTGCGCAGGATCATCAGGCCGTACTGGCTGACGTCATCGAGCTCGGCTCGATCGTACTGCTCGCTGCCCGCGATCGGCACGCCGGTGGTGGGGCCCTCATGGGGAAAATCCCACATGCCGGCGATGGTCAGATCGATGAGCTTGATGCCGGTCGCCACCATCAGGCGATCCACCGTCGACTGCACGTCGTCGTCGTGGCCGTCACCCGAGTTGAACAGCATGCCGAGGCCCCAGTGATGGGGCATGCGGCCAAAGCGCGCCTCGCCCAGCGGCGTGGTGTACTCTGCCCAGGCACGCTTGACGCTGATGCTGTCTTGCAGCGAGTTGACCCCCGAGGTGGGCGTCGTCTGCGTTGCGTCCAGGTAGCCGTTGGGCAGGTAGCCGCCGCGCTCCAGCACCTGGTAGCCGCCGTCTTGAAAGGGGCTGAGCGCGTAGCCCTCGGGGGTGGAGCCGAACACCACGTTGTCCAGGATGTCGATCTGGCTCAAGACGCGGACGTTGTCCGAGACGTGCAGCTCGGGGTTGAGCCTGAAGCGCAGGTTGGCGCCGGCCTGCGTTTTGTTCTGGCAGGGGCGCAGCCCGTTGGGGGACACCGCGGCGTCGGACTCATCCGAGGTGCACAGGATGGGCCCCACCGTGTTGCCCCCCATGTCGTTCACGATACTCGTGTACTGATTGTCGGGCGGCTGCGCGTACAGCGCGTTGGCTGGATCGTCACGGCGGCCCAGGGCGAAATTGTAGAAAAGATGCGCCCGGGTGCGGAAATAGCCGTGGAACTCGAAGATGGGGCGCGCGTGCGACCACCAGTCTTCGGCAAAGATCTCGTCCAGGGTGACGGAGCCGCCCTGGCGACGCGCGTCGGGCCGCTCGTCGCCCTGGCGCTTCAGGCTCTCCGAGTCTGCCGCGGGGCTCGGGAAGAGCGTGCCCTCCAGCGGGCTGAGCGAGGGAGGTGCCGAGGGCGCCTCTGCCGGGCTCTCCTCGGGAGCGGGCGCGAGCGGCTCTGGCGGGGGCTGCGCGTCATCCTCCTGGGGAGCAGGAACGAGGCTGTCGGGAACCGGGCTGCCGGGCGCAGGCGCCGGGCTCGGGGCAGGGGGCGGCGTGGGGCTCGGGGCAGGAGGCACCGGGCTCGTCGGGTCCTGCAAGCGAGCTCGCTGCGGCGCTGCCGGGCCCTGCTGCGCCAGTGCAGACCCCGACATCACAACTGCGCCTGCGAGACCAGTGGTCATCGCGACAATCAAGGAGGTCTTGCGCATGCTCTATCGATCGTGTTCGCCGGCACCGCTGCGGTCGGCGGGGTGGTTTCGCACGGGCCTAGGAAAGCTGTCAACGCCGGGAGCGAAAATTGCCCTCGCCCGTGGGCTGAGCGCTGCCGTTCAGCTGCGCCAGCACCTTCGTGAAGTCACGGTCGAGCACGGTGCGGCGCCCATCTTGCCCAGCCTGCCGAATGGCCTCGCGGCACAGCTCGCGCAGATGATCGGACAGGACCTGCACCACCCCGTCCGAGGTGTTCATGCCCGAGCGGTCCCGAACGTACTTCTTGAGCTTCGAAACCACGACCAGGACATCCGTCTCGGAGCCCTCGGCGCGCTCTGCCTCTGCCCCTGCGGGCGCGCGCGGGGTGCCGGCAGCGGTCACCACTCGGCGTGCCGCGGGCGAGCCCGACTCCTGCCTGGGGAGCTCGGCGGCATCGCTGGCGGATGGCTCGGCTTCCTCCGCTTCGAGCTCCGCTCGCGCCTCGTCGACCGTGGGTGAACGCTGGCGCTCGGCCCAGGCATCGCGATGGCGGGCGGTGGGCAAGTGGGCTTCAAAGCAGGCGACCGTGCAGAAATAAAGCCCGGTGCGCTTGCGGTTGCAGGTCGACACGCTGCAGGTGAAGTACTCGGCTTCAAACCCGATCGGGGTCTTGCACATGCTGCAGTGGCGCCAGGCGGCTGACGTGGGCTCGGTCATGCTTCAGGCAACCCTCGAGGCCGTTGCGCTAGCCCAGCCCGGAGGAGAAGTCCATCGAGCAATCTGACCCGGGGCGCCGCTCTGCGGTTTGCGGCTCTGGATTCGCACCTCGCGCTCGCCGGGCGCGGCACCGGCCCTTGACACGCCTTCATCCGTGGCGATGGTGCGGTCGCAACCCAAGGCAGATCTCGTACCATGACTGATCCAACCGTCCGTCCGTTTAAGGCCGAGGTGAGCCAGCTGCTGAAGCTGGTGGTCAACTCGCTCTACAGCAACCCAGAGGTATTCGTGCGCGAGCTCGTCTCCAACGCATCGGATGCGCTGGACAAGCTGCGCTTCCAGAGCCTGAGCCGCCCGGAGCTGATGCCTGCGGACACGACGCTGATGGTACGCGTAGCGCCGGATCCGCAGCACCAGACGCTCACCTTCTGGGACAACGGCATCGGCATGACCGCCCAGGAGCTGGAGGACAACCTGGGCACCCTGGCCCGCTCCGGCACCCGCCAGTTCGTGGAGGCCATGGAGGCGGCGCAGCGGGAAAAGGCGTCCGACCGCCCGCAGCTGATCGGCCAGTTCGGCGTGGGCTTCTACAGCGCGTTCCTGGTGGCGGAGCGGGTCGAGGTCATCAGCCGTGCAGCGGGCAGCGACCAGGCGTTCCGCTGGGTATCGGACGCGAAGGAGAGCTTCAGCATCGAGCCGGCGGAGCGCGACGTGCAGGGCACCTCGGTCATCCTGCACGTGAAGCCGGAGCGCAAGGAGTTCCTGGAGAGCTACCGGCTGCGCCAGCTGATCGAGCGCTACTCCGACTACATCCCGCATCCGATCGAGCTGCTGGAGCACGGCAAGGGCAAGAAGGCGGAGGAAGAGCCGCAATACGAGCGCGTGAACCAGGCCAGCGCGCTCTGGCGCCGCCCGGCGAAGGAGCTCAGCAAGGAGCAGTATGAGGGCTTTTACAAGCACCTGACCCACGACTGGGAGGAGCCGCTCGCCTATCGACACTTCCACGTCGAGGGCACGCAGATGTTCTATGCGCTGCTGTTCGTGCCCAAGCGGCCGCCGTTCGATCTGTTCGACGCGGAGAGCAAGCATGGCATGCGCCTGCACGTGAAGCGCGTGTTCGTGGTGGACAACTGCAGCGACCTCGTGCCCCGCTATCTGCGCTTCGTGCGCGGCGTGGTCGACTCCGAGGACCTGCCGCTCAACGTCTCGCGCGAGATGCTGCAGGACTCGAGCGCGGTGCGCGTGATCAAGAAGCAGATCACCAATCACACGCTGTCCTTGCTGGAGGAGCTGCGCAAGGACGACAAGGCCACCTTCGACACCTTCTGGGCCTCGTACGGCACCGTCCTGAAGGAGGGCCTGCACTTCGCCGAGTCCGAGCGGGCGCGCATCGCCAAGCTGGTGCAATACGAGTCCTCGGCGCAGGAGGGCTGGTCCTCGCTCGAGGACTACGTGGGGCGCATGAAGCCCGGGCAGAAGGCCATTTACTACGCGGCGGGCACCTCGCGCGCGCTGATCGAGAAGAGCCCGCACCTGGAGGGCCTGCGCAAGCGCGGCTACGAGGTACTGTACATGACGGATCCGATCGATCCGTTCGCCGTGCAGAGCCTGAGTGAGTTTGACGGCAAGCCTCTGGTCAACGCCATGACCGAGGACCTCAAGCTGGACGAGGCGGACGGCGCGGACGCCAAGGACGAGGCCAAGCCGGAGGAGCCCGCTCCGGCCGCGCGCGAGAGCTTGCTGGCCCACATGAAGTCGGTGCTGGGCGACAAGGTCTCCGAGGTGCGCGCGTCCCGCCGCCTCACGGACTCGCCGGCGTGCCTGGTGATCGCCGAAGGCGGCATGGCGCCGCACATCGAGCAGCTGCTGCGTGCTCGCAAGATGGACGTGCCGGCGTCCAAGCGCATCCTGGAGATCAACACGGGCCACCCCGTGGTGGCCAATCTCGAGCGCGCCTTCAACGCCGCGCCGGACTCCGAGGACGTGCGCTCCTGGATTCGCACCCTGTACGACCAGTCGCTGATTGCCGAGGGCAGCCCGCTGGAGGATCCCGCAGATTTTGCTCGGCGTCTGACCGCGCTCGTGGAGCGCGCCACCGCGGTGCAGCTCTGAGGGCTGGCGTCGCGGCGCGGGCGCTCGCGTAGCCTGGAACCTGGGGCCGGTGGGGTGCCTGCAGCGCCGGCCCCGAACCAGGTTTTGAACCTTGCCGAAACAGCGCCCGCTGGCTAGGGTCTCGAGACCGAGTCCGCGAGCCATTTTCAACGGTTAGGGTGCAGCTGCAGAGCTGGCCTCCGGAGCTGGCGCTGCGCCAGCAGGCAGATAGCAGCAGATAGCAGATAGAGGCGCAGCCCGATGCGGTCGACTCACAGGAGCGTATGAACAAGCCGAAGATTGATCTCAAGGCACGTCTCGGAAAGAGACCGGGGGGCACTCCGGCAAGCGCATCCATCCCGCCTCCGGTGGGGGTCAATCCTGGACCGCCCAGCGCGGGCAACCCAATGCTGGGTGGCATGCACCCCGGGCATCACCCCGGTGCGTATCCGTCGGCGCAGCCGCAGGCCCCGCGCCCCTCCTTCGACGCGCTGGGTGTCGGTGCCGTGCAGGCGCCCGCGCCGATCCGCGGCCCGTCCACTCCGAGCGCGGTCGACGCGGAGGAGGAGTTTCGCGCCGTTCGTCAGAGCAGTCGCACGAAGACGATGGTGCCGGCGGCGGGCACGGCGCTGGTCGGCGGCATTCTCGGCTTTGCCATCGGCGGCCTGAGCGAGCGCAACAGCGTGGCCGAGATAGCGGTTGCGGGCGCCAAGCAGCTCTCCGGCGACATCGCAGAGGCGAACAAGAAGGTGGAGGAGCTGGAGCAGGTGGTCACCGCCGCCGGCAAGGCGCTCAAGGACGGCAAGTACCCGGACAAGGAAGTGAAGGATCTGGGTGGCCTGAACGTGCCGTTTGACGGCACCAACCTGGCAGGCAAGGGGATTGGCCGTTTCCGGCCGCAGTTGCTGACGATGCTCATCAACTACGCCGAGGCGGTGGCCAAGGTGAACACGCAGAAGGACAAGATCCGCAGCCTGCTCAGCGGGGCCAAGCCCGCCGTGGAGGATCTGCTGGCGCAGAACACCAACCCCCAGGTGCGCTGGGGTATGACGGTCCAGTCCACCCCGCAGGGGCCCTGGGGTATCCTGGCGCCGCTGCCGGCGGCTTTCCCGGTCAGCGGGGAAAAGGGCAGCTGGCCTTCGCAGATCGAGTTCGGCGAGGAGCGGCGCGGCATCAAGCGCTACTCGGGCGGTGATGCCAGCGGGCAGCTGATCCCGGTGGCGCCGCAGTCGCACAACGCGGTCTGCCCGAATGACACCATGGTGCGGCTGCGCCGCGAGGTGTCGGATCTCGATCGTCTCATGCGCGGCGATCAGACGCCGGGGCAAGAGACGGACGGCATCGTCCAGATGGGCGAAGCGATCCGCAAGCAGCTCGCCGGCATCGGCGGCTGAGCTCGTCCGGCAGCTTCCTCTGGCTGGAGGCGCTCACGACAACGCAGCAACGATAAAGCAGCGACGCCGCCCCTTACCGGGAGCGGCGTCGTGCTTTTGCGGCAGGGCACCGCTCGAGAACCTCGAGAACGGAGCGGCCGGCGCTCTCAGGCCGCCGGCCGCGGGCGGCTCGGGCGGCTCGAGGTGCGGGGCGCCACGTCCGTGCCCGGAATGACCTCGACCTGCGTGATGTGGCGCTCGTCCGCCTCACGCACGATGAACTCGAAGCCTAGCTTGTTGAGCACGGCTCCCGGGCGCGGCACCTGACCGAGTTGCTCCACGATGAAGCCACCGAGGGAGTAGTAGTCGCCGCCTTCGGGCAGCTCGGCCCCGAGATGCCGGCTGAGCCCCGCCATGGTCACCCGGGCGTCGACCAGCAGCCGCCCGTCACCCAGCTCCACGATCGGCGGAGCCTTCTCGGGGTCATCGTGCTCGTCGCGGATATCGCCGACGATCCGCTCAATGATGTCCTCCAGGGTGATGATGCCCGCCATGCCGCCGAACTCGTCGATGACGATGGCGATGTGGTGCTTGTGGCCCGTCCGCATGCCCGCCAGCACGCTGGAGGCCGACTGCGTCTCGGGCACGTACACCACCGGGGTACGCATCAGCTCCGATACCTCGAGCTGGCTCAGATCTTTCCCGTTGGAGCGGGTGACCAGATCTTTCACGTGCAGGAAGCCGACCACGTTGTCGATGCGATCCCGGTACACCGGGTAGCGGGAGTATCCCGTCTCGGCGGCGCGGCGCAGCACGTCAGTGATCTCCGTATCCACGGCGATCGCCGACACCTGCATGCGGGGCAGCATCACGTCTCCGGCGGTGACCCCGCCGAAGTCGAGCACGTTGCGGATCATCTCCGACTGGTCGTGATCCAGGGAACCGTTGAGCTCACCCTCGTTGACCAGGATCTCGACCTCGGTCTCCGTGAGCGACGTCTCGTGCTCGCTGCGCTCGCTGGGGGCGCCGTTGCGACGGGATGCCAGCCGGCTCAGCAGCGACAGCGGCGCCGCGACTGGTGTGGCCAGCAGCTCCAGCGGCCGCAGCGAGCCCAGCAGGCTGGGAGCGGCGCGCTCGGCGAAGCGGCGGGAGACAGCGCTCAGGAGCTGACTGGGGACGGCGTAGGCCAGCAGGACGATGGCGATCGTCCAGAGCCAGGCCGGATTGGGCGCCACCGGGTACAGCGCCACGGCGCTGCCTGAAACACCCAGCACCCGCAGCACCAGCCAGCGTGTCTCGATGGCCTCACTGTGCTCGAGATATCGCTCGAGTGCCGCCCGCGGGCGCTCACCGAGAGAGTCGAGCAGGGCCACCCGCCGCGTGTGCGGGATGGCTGCAAACACCGCGGTGGCTGCCGAATAGACGGAAGCGACGAAAGCCGGCAGCGCTCTCAGCACTATTTGCGCGATATGTTCTGGGGGGTCCAATCCGTACTCGGGGCAGTCGACGCGGGCACCGGCGGCGAAGCCGGAATCCCCACGATTCACAGAGGGTACGGGCTTTCCGGGGGATTCGCAACGGGCCTGCTGGTTAACGATTTCGCTGGATTTCCTGGTGAATCCTGCGACGCATCCATGCTCCGGCTGATCCGCAGGCCAACGGCTGCGCAGCTGCTGCAGAACGCGAGGAATGTGGCCTCATCAGCGCGAGATCTTTCGCGTTCGGCAGCTTTTGACCTGATCCTGGTGGCCGTCCGGTACAAACCTCGGTCGGCTGCCCATTTCCATCGCATCGGGCACCCGAATGTACGCGGGACACCAGTCGTTTCGAGCGGTTCACGGTCTCGGAGAGCTGGCGAGGCCCTTGAAGCCTCGCCGTACCCGGAAAGTGTCGCCTTCTCGAACACCTAGGGCTACTGGCGACCCAGTCTCGTCTACCCAGGCACACACTCGGGCGGCCGGCTCACCCGCAGCCCGTGCCGCGGGCGGCGGCGGTTCTGCGAAGTCCGCCAGGGTCAGAGCCTGGCCCAGGCGCGCCCGGCGCACCCCGGGCTCCGTCAAGCGAAAGGTGGGGAGCAGTCGCGGCAATAGCTCCGGCAACGCGAGCAGAGGTGGCGGCGAGGGCGGCGGCCACGGGCATGCGTCGGCGAGGGTGAAGGGGCCGCTGGCGGTGCGCCGCAGCTGGCTGAGGTGAGTGGGCACGCCCAGCGTGACACCCAGGTCGCGCGCCAGTGAGCGCACGTAGTAGCCCTTGGACACGCGCAGCTCGAGGCTCAGCTCACGTTCATCGCGGTCCAGCAGCCGTAGCTCGTGCACGCGCACCGCGCGCGGGGCGAGCTCGGGCGCGGCGCCAGCGCGTGCCAGGGCGTAGGCGCGCTGGCCGTGGAGCTTGATGGCGCTGACGGCCGGTGGCACCTGAAGCGTGCGCTGCCGTTCGGCTTCCAGCGCTGCCTGCAGCGCAGCCTCGGCGAGGTCGCTCAGCCTCACGTCACTCTGGGAGGTGGTCGCACCGGCGGCATCGTGGCTGTCCGTGGCGCGGCCGAAGCTGACCCGGGCCCGATAGGCCTTGTCCGCAGCCGTGGCCAGGTCGCTCAGCTTGGTGGCTTCACCCACCAGCAGGACGAGCACACCGGTCGCCATGGGATCCAGCGTCCCGGCGTGTCCCACGCGCCGCGTGCCTAGCAGCCGGCGAGCTCGACCGACGATGTCGTGGCTGGTGGGGCCCTCCGGTTTGTCCACGATCAGCAGCCCGTGCGGCTCGTCGTGCGCGCTGCTCGAGCTCATGGTGAGGCGGCAGCGAGCTCCAGGCGCAGCACGGGGTAAGGCTGGAAATCGTGCACGATCTGGAAGCCGTGCTCGAGGAACAGCTGGGTGGGACCCAGGTTCAAGCTGACGTCCGCCGCGTCGCGATCGCTGCGCGGCAGCGCCTCGAGCGCACGGGCGCCCCAGCTGCGCGCCTGGGCGATGGCGCCGCCGAGCAGAGCGCGCGCGATGCCCTGATGGCGCACGTCCTCCCGCACGAGCAGGCAGCTAACGCAGTAGATGCCCGAGCGCTCGCCGCCGAAGCAGGGCAGATCCTTGTACAGGCGCTGCCCGTACAGCTTGCCCAGCACCTGCGCCGGAGCCAGCTTCAGCCAGCCCACGACCTCGCCGCCACGGCTGGCCACCATGCCCTGCATCTCGGGTGAGCCCTCCAGCAGCGCACGCTCACACTCCTCGGCGTTCTGCTCGGAGCTCTGGGCGCAGCGCGCCAGCCACTCGCGGGCCGTTCCGTCGAAGTGCCACATGCGGCAGTAGCAGCCGAAGCCGTTGGAAGCGAACAGCTGCTTCAGCCCCGGGGCGTGCTGCGCGTTGGCGGGGCTGATCTCGAGCGCGGGCGGTGAGGGGAGCATGAGCCCGATCTAGCCCTGTGCGGCCAGGGGCGGCGGACGCAAACGCGGCCCGGGACGCGCCGCTTCCCAGGCGGCGGCGGCCGCGAACAGCGTCTCCTCCGCGTTCGGAGCTGCCATCAGCTGCAGCCCGATGGGCAGCGCCGGGCGATCGGCGCGCGCGGCGGTGGTGCCCACTGGCACGGTGAGGCCCGGCACCCCGGCCAGGTTGGCCGGCAAGGTGTAGACATCGGCGAGGTACATCGAGAGCGGGTCCGACAGCTTCTCCCCCAGGCGGAATGCCGGCATGGGCGTGATGGGCGCCGCCAGCATGTCGACCTTCGCGAACGCCTGCTGGAAGTCCTTTGCGATCAGGGTGCGCACCCGCTGGGCCTTGGCGTAGTAGGCGTCGTAGTAGCCGGCGCTCAGGGCGTAGGTGCCCAGCATGATGCGCCGCTTGACCTCGGCGCCAAAGCCACGGCCGCGTGTGGCCCGGTACATGGCGTGAATGTCGGCGCGCTCGCCGTCGCGGCGCAGGCCGAAGCGCACCCCATCAAAGCGCGAGAGATTGCTGGACGCCTCCGCCGTGGCCAGCAGGTAGTACGTGCTCACTCCGTATTTGGTGTGCGGCATGTCCACCTCCAGCACCTCACAGCCCAGCTTGCCCAGCGCGGCGATCGCGCCGCGCGTGGCCTCGGCCAGCTCCGGGTCCAGACCTGCCTCGAAGTACTGCCTGGGCACGCCCAGCCGCAGGCCGCGCACTCCGCGCTCGCAAGCGCGCTCGTAGGCGCCCACCGGGGCTGTCGTGCAGGTCGAGTCGCGCTCGTCCGCGCCCGCAATGACCTCCAGCACCCGCGCGGCTCCACGCACGTCCTGCGCCATGGGCCCGACCTGGTCGAGGCTGGAGGCATACGCCAGCAAGCCGTAGCGCGAGACGCGGCCGTAGCTGGGCTTCACCCCCACGATGCCGCACAAGCCGGCGGGCTGCCGGATCGAGCCGCCGGTGTCGCTGCCCAGTGCCGCCAGCGTGGCCCCGCTGGCCACGGCCACCGCGCTGCCACCGCTGGAGCCGCCGGGGATGCGCGTGGGATCCCACGGATTCCTGGCGATGAAAAATGCGCTGTTCTCGTTGGAGGAGCCCATCGCAAACTCGTCCATGTTGGCCTTGCCGACGAGCAGCGCATCGGCCGCCCGCAGCCGCTCGATGACGGTGGCGTCGTACGGCGGCTGCCAGGGGCCCGCAGCCTCCAGCGGCGCGTCGGGATCGCGGGTGAGGATGCGCGAGCCAGCGGTGGTGGGCGCGTCGCGCGTGCAGAGCGCGTCTTTGATCGCGATGGGCACGCCGGCGAGCGGTCCGAGTTGCTCACCGCGAGCTCGCCGCTCGTCGATGCTGCGCGCAGCCTCGATGGTGGCCGTCCGGGCTACGTGCAGGAATGCCCCTAGCGAGCGCGTGGCTTCGATGCGCGCCAGGCTGGCGCGCGCCACTTCTTCCGCCGAGAGCTGGCCGAGGTGCACTCGAGCCACCAGCTCCGGGATCGTCAAATCCAGAATTTCGCTCATCCTTCATCCACGAACTTGGGCACGGCGAACGCGCCCGGACCGACCCGCGGTGCCTCTGCCAGCGCTGCCTCCTGGCTCAGCCCCGGACGCACGATGTCGGGACGGAGCGGCATCTGCAGCACGCCCACGTGGGTGGTCAGCTCGATCTGGCTGGTGTCCAGCTCTGCCAGCTGGGTCACGTGCTCGAGCACGGCGCCGAGCTCGCGCGTGAACTGCTCTATCTCCGCGGGGGTCAAGCTCAGGTCCGCGAGATCCGCGATGTGCTGGACGTCGGCGCTAGTGAGGGCCATGGCGCGTGCTCTCATACAGCAG
This sequence comes from Polyangiaceae bacterium, assembly GCA_025937895.1. Lineage (GTDB taxonomy): Bacteria > Myxococcota_A > Polyangia > Polyangiales > Polyangiaceae > SZUA-265. The sequence continues at coordinate 14,181 of JAICQL010000067.1, read as the reverse complement.
TCCAATCGCGCCTGGCGAGGCGGCTCGACTCGATGAGAACTAAATGCGGCTGGCCGGCCATGACTGAAAGGCCGTGCGGTCTCGCTTGTCCGGAGAGCGCGCCTGGCGTAAGACCCCGCTCCCGAAAAAACACGCCTCACAGCGCAAACATCGAGCTCGGTGCCTGCCGTCCTCGGGCGAATCGCCCGGATATGTGCAGGTTGTCTCGGTGGTGGGGCGGAAGCAACAACCGGAAAGGAGTGCGCACTCATGACTGAAAGCACCACTGCCGCCGAGGCGGCAGCCCCCGAAGCCTCCGCAACATCCATGGCTCAGCTGCGCGACCCTGCTCGCCCGCTGACCGTGAAGGAGCTGTTTGAGGCCGGCGTTCACTTTGGTCACCAGACGCGGCGCTGGAACCCGAAGATGCGCCCGTACCTGTACGGCTCGCGCAACGGCACCCACATCATCGATCTCGATCAGACGGTGCAGCTGTTCCGGCGTGCCTTCAACTTCGTGTCGGACGTGGTGGCCCGTGGCGGTCACATCATGTTCGTCGGCACCAAGCGCCAGGCGCAGGACATCGTGCGTGAAGAGGCGCAGCGCGCCGGACAGTTCTACGTGGTCAACCGCTGGCTCGGCGGCACTCTGACCAACTTCCGCACCATCAAGGGCGGCCTGGAGCGGCTGCGTGCGCTGGAGCGCATGGCGGAGGACGGCACCTACGAGAACATCTCCAAGAAGGAGATCTCGCAGCTGGAGAAGGAGCGCACGCGCTTCGAAAAGTACATCGGCGGCGTGAAGGGCATGGGCTCGCTGCCGCAGGCGATCTTCGTCGTGGATCCCGCGCAGGAGACGATCGCGGTGGCCGAGGCGCGCAAGCTCAAGGTGCCGCTGGTCGCCATCACGGACTCGAACTGCGATCCGAGCGCGATCGACTACCCGATCCCGGGCAACGACGACGCGATCCGTTCGATTCGTCTGATCACGAGCGCGCTGGCGGATGCTTGCTTGCTCGGTTCATCGCGCCGCCGCGACACCCCCGCGGGCTCGCGCGAGGGCCGCGAGTCTGGCGGCGGGCGCAATGCTGCACCCGAGGCCTCCGTCGTCTACCGGCGCTGAGTCGCCCCACCCGAGTCGCCCCAGATAGCAAAGGAACGGACGAGTACAGGTATGGCTCAAGTAGACATGCGTCAGGTGAAGGAGCTGCGCGATCGGACCGGTGCCGGTCTGAACGACTGTCGCTCGGCTCTGGTCGAGTCAAACGGTGACATGGAAGCGGCGGTGGCAGTGATCCTGAAGAAGGGTCTGGCCAAGAGCGCAAAGCGCGCGGGCGCCGTCGCCACCGAGGGCACCGTGGCCGCGAAGGTCAGCGCCGATGGGCGCAGCGGCGTGATCGCCGAGGTGAACATCCAGACGGACTTTGCGGCACGCAACCCCGAGTTCCTGGCGTTCGTGGACGACGTGGTTGCGCTGGCGCAGCAGAGCGAGCCGGGTAGCGATCTGGGCAGCAAGCCCTCTCCGCGTGGCTCCGGCACGCTGGAGGAGGCGCGCCAGGCGCTGGTCGGCAAGCTCGGTGAGAACATCACCGTGCGCCGCTGGGATCGCCTGACTGTCGCGGACGGCGGCCTGGTGCACGCCTACGTGCACATGGGCGGCAAGATCGGCGTGGTGCTCGCGCTGGAGACGGCCAACACCGCAGTCGGTCCGGCGCTGACCAAGTTCGCCGAGGAGACGGCCATGCAGATCGCGGCGATGAGCCCGCTGTTTGTCGACGCCTCGGGCGTGCCCGCCGCCGAGAAGAACAAGCAGCGCGAGATCTTCGAGGGGCAGCTGGCCGAGGAGGGCAAGCCGCCCGCAGCGCGCCCGAAGATCGTCGAGGGCAAGCTGGCCAAGTGGCTCAAAGAGGTGTGCCTGATCGATCAGGCGAGCGTGCTCGACGGCGAGAAGACGGTCGAGCAGGTGCGCGCCGCCACCGAGCAGGAGATCGGCTCCAAGCTCGTGATCAAGGGCTTCGTCCGCTACGAGCGCGGCGAGGGCCTGGCCGCGCCTCAGGGGCCCGACTTTGCCGAGGAAGCTCGGCGCATGGCGGGCCAGAGCTGAGCCCGTGAGCTGCTGCCGGGGCCAGCGCTGGAGTTGGCCGAGCGGGGGCGGTGCATGAGCCCGCGGCGTGTGTGCGCGATCTCCGTCGATCTCGACGAGCTCCATCACTACTACGCCATCCACGGGCTCGCCGCTCCCGCGGCGCCGGCAGCGCATCAGGTGTACGATACGGCGCTGGCGCGCTACCGCGATTTCGCGCGCGCCGAGCGCCTGCCGCTCACGTTGTTCGTGGTCGGCAGTGATCTGGCACGTGGCCAGAACGCTGCGGCGCTGCGCGCGCTGGCCGGTGAGGGGCACGAGCTCGGCAATCACACCCTCGATCACCGCTACGAGCTCTCGCGGCTGCCGCGCGCGCAGATGCGCGAGCAAGTGGCGGGCGCGGCCGATGCGCTGGCACACGCCACCGGCGTGCGCCCGACGGGCTTTCGGGCGCCGGGCTATGTGACGAGCGACGAGCTGTACGCGGTGCTGGCCGAGCTCGACGTGCACTACAGCTCCTCCGTCTTTCCCTGCCCGTATTACTACCTCGCCAAGCTCGCCAAGCTGGGCGAGCTGCGTCTGCGCGGCCGCCGCAGCCAGTCCATCGCTTCCGGGCCGCAGCTGCTGTGGGCGCCGCGCACCCCGTACCGCACGGGTCAGCCTTACTGGCGGGCGGGAGCAGGCGTGCTGGAGCTGCCCATCCAGGTCACGCCACGGCTCCGCTTGCCGGTCATCGGCACCAGCTTGATGCTGCTCGGACCGCAGCGCGCACGCCGTCTGGTGCGCGGGCTCGTGCACGAGCCCTTCATCAACCTGGAGCTACACGGCCTGGATCTGCTCGACGCTCACGATCAGCTTTCAGAGCTCGCGCCGCATCAGCTCGACCTGCGAGTGAGCCTGGAGCGAAAGTGGCAGACCTTGTCGGCCGTGGTTGCGGAGCTGCGCGCCCATGGCTTTGCCTTCGAGCGCCTCGATCAGGTCGCGAGCGCGTGCAGCTAGCGATACCGCCGGGTTAGTCCGCAAGGCGCGGGGGGCTCGCGCTACTGCTTGCGCCAGGCCCGGGCAGTGGCGAAGTCCACTCCGCTCGCCTGCATGAAGCGCAGCGCCAGCGGGCTCTTGCCGGCCATCAGCTCATCGGGCGTGCCGCTGCCTGCCACGCGCCCCTCCGCCAGCAGATAGATGCGATCGGCGATGCGCAGCGCGCTGGCCATGTCGTGCGAGATGACGATGCTGGTGAGCCCCAGCCGGTCGCGGGTGCTGGTGATCATCTCGTCCACCAGCTCCGTGGTGAAGGGATCGAGCCCGCTGGTGGGCTCGTCATACACCACCAGCTCCGGCTCCAGCATCAGCGCGCGCGCCAGCCCGACCCTCTTGCGCATGCCACCCGAGAGCTCGCTCGGGTACAGGTGCTCCACGTTTGTCAGCCCCAGGTCGCCGAGCTTGGCCCGCACCTGCTCGCGGATCTCGCGCTCGCCGAGCGAGCTGTGCTCGCGCAGCGGGAAGGCCACGTTCTCCAGCACGGTCATCGAGTCCAGCAGCGCGGCATACTGAAAGACCATGCCCAGCTTGCGGCGGACCCGGTTCATCTCGCGATCCCCGAGCGGCACCAGATCCTGCCCGGAGAGCAGGATCGAGCCCCGATCGGGCTTCTCCAGCCCGATCAGCAGGCGCAGCAGCGTGGTCTTGCCCGTGCCGGAGCCGCCGATGATCACGCAGATCTCGCCGCGCATGAAGGTGACGTTGATGTCGCTCAGCACCGCCTTGGCACCAAACGCCTTGTGCACGCCGCGCACCTCGATGTGGGGCTCGGGTGGTGTGCTCAGGTGCGCTGCCGCCATGATGTAGTGCAGGCCATGATGGGCGCTGGATACTAGCCGCTGAATTGGCGGCCGGTGGGCCTGTGTTGCGCGTGCGTGCCCCGAGGGGTTGACGTGTGTAGCCTTTCCGGTGCTGGATCCCGGGCATGACCGCGGATCAAATTGCTTCGCTGCTCGACCTTGCTGAAGCCAAGAAGGGGGAGAGCGGCTGGTACTCGTTGGGCCAGTTCCACCTGACGGTTCACACGGCGTTCAATGGCGCGTCCATCAGCTTCGCGCGCATCGAGGAGGTCAAGCTGGCGGGGCCGCTGCTGTACGCCAAGAGCGGCCGCGGCGAGACGCATGTGGTGCGCGTGGAGGACGTCTTCGCGGGCAGCGTGGAGGCGCTGAAGGAAAAGGGGCGCAAGGCGGGCTTCGCGTGAGCTCGGGTGAAGCCACGGCCGTGGCACCTCTGAACGTGGCACCTCTGAAGATCGGCTCGCACAGCTTTGCTTCGCGCCTGATTGTGGGCACGGGCAAATACAAAGACATCGAGCAGACCAAGGCAGCCCTGATCGCCTCGGGCGCCGAGATCGTCACGGTGGCGCTGCGCCGGGTCAACCTGAACGACCGCGGGGAGGGCTCGCTGATGGCCCTGCTGGCCAGCAAGCGCTGGACCATCCTGCCCAACACCGCGGGCTGTCACACGGCGGAAGAGGCGTTGCGCACCCTGCGGCTGGCGCGCGAGCTGGGCATGGCAGAGCTGGTAAAGCTGGAGATCATCGGCGACCCGCGCACCCTGTACCCGGACAACGAGCAGACCCTGGAGGCGGCGAAGCTCCTGGTGCGCGAGGGCTTCGTGGTGTTGCCGTATTGCATGGATGATCCGGTGCTGTGCCGCAAGCTGGAGGACGTGGGCTGCGCGGCTGTGATGCCGCTGGCGGCGCCCATCGGCTCGGGCCTCGGCATCAAGAATCCGTACAACCTGCGCATCATCCTGGAGTCGGCGAAGGTGCCGGTGATCGTGGACGCGGGCGTGGGCACCGCCAGCGACGCAGCCGTGGCCATGGAGCTGGGCTGTGACGGCGTGCTGATGAACACGGCGATCGCGCAGGCTCGCGATCCCATCCTGATGGCGAATGCGATGCGCGAGGCCGTCTCGGCAGGGCGCAAGGCGTTCCTGGCCGGGCGCATGCCGCGCCGGCTGCACGCCTCCGCGTCCAGCCCCGAGTCGGGCCTGATCTGACCGAGTTGGGTGCTCCGCGCGCATCTGCCGAGCCCGAGCCTCGCTCCTTGCCGAGCCGCTCGGCTCGCTCCTGGTGGGCATTTCAGGTGTGGCCTGCGTGGCTGTACACCGCGCTGGTCTTGCTGTTCGGGTCGATCCCGCAGGGGCCACCGGGGGCCCAACGGCTCACTGACAAGGCGCTGCACTTCATCGGCTTTGCGCTCGCCGCCTGGCTCTGGTGCCGGGCCTTTCGCCATCTGGCTCCGGCGGCGCCCGCGCGCACGGCGGCGCTGCGCGGCTGGCTGGCGAGCGCTGGGCTCGGCGCTTTGCTCGAGCTCTGGCAGGCCTTGTTGCCGTTTCGGAGCGCGGAGCTCCTCGACTGGGTGGCGGACGCGCTCGGCGCGCTGCTCGCGGCGCTGCTCACCGCGGCGTTCTGGCGCAGATCCGAGCGCACCGCCACGCGCGCATGATCCCGCAGCTGCCCCGGCTGATCGCCATCAGCGACGACCAGCGCGGCCAGACAGAGCTCTGGCTCGAGCAGCTGCGCCTGCTGCTCGGCGGCGCACGGCCAGCTAGCGTGGCAGTGCTGCTCCGCGATCGCCAGCTGCCGATCCGGCAGCGCCTGCAGCTCGGGCAGGGCTTGCGCCAGCTGACGCGCGGCTTCGGGCAAGCGCTGTGGGTCAACGATCGCATCGACCTGGCCTGCCTGCTGGAGGCGGACGGCGTGCACCTCTCGGAGGCGAGCGTCACGGTGGACGACGCTCGCCGGCTCGCCCAGGTCTGGGGCCGCTCTTTTCGTGTGTCTGCCGCGTGCCATGCTCCAGAGGCATTCGCCCAAGCCACTGCCGACGCGCTGCTGCTCTCGCCCCTGTGTGAGCCACGCAAGCAGCGCCCCGCGCTGGGGCTGGCGGGGCTCGAACGTGCGCTGGCAGCACGAGCGCGGCGCGCTGCGGGGCTAGGCGCCTGTGCGCTGTACGCGCTCGGCGGTGTGACCCGGCACGACGCGGCAGCCCTACTGGCTGCGGGCGCGGACGGCGTGGCGCTGATCGGGGAGCTGTTCGTCCCCGGAGCGGTTCCGGAGCTGCTGGACGCACTCGGCATCCGGCGTTGAGCGGGCTCGCTCTTCAGACAGCTAGCCGCTTCGAGCCGACGGCTCTTTCAAAGAGACGGCTTCTTCAGAGAAACCGCCCGGCTCAGCTTGCGCCCGAGCAGTTGCTCCAGCTGAGCCCACAGCTCCACCTGCTGGGTCTTGCTGTCGAGCCAGTGGCCACGCTCCTCGTCATAGTCGAAGTGCCAGGCGCTCCGCTCCGCGGCGAGCCAGATCTGGCGCGCCGCCGCGTGGCTGTTGATCACATATTTGGTGTGATCCTCGAACTCGACGGTCAGCACGTCTCCCTCGAGCTCGGCGAAGAGCTCGTCCGGAAAAGCGTCGAGGGCGGCCACCAGGGCCGAGAGCTCGGGGAGGGCGCGCGCGCGATAGTCGTGCTCGGAGATGCGGCTCACAACCACCGACTATGTGCCCGCGCGCGCCGCGGAATGCACGGGAAAAGAGGCTCCCCCGCGCTCGCCGTCACTTGGGCAGAGCGGGCACGCAGGCCGGCGAAACACACTGAAACCCGGGCTGACAGTCATCGTTGCTCTGACAGGGCCAGGCGCACTTACCGACCTGCAGGTTGCAGCGGTGCGAGAGACACTGGAGATCTGCCTGGCACGGAAATGCCACGGCGGAGGGCTGAGACGTCGGCGCGCCAGGCGCGGAAGCAGCGCCCGGAGCCGGGGCGGCGGGATAGCCGGGCTGCGGCTGGGCAGGATAACCGGGCTGCTGCGCGGGGTAGCCCGGCTGCTGTGGCGGATAACCAGGCTGCTGCTGCGGGGGATAACCGGGCTGCTGCTCGGGATAGCCGGGCTGTGCGGGGTAGCCGGGCTGCTGGTACTGGCCAGGCTGCGCCGGCGGCGGCTGCTCCTCCTTCTTGCTGCAAGCGCTGACGAGACCAGCGCTCAACACCCCGAACACGGCCGCACGAAACACGATCATTCGCATGTCAGTCATACGTCTCCCGGGGGCGAACCCTACCGCCCGAGGTCGAGTTCGGTCAAATTAACCCCGGCGCCTGCAGGCGAGCGCCGCGTGCAGCCCCAGCGCTCATGCCCGGCAGCCAGCGCTGCTCGCGCCGGGCGCTCGGGTCAGCGTCTGCCTTCGCCGCTGGCGTTGGGGTGGCGCGCCAGCAGCATGCGCAGCTGTGGCTGGCGCTGCACCATCGGCGAGCGCTGTAGCTTGTGGATCAGCGCCGGAGGCGTGGCGGGAAAGCGCGCCAGGTTCTGGATGAACAACGTGGAGACGATGGTCTGGTTGCACAGAATCTGCGTCGTGCGGCCGTCGAACGTGCAGCCGCTGAGCCCGACCAGACAGCGCCCTTCCGTCTTGATGATCAGCGCGGCTCGCTCGTCCGGCTCGGCGTGCGCAAAGCACGGGCGCAGCCGTGCACGCACCTTGCCGCGATTGCGCTCCGGCAGATCGCGATCGATGCTCAGCCGGTAGATGTCGATCAGGCGCCTCGTGCGCAGCACTCGCTCGAGCACGTTGTCCGGCGTCTGCATGTTCTGCATCAGCCGTCGCTGCACGTGCTGATCGCGCAGCAGCTGCGCGCGGCGCGCCAGCAGCTCGAGGCCCGCCGGGGTCTTGTGGTGCAGCGCGACCACGCGCGCGTGGTCCAGACCGAAGTGCGTGTTGTCGAGCAGCGCCGCGATCACCTCCGGGGCGGGATCGAGGCAGAGCGCATAGAGCTCGGGGCCGCCGCTGCAGTGCAGCGCGGCGTCCTGGCGCAGCCCCGCAGGCAGATCGCGAAAGCGGGTCTCGTAGATGCGGCGATAGTTGAGCTCGTCGAGCGCTGGGGGCTTGCTGTGCGGCGGTGCAGAAGAGGTCGAGCCCGGAGCGCGCTCCTCCGCCGGAGCGTGCTGCGCCGCCGGCGCGCTCAGGTCATGGCTGGAGGCCGTGCCTTCGGGCAGCGGCTCGCCACTCCAGGGCTCGATGCCCTCGGGCAGCTCGCTGTCATTGGCCACGAGCGGCTCGGCGAGCGCAGGCGCCTCGTACGCTGCCTCGGGCTCTGGCGGCGGATGGAGCACCTGCAGCTGGCGCAGGTCGCGCACCACCTCGTCCAGGCGCTGCGCATCCAGCCCGGTGGACTCGCAGGTGTCGGCGTCGTTCAGCCCTGCCTCCAGGCAGGCGAGCACCAGCGCTTGCTCCGCGGAGAGCTCGACGGAGCCCGCGCGGGACGTCACTCGACGAAACGCCATGAACGATACTTGGGAGCCAGGGTTGCGACGAAGCGGCCCAGCGGCGGGCCGACTGAGCTAGCAGCGGCAGGAACCTCCAACAGCTTTAGGCAAGTATTCCAAGCTGGGTTGGCCGCGTGGCCGCGCGCGGAGGTGCCGTTTGTCGACACTCCCTCCTGATGTGGTGAAGCCCCGAGAACATTGGCCGTTTCGTAGTCTCGTGAAAGAGCCACCTCCCGGGGCCAGCCGGCGCCCGCGGCCCTCCGATGAGCCTCGCCGAAGCACCGAGCCGGAGCCCGCGCTGGAGGTCTCTTCCTGGCGCCCGCCGGTAGCGGCGCGCGCCCCGCGTGAGACACAGCGCGCGCCGCAGACGATCGCCGCGCCCAGCCAGGCAACACCCGCCACCACCGAGCTCGTCGCCGCTCTGGCGCGCCTCCGGCAGCGCTTCCGGGACGTGACAGCGGTGGTGGAGGGCCTCGGTGGCCTGCGCTCCCTGGGCGGAGAAGAGGCGCTGATCGAGATGGCAATGTTTGCTCAGAGCCACGAGCACACGCTGGAGCTGGCGTGGGAGGCGCTCGGCGACTGCGAGCAGCTGGCGCGACAGCTCTCGAGCGGCTCACTGCCGCCCGCCGACAGCACGCCGGTGTCGTCTGGACCCAGCGCCACCGAGCGCGCTCCGAAGGCTACAGAGCCCGAGGCCGAGCTCGCGGCGCCCGCCGTTCCCGTCGCGGAGGGCGAGGACGACGAAAGCAACGTGACGCAGGTCGACATCACGCGGGCGCGGGTGCTGGTGGTGGACGATGATCCCACCGTGCTGCGCGCCTTCAAGCGCGTGCTGGCGGGCGATCACGAGGTGCTGACGGCGCGCGATGGCGCGGAGGCGCTGCGCATGGTCCTGGGTGGCGAGCGAGTGGACGCCATCATCTGCGATATCGGCATGCCCAAGCTCGATGGCCCTGCGTTCTTCTCCGAGCTGTTCGAGCTGCGGCCGCAGATGATGCCACGGGTGGTGTTCTGCACGGGCGGGCAACCCAACGAAAAGACGCAGCGCTTCCTGGAGCGGCTGCAGGCGCCGCTCCTGTACAAACCGGTTGCCGTGCACGAGCTGCGCAAGGCGATCGAGTCGGTGCGCGCCCGCTGAGGAGCAGCGGCTCCGAGGTTGGATGGGCGCGCGGCATCACCTCGGGCTTGCGCGCGGGCACGTTGCCTGAAACGCTATGTACATGCGGCGATGCTGGTTACTGGGTGCGATGGCGCTGGTTTTCTCCGGCTGCATGGCGAGCGGAGCGCAGTTCAGTGGCACCCGCCAGCCGGCGCGAGTCAGCGCGGGCGGCTTGCAGCTGGGTGAGCGAGCGCCTGCGGGGCTCGAGCAGCTGGGCAGCGCCAGCGCGGAGTGCTCGGCACTGGCCCCCGACGCCGAGCTCGAGGGGGTGCGCTACAGTGAGCTCAGCTGCTCGCGCGTGCTGCTCGAGCTGGCCCTGCGCGAGGCCGCGGCCGAGGCCGGCGGCAGCTTCCTGACCACGCCCGAGTGCGAGGAGAAGCGCAGCGGCGAGCGCGTCTCCTGGGTGGGCTGCGAAGCTGAGGTGTGGGCCGCCGCGGGCTCGGCGCCGGCGGGGCCAGTACCGCAGGCGGATCCGGCCTTCTCGCAGGCGGACGCGGCCGCTTCAGCGGCCGGGGTACCTCATCTGGGCTCGGTGCACGAGGCCTGGCAGATCACTCTCGATTTCTGGGCGGCGCCCGGCGTATCGCGCCCCGCTGCGCGCGACGTGGCGAGCGTACGCGAGGTGGATGCGGCGCGCGTGGGCGAGCGCCGGCTGGGTGATCTCGGCGCGTCTTGCGAAGAGCGCTGCACGGTGCATGGTCTGCGCGAGGGCTTGCGCGCTGCAGCGGCCTGGCTGGGCGCCAGCACGCTCTCGGGGGTGCGCTGCATCGAGCGCGGCGCCGCTCGGCGCTGTGTGGCGAGCGTCAGCGCACCGGAGCTGGAAGAGCCCGGTCAGCTCGGGACGCGCTAGACGTGGAACTGACCCTGGTACGCCACGGCCAGAGCACGGCCAATCGTGATGGCATTCTGCAGGGCCGCACCGACGCTCCGCTGAGCGAGCTGGGGCGCCGTCAAGCGCAGCACCTGGGCAGCTGGTTCAAGACGCGCGGCATGGGCTGGCACGCGGTGTATTGCTCGCCACTGCGGCGGGCGCGCGACACCGCCCTGCTGATCAGCGAGCACGCCGGGGCAGTGACCCCGGATGAGGATCCAGATCTGGAGGAGGTGCACGCGGGTGAGATGCAGGGCAAGCCCAGCGCGGAGCTGCGGCGCGATCATCCCGAGTTCTACCAGCGCGGCATCGAGAGCATGGGAGACTACTCGGACTTCGGCGGCGAGTCGTACGCTGACCTGCAGCTACGAGTGGAGCGGATGATCGCCAAGCTGCACGCGCGCCACCGCAGCGCCGAGCAGCGCGTGCTGCTGGTCTCGCACGGAGGCTTCCTGTTTCAGCTGGCCAAGGCGCTGATCAGCGTGCCCGTGCCGCGGGTGTTGATGCTGCGCTTTGGCAACTGCTCCGTCACCCACGTGCGCTGCCGGGAGCGGCGGGGCACGTACATCGGCGAAATCGAGTGGCACTTGCCCATCGACTTGATTGGCGGCGAGCCGAGCGGCGGTAGCGCCGCACTTTTGTACTGAAATTGGGCTCTGTACGCCCGCGCGCCGGCTTGCTAGGAGGCTCGGGTGGCGTCGCTGCACTTCGTCGCGGGAACCGTGGAGCTGCGCGGCGTGGACAGCGCGCTCGGGGGGCTGCCCGCCGAGTTTGCCTGGGATCCGCGCAGCGCGTGCTTCCGCGCGCCGGCCTCCAGCTATGCGCGCCTGGTGCTCGGCCTGCGCCAGCTGGCGCTGGCCTATGAGGATCAGGCGCGCGCCTATCCGGCGCTGGACTTCGGCCTGCGCGTGCAGCGCGCCCCGCGGCCGTTTCAGAGCGAGGCGCTGGCCGCATTCAAGCAGGCGCGGGGCAGGGGCCTGGTGGTGTTGCCCACCGGCGCCGGCAAGAGCCACGTGGCCGTGCTGGCCATCGATCATTACCGGCGCAGCACCCTGGTCGTGGCGCCCACCCTGGCGCTCGTGCAGCAGTGGTACGATCTGCTGCGCGCCAGCTTCGGCGTGGAGGTGGGTGTGGTCGGCGGCGGCGAGTACCAGCTGCATCCGCTCACCGTCACCACTTACGACTCGGCGTACCTGCACATGGAAAACCTCGGAGCGCGCTTCGGCTTCGTGGTGTTCGACGAGTGCCATCACCTGCCGGCCGAGGCCTACGCCATGGCCGCGCGGCAGTGCCTGGCGCCGTATCGCCTGGGGCTGACGGCCACGCTGGAGCGCGCCGACGGCCGCGAGGCGCTGCTGCACGAGCTGGTGGGGCCCGTGGTCTACCGCAAGGAGATCGTGGAGCTCTCCGGCGAGTACCTGGCGGACTACGAGACGGAGCAGATCACCATCAGCCTGAGCCCGAGCGAGCGTGCCGAATACGAGTCGGAGCGCGCCATCTACACCGGCTTTCTGCGTGCGCAGGGCATTCGCATGAGCAGCCCGCAGGGCTGGCAGGAGTTCATCCAGCGCGCGTCGCGCGGCACTGCAGGCCGGCGCGCGCTGCAAGCCTACCGCCGCCAGCGCGAGCTGGCGCTGGCTGCGCCGGCCAAGCTCGACTACCTGGAGCTGCTGATCGAGACACACCGCGACGATCTGATGCTGGTGTTCACGCAGGATAACGCCACTGCCTATCAGGTGTCGCGGCGCTTTCTGGTACCCGCCATCACGCACCAGACCAAGGTCAGCGAGCGCAGCCAGATCCTGGAGCGCTTTTCCCAGCGCAAGTACCGGGTGGTGGTGACCTCCAAGGTCCTGAACGAGGGCGTGGACGTGCCCGAGGCCAATGTGGCCGTGGTGATCAGCGGCAGCGCGTCCGTGCGCGAGCACGTGCAGCGCCTGGGCCGCATCCTGCGCCAGCGCGAGGGCAAGCGCGCCACCCTGTACGAGCTGGTGTCACGCGGCACGGCGGAGACCTTCACCAGCGAGCGGCGGCGAGATCATGATGCGTACCGTTGACGGCGAGGAGAGCACGGCATGTTGACCGCCGATCTGGTGCGCGCCACCAAGCGCGGGGATCAGCTGCACGTCTCGCCCTTGACCGGCAAGAACAAGCAGCGCGCGGAGGAGCTGGCCACGGCTTACCTGGAGCTGGCTCTGGCCCAGTGTGGCGGCACCCAGCAAGAGCTGGAGAGCGCCTGGGCAGACGTCGAGGTGGCGCCGCGCGAGATCAAGCTGGCAGCCGGGCTGCGCAAGCTGATCGAAGATGCCTGTGAGTTTGACAGCGAGAGCGCGGTGGAGCCGCCGGTGCTGCGTGGGCAGCTATTCCTGGCGGCGGCCGAGGTCCGCGCGGAGCTGGAGCGTGGCCAGCGCTTCGACCGCGCCGCCGTGCTGGCGAAAGTGGGTGCGGAGCTGGGGCTCTCTCCCGAGCAGGTCGAGCGCTGTCTGTATTCGGACCTGCGCTCCGAGCAGCGCTTGCTGCGGGTGCCGGAGCTGAGCGCCGCAGAGCTGCTGCGCCGCTACGAGCTAGCGCAGCTGCAAGCCGTGCTGCTGCGCGCGGTGAAGGTGACGGCGCAGGTCTGGTGCTCCAGCCCCGACGCCCTGCGAGAGCTGTTTCGCAAGCTCAAGTTTCGCCGCTTGCTGTTTCAGCTGCAGCCGGGCGAGGGCGGCAGCCACCGCATCGAGATCGACGGCCCCTTCAGCCTGTTCGAGTCGGTGACCAAATACGGGCTGCAGCTGGCGTTGCTGCTGCCCGCGCTGCTGCAGGCCGACCGGCTCGAGATGACGGCGGACCTGCGCTGGGGCAAGGCGCGCACCCCGCTGCGCTTCAATCTGTCGCAGCGCGGTGGCGGGCAGCAGGAGGGCCAGCGAGCGCGCCTGCCCGACGAGGTCGAAGCGCTGCTCGACGCCTTCGACGGCGGGCGAGACGGCTGGAGCGCGGCACCGGCCGAGCGCGTCATCCATCTGCCCGGCATCGGCCTGTGCGTGCCTGACCTGCGCTTTTCCCACCGCGGCGGCGAGGTCATCTGGCTCGAGGTGCTGGGCTACTGGAGCCGCGACGCCGTCTGGCGCCGGGTCGAGCTCGTGCAGCAGGGCCTGCCGGAGAAGCTGCTGTTCGCCGCCAGCCAGCGACTGCGCGTCAGCGAGCAGGTGCTGGACGAGCACCCCAGCGGCGCCCTGTACGTGTACAAAGGGAGCCTCTCGGCCAAGGCCGTGCTCGAGCGCCTCGAGCGCCTCCGGAGCCGCGCCGTGAACGTTGGCGCCAAAAGCCGCTTGCCCGAAAACCAAGCCTCGAGCTAAAAGCTCCGCCGGCTGAAGACATCGGCCCGTTCGTCAGAACGCGCTCGTGTCCTCCGTCGATCGCTCAGCGATCTGTCCAAGTAGCTCAGTTGGTAGAGCAGAGGACTGAAAATCCTCGTGTCGGCGGTTCAATTCCGTCCTTGGACACCAAGTTCTTCGAGAGAAATGCCGTTTCCTGATTCGTCAGGAGTGTCTGGTTTCTCTCGGAGTCGGCTGTGTTTGCTACAGATGCGCTACAGCCGATTACGACCTCCGAGCGTCTGACGTCAGACACTGGACGTGCAGGCGAGGGGGCATCTCCGAGCCCCAGCCGGCGCTGGAGCGAATTACTGCTCCACGGCCTGCAGAGGTGGCACGATACGACGCGGGGTCGCCGCCGATCGCTACGCGGCCGCGACGGGCCGATGGTGCAGCACCAAAAGCACGTCCGCACCGAGCGCCAGCTCCGCGTACGT
>JAICQL010000257.1 GCA_025937895.1 Polyangiaceae bacterium | reverse complement strand
TCAGCTCGCCCAGCAGCGCGCCGCGCGGATAGCCGAAGAGCCGCTCCGTCTGCTCGTTGCTGAAGACGATGCGACCGGCAGCGTCCACCACCACCACCGCGTCGGGCGCGCCCTCCAGGAGCTGCCGGAACAGGCCCTCGGCTTGCGCGCGCTGCTCCAGCGCCAGGCACGGTGGTCGGGTAGGAGCTGGCCGGCGCGCGGGGGTGGTGGGGCCTTTTTCACCGCGCTGACAGGCTTCAGGAGGGGGCATCCGGGATCCTCACGCAGAAAACCGCACCCGGCTGCCCGTCTTCGATGGAGATGGTGCCTCCGTGCGCCTCGACTGCGATCCGACAGAATGCAAGACCGAGGCCACGATTCGTGCGCAAGGTCAGTGCCTGCTCGGTGGAGCCCTGCACGAAGGCGTCGAACACGCGCTCTCGATCCGCGGCGGGGATGCCACGGCCTTGATCGGCCACCGTCAGCACCGTCGCGCCAGCCTCGGAGCGGGCCCTCAGGCGCACACACGAGCCCGGCGGCGAGTGTCGCAGCGCGTTGTCCAGCAGGTTCTCCAGCACCCGCCGCAGCAGGTCCGCGTCTGCCTGCAAGGTGGCGACCTCGATCTCCCGCTCCAGGCGCACCTGCGCCGAGCGCGCGCGCAGCTCGAGTGCCTCCGCGAGCTCGCGGGTCAACAGCTCCAGATCGACGCTGCTGCGCACCGCGGTCAGGCGTGCCTGGTCGCTCTTGCTGATGTCGAGCAGGTTCAAGATCAGGCGCAGCAAGGAGCGGGCTTCGTCGCGGATGTGCTTGACGCTCTCCCGCGCGCTCTCTGGCAGGGCAGGGTTGCGCAGGAGCAGCTGGGCGTGCAGATCGAGCGTGTTGACCGGGTTCTTCAGATCGTGGACGACGAACGCCGAGAGCCGCTCCTTCTGCAGCTGCAGGCGCATCAGATCGTCGCGCTGGCGCCGCACCAGGTCGTAGTGCTCGCGCAGATCCGCGCTCATGCGCCGCAGCCTCAGCGCGGCTTGCACCCGCAGCACCAGCTCCGTCGGGCGCACCGGCTTGGTCAAGAAATCGTCACCCCCGGCGCGCAGCGCGCGATCAAACGTGTCCACGTCGCGCAGCGCCGTCAGGAAGACGACCGGCGTATCGGAGGCCTCCGGCAGCGCGCGGATGCGCGCACACACGGCAAACCCGTCTGTGCCGGGCATGCGCACGTCGAGCAGCACGCAGTCGGGCCGCTGCTCTTGCACGGCGCGCACCCCCGCCTCACCGCCGTCCGCCAGGATGACCTCGTAGCCTTCATCTTC
The DNA here is from genome assembly GCA_025937895.1 of Polyangiaceae bacterium. GTDB lineage: Bacteria > Myxococcota_A > Polyangia > Polyangiales > Polyangiaceae > SZUA-265. The sequence goes on along the minus strand of JAICQL010000257.1, from coordinate 9,811 downwards.
CAGGGTGGCCTGTGCCAGCGCCCGATTTTGCGCGTTGTCGTCGACGACCAGGATCTTTGCGTTCGCTGTCATTGCACCGTGCTCGACGGTAGCGGATTCGTGGCCCGTCCGGGAGCAAGGCGTTCAAGCAAAGAGCTTGCCAGCTGCTCGGGCCGGCCTACCGCGCGTGCTGCAGGTGGAAGCGCCAATCTTGCGGATCGGCAGCTGGGCTACGCAAAGCTTGCGCGCGCTGCGAACCGGGTCAGTACCGGCAGCCTGGAGAGGGGCTCAAAGCGATAGCCGAGCGGAGTCGAACTGCTGGCCTGTGCCGTCGATGGCGTGCAACACTAGGGTGTCGCGCTCGACCCGTCCGGCGACGAGGTGCAGCGTGCTCTCGCTGAACGCCGTGAACCAGCTGCTGCCTACGGGCCGCGTGCCGCGCCCTCCGCCGCCCGTGACCAGGTACGTCACGCCGTTGATGGCGATGGTCCGCTCGTAGTGATGGTCGTGACCGGCCAGCACCAGCTGGACGCCGTGGCGCTCGAACAGCGGCACGAAGGCGCGGCGCACGGCTCTGTCACTGCCGTGGTCCCCCGAGGAATACGGCGGCCGGTGCAGGTACACGATGGTCCAGGGCAGGCGGTTGTGGGCCAGATCGCGCGCCAGCCACCGGCGCTGAGCCTCGAGCCGTCGCTCCGTGTCCAGCGCCACGAAATGTACGTCCCCGAAGTCGAACGAGTACCAGCGCTCCCTGCCGAGCTCACCGCCGTTCTCAGGCAAGGCAAACACCTGGCGAAAGGGCGCCGCCGAGGCGGTGCGATAGTCATGATTACCGGTGGTGGGAAACACCGGTGCGTTCCGCAAGTGGTCGGCGTACACGTCGAAGAAGGTGCGCTCGAGCGCGTCGAGCGTGCCCGCGTCGTACGCCACGTCGCCCGTGTGCAGGATCAGCTCGAAAGGCGCCTGGCTCAGCTGATCGCGCACTGCGAGCTGCCCCGGTGTGCCCTTGCCTGAATCCCCAAAGACGACGAAGTGTACGGCTTCGCCGCTGCCCGCGCGTGGCGCCGTGCGCAGCCCCGTGCGGGCGGTCCAGCCGCGGAGCGCATAGCAGTATGTGCTGCCGGGCTGCAGACCCTGCAAGCGGGCCACGTGCTGCCGCCCGTCCGTGGCTGCGGGGTCCACCACCGCAGTCACGGTGCGGAGCAGCTCGCCGCTCGGGCTACTCAGCTCCAGCCCCGGCGGCGTTTGCCCCGCCACCGAGGTGGTAAACAAGACGGTCACCGCGCTGGCGGAGGTGCTCTGGAGATAGGGAAGGCGAGCAAGCCGTGCACGCCCAGCGTCGGTCGGCGCTCCGTCTCCGCAGCTCGCCGCGGCCAGCGCACCTCCGGGAGCTGCCCCGGCGAGAGGGAGCGAGACGTCGCCCAGCTTGCTCGCTCTGAGTTGCTGCCCCTGGACACCGCTGCAAGCTACGCAGAGCGCAGCCATGCTGCCCAGCAGGGCCCGGGGACGTGAAGAGGGTGAACCCGGCTTTCGCTCCTGGCCCTGCCGGCGGCTGATCATGGTGAACGCATACCTTGCGCTCGAGCCCGCAGCGAGCGGCAAGGCTTGCGCGCGCTTGGGCGCGGCGCAGCTGCTTCTGCGCATCATCCTGCTACTGCAGGTTGGCACGATAGCTGCTGTGAACAGCGCGAACCATCCACTCAGGGAGACGATCAATGAGTATGTTCAACACCATCCTGATTCCGGTGGACTTTTCGGTGCACTCCAGCTTTGCCGTGAAGCTGGGCGCTGACCTGGCGCGCCGCTTCCAGGCATCGGTCACGCTGCTGCACGTGTTGGATCCGCTGCCCTTCGCGCTGCCGGTTGAATATACGCCGGCGCAGCTGGAGCAAGCGCAGGTTGAGGCCGAGCGGTCTCTGGCGGCGCTGCGCTTGCGCGCGCAGACCGCGGGGGCGGAGCGAGTCCAGAGCGAGGTGTTGCGTGGCGATCCGGTGTCGGAGATCGTTCGTTTCGCCGGCCGTGGCTTCGACCTGCTGGTGATGGGCACCCATGGCAGGCGTGGCTTGCGCCACCTGGTGCTGGGCTCGGTGACGGAGCGGGTGCTGCGGATTGCCCCGTGTCCCGTGCTCACGGCGCGCGCCCCGGAGGAGATGCGCAAGGCGGAGGACGCGCGACCGGTTGCCTCGGGAGAAGCATTGGCCTGACGGCACCCGCCCGGGCCCGCCTGCAACGAAAAGTGTGCTACTCACGCCGGCACGCGACGGAGTCGATTCGTAGTCACTGCCCGGCGTCTGGCCGGCCACTGGAGACATGGAGAGCAAGATGCAAATCGATATCGGTATCGGTGCGACGGAACGCGAGCAGATTGCCAAGGGGCTGTCGCGCGTCCTGGCGGACACGTACACGCTCTATCTCGAGACACACAATTTCCACTGGAACGTGACGGGGCCCATGTTCCAGACTCTGCATCTGATGTTCGAGACCCAGTACAACGAGCTCGCGCTCGCTGTGGATCTGGTCGCCGAGCGCATCCGCGCGCTGGGCGTCATGGCGCCGGGCACTTACCGGAAGTTTGCGGAGCTGTCCGCCATCAAGCAAGGCGACGGCGTGCCCGCAGCACAGGACATGATCCGCATCCTGGTCAGCGGCCACGAGACAGTGGCGCGCACCGCGCGCGAGGTGTTCCGCGCCGCGGACGCCGCCAATGATCAGCCGACGTGCGACTTGCTCACCCAGCGCATGCAGGTGCACGAGAAGACGGCGTGGATGCTCCGCAGCCTGCTCGAGTAGGGGCTTCTGGAGCAGAAACGACGCCAGCGGGCGCCCCGGCGGGCTCGCTGCTCGAGCTGGCCGCGCTGTTCTCCAGGCTGGGCGCTACCGCGTTCGGCGGGCCAGCAGCACACATCGCGCTGATGCGGGAAGAGGTGGTGGTGCGGCGGCGGTGGTTGAGCGAGCAGAGCTTTCTCGATCTGCTGGGTGCCGCCAACCTCATCCCGGGCCCCAGCTCCACGGAGCTGGCCATTCACATCGGCTGGATGCGTGCGCGCTGGGCGGGGCTGGCCGTGGCAGGCATTTCCTTCATCGTGCCCGCCATGCTGGTGACGGCGGCGCTCGGCTGGGCATATGTGCGCTACGGCTCGCTGCCGAGCGCCGAGTGGCTGCTGTACGGGGTGAAGCCGGTGATGGTGGCCGTGGTGGCACAGGCGCTCGGGGGGCTCGCGCCGCAGGCGGCCCGCAGCGGCTGGCTGCGCGCGCTCGGGGTGGTGGCCACGCTGGCTGCGGCGCTGGGCGCCAACGAGTTGGTGGTGCTGTTCGGCTGCGGCGCGCTGATGTTGCTGGCAGCGCGCCGCGCCTCCTCCGCCCTGGCATTGAGCCCGCTGCCGCTGCTCGCGCTCGGCGGCGCCGCCAGCGCCGCGGCGGGGCCCAGCGCGGTCACTCTGTCCGGGCTGTTCCTGGTGTTCGCCAAGATCGGCTCGGTGCTGTTCGGCAGCGGCTACGTGCTGCTGGCGTTCCTGCGTGGCGATCTCGTGCTGCGGCTGGGCTGGCTGAGCGAAGCCCAGCTGATCGACGCCATCGCCGTGGGCCAGATCACGCCGGGGCCCGTGTTCACCACGGCCACGTTCATCGGCTATGTGCTGTCAGGGCCCCCGGGCGCCCTGGCCGCCACCGCCGGTATCTTCTTGCCGGCGTTCGTGTTCGTGGCGCTGAGCGGACCGCTCGTGCCCAGGCTGCGCGCCTCGCCGGCGGCCAGCGCGTTCCTCGATGGGGTCAACGTGGCCTCGCTGGCGCTGATGGCGGTCGTCACCTTCCAGCTGGGCCGCGCCGCGCTGGTGGATGCGCTCACCGCCAGCAGCGCGCTGCTCTCGCTCTTGCTCCTGCTGCGCTTTCGCATCAACCCCACCTGGCTGATCCTGGCCGGCGCTGGGCTGGGCTGGGCTGGGCAGGCGCTGCGCGCGAGCTGAGGCTGTCGGGCGAGCAGGCCAGCACTGCTGTGCTCCCGCCGTGCTGACCTGTCGCGTCATCAAGTAGACCTCGCTCCAGCCGGGCGCGGGTATTAGCCTCCGCCCTCATGAAGACCCTGCGTTACGTGATCTGCGACGTCTTTGCCGAGAACCCGCTGGAAGGCAATCCGCTGGCCGTCTTCACCGATGCGCGCGGCATCGACCCGGCCACCATGCACGCCCTGGCGCGCGAGACGGGGCTATCGGAGACGGTGTTCGTGCTGCCCCCGGAGCGCGGCGGCAGCGCCCGCCTGCGCATCTTTGGCCCGGCGGGGGAGCTGCCGTTTGCGGGTCATCCAGTGCTGGGCACCGCCTTCGTCCTGGCTGGGCCGCTGCAGAGCGATGAGGTGCGGCTGGAGCTGCCCGTCGGGGTCATTCCCGTGCGGCTCACGCGCGAGGGCGCGCGAGTGAGCTTTGGCTGGCTCGAGCATCCCCATCCGCAGCCGGTGCCGCTGGAGCGCGGGGGCGCCATCCTGGAGGCGCTGGGAGCGCCAGCCGTGGCGCGGCCCCCGCAGGCCTATCGGAGCGGTTCGGTGAAGGTCTGTGTCGCGCTCTCCTCCGTCGATGCGGTGACCGAGCTGTCGCCCGATTTCTCCGCGCTGGCGCGCGCCACCGAGGCGGGCGTAGCCGTGTACCACTGCGACGGCCAGCTGTGCACCCTGCGCTACTTCGCTCCGCGACGCGGGGTGAATGAAGATGCGGCTACCGGCTCCGCCGTCGGCCCGCTCGCGGTCGAGCTCCTGCGTCACGGCATGCTGAAGCACGAGCAGGTGCTGCACATCGAGCAAGGGCGGCAGATCGGCCGCCCCTCCACCCTGTACGCGCGAGTGACTCCGGCCGAGCCCGAGCCGCGCATCGAGGTGGGCGGCAGCGCACGCATCGTGGCGCGCGGGCAGTTCTTGATCTGAGCGGGAGCGCCGGGGGGCGTTGCAGCTCCTTCGGGGTGGCTGCGCGAGCCCGATGAGAGCGGACCCGGCCGCGCAGGAGCGCTTTGCTCAGAGCTCGCCGCGCAGCCGCGCAGCGAGCCAGCGGCAGGCATCCACCGTCGTGAAAATGCCCGCCACGCGATCATCCTGCGCGACCACCGCACAACCGAGCTGCCGCGCCGCCATCTCGTCCAGCACTACGTCGGCGCGCTCCGAGACATCCACGATGTAAGGATCGCGCGCGCACAGCTCGCGCACCTGCAGCCGCCACGGGTCAGCGCCGGGGCGAGCCAGGGCAAGCTCCAGCTCCCGGGCGCTCAGCACGCTGTACACCTCGCCCGAGCTGGTCACGGGCAGATGGCGGATGGTACGCCCGCTGAGCATGCCCTGGGCATCGCCTGCGCAGCGATCCGCCTCGATGGCGTACGGGAACGGGGTCATCAGCTCGCGAATGGTCGGTATGTGCGTCAGGAGCGGCGCGTGGGTGCGCATGGTGAGCAGCCTCCCTGGTGACCGCGGGGGTCACCAAGGCCTCGCAAGCTTCGTGCCCGTGCCCGAGTTGCTCGGCGCGTGGCCGCAACGGCATTGCCCAACCCGGGCGCGAGCTGGACGGGGCCTTGCCGGCAGGTGCACGCTTTGCGCTCGGCATCGAACCGGCGCAAGCCGTGCGCCACGATGCATGGCTACACGGCGCCGCGCCACTTGCGGGGCCTGGGCCAGCGCGGCCGCGGCGCAGCTGGCGAGCAGCGCGGCGAGGTGTTTGCTGACCTCCTGCTCACCTGCGCGGGTTGTCACGAGCGACTGGGGCTCATGCGGGCGCCGCGCGCCAGCGCAGTCAGCGGCCGGGCTGGGCGCGGGTCTGTTATCGTCCGCACGATGAGCACCGCCGCATTCCCCCCGGTCGCACAGGACACCCTCGCACCCGGCCTCGACGAGGCGGAGATCCGGGCCGACTTCCTGCGCAAGCTCAGCTTCGAGCTGGCCAAGTTCCCGGAGGTGGCCACGCGCAACGACCACTACCTGGCGCTGGCGTACGCCGTGCGCGATCGGCTACTGCAGCGCTGGGTGCGCTCGGCGCGGGCCTACTTCGAGGGCCAGAGCCGCACGGTCGTGTATCTGTCTGCGGAGTATCTGGTCGGGCCGCAGCTGGGCATCAACCTGATGAAGCTGGGTATCGAGGAGCCCACCCGGCGGGCGCTGCGCTCGCTGGGCATCGATCTGGCAGAGTTGATCGATCAGGAGGAGGAGCCTGGCCTCGGCAACGGCGGGCTGGGGCGGCTCGCTGCTTGTTTCATGGAGTCGCTCGGCACCTTGCGGGTGCCGGCGATCGGCTACGGGATTCGCTACGAATATGGCATCTTTGACCAGGCCATCCGCGACGGCTGGCAGCACGAGCGCGCGGACCGCTGGCTGCGCCTCGGCAACCCCTGGGAGGTGCGGCGCTACGAGCTGGAGTTCCCCGTTGGTTTTGGCGGCAGCACCGAGCGGGTGGAGGACGCCACCGGCCACTGGCGCATGCGCTGGAACCCGGAGCGGGTGGTGCTGGGGGTGCCGTTCGACACGCCACAGCTGGGCAACGGCAGCTCGAACGCCAACTTCCTGCGCCTGTGGGGCGCCACGGCACCCGAGGAGTTCGACCTGGCTGCCTTTCACGCCGGCGATTATCGGCGCGCGGCGGACGCCAAGGTGCGCAGCGAGAACATCGCCAAGATCCTCTACCCGAACGACCACACCCCGGCGGGCAAGCAGCTGCGGCTGGAGCAGCAGCTGTTCTTCGTGTCGTGCTCGCTACAGGACATGATCCGCCTGCTGCTGCAGCGCGGAGACATCCGGGAGCTGGCAGACAAGTTCGCCATCCAGCTGAATGATACGCACCCGGCGCTGGCGGTGGCGGAGCTGATGCGGCTCTTGCTGGATATCCATGGCCTCGGCTGGGAGGAGGCGTGGAGCATCACCAGCCGGGCTTTTTCGTACACCAACCACACGCTGCTGCCGGAGGCGCTGGAGATGTGGCCGCTGCCGCTCTTTGAGCGCATCTTGCCGCGTCACCTGCAGATCGTGTTCGAGATCAACCGGCGCTTTCTGGCGCAGGTCGAGGAGCTGCGGCCGGGCGAGCCCGAGCTGCTCGCGCGCTGCTCTCTGATCGATGAGGCGGGGCAGAAGGCAGTGCGCATGGCGCACCTGGCCACGGTGGCCAGCCATACCGTCAACGGCGTCTCGGAGCTGCATTCAGGGCTGCTGCGCGCGACGGTGCTGAAGGATTTTGCCGAGCTCTATCCCGAGCGCTTCACCAACGTGACCAACGGCGTCTCCTTCGCGCGCTTCCTGCGGCTAGCCAACCCACGCCTGGCCGCGCTGCTGCAGCAGGCGCTGGGCGCGGATTGCCTGGGAGACCCGGCGCGCCTGCAGGCGCTGAGCGTGTGTGCCGAGGACGAAGACTTTCGCCAGCGCTGGCGGGAGGTCAAGCTCGCCAACAAGCGCGAGCTCAGCGCCTGGCTGGTGCGCACGAGCGGTGCGCTGCTCGATCCGGATGCGCTGCTCGATGTGCAGTGCAAGCGCATCCACGAGTACAAGCGCCAGCACCTCAACCTGCTCCACGTGCTGTGGCTGTACGAGCGGATCCGCAGGGGCGAGACTGACGTGTTGCCGCGGACCGTGCTCTTTGCCGGCAAGGCGGCGCCCGACTACTTCCTGGCCAAGCTGATCGTGCGGCTGATCCACGCGGTGGCAGCCACGATCGCGGCAGACCCACACGCGCGCGAGCAGCTGCGCGTGATCTTCGTGCCGGACTTCAACGTCAAGAACGCGCAGCGGCTCTATCCTGCTGCCGATCTCTCCGAGCAGATCTCGACCGCGGGTTACGAGGCGTCCGGCACCGGTAACATGAAGCTGGCCCTGAACGGCGCTCTCACCATCGGCACGCTGGACGGCGCCAACGTGGAGATCCGCGAGGCCGTGGGCGCGGAGAACTTCTTCCTGTTCGGGCTCGAGGCGGATGAGATCCGCCGGCGCCGCCACGAAGGCTACGATCCGCGCGCCGTGGTGGAGCAGGACGCCGACCTCCAGGGCATCCTCTGGGACATCGGCTCTGGGCGATATTCTCCGCAGGAGCCTCAGCTGTTTGCGCCACTGGTGCGCTCGCTCGTGGAGCGCGACCCGTTCTTCGTGCTGGCGGACTTCCGCGCCTACGTGGAGTGCCAGCGGCGGGTGGCCGCGGCGTTCCGCGCGCCCGAGGCGTGGACCCGCGCCAGCATCCACAACGTGGCCGGCATGGGCAGGTTCAGCTCGGACCGAGCCGTGGCCGAATACGCCAGCCGCATCTGGCGGGTGCAGCCCGTGGACGTGGGGGGGCAAGCTGCCGGCCCGTGGCGCCCGGCAAGCGCGCCGTAGCGCTGCTGGGCGAGCTGCCGGAGACCGCCGCAGTGGCCGCGAGCTCTCGACGTGAGCTCCGACGATGCTTAGATTGAGCGACCGGCAATGACGACATTTGCAGCCTCGAGCGCGCTGGTCGGGGGGGTGCTGATCGGCCTGGCGGCGTCGCTGCTGCTGATCGGCTGCGGGCGCATCGCTGGGGTCAGCGGCATCGTTGGCAATCTACTACTGGGCGAGCGTGCTGGCTGGGCCTGGCGAGCTGCGTTTCTCGCTGGGTTGCTCCTTGCGGGGTTGTCCTTGGTCGTGCTGGCACCTCAGACCGTCGGATCATCGCCTCGGCCGCTGGCGGTGGTTGCCGCCGCGGGGCTGCTGGTGGGGGCCGGCACGCGCCTGGGCAGCGGCTGTACCAGCGGTCATGGGGTCTGCGGGATCAGCCGGTTGTCTCCCCGCTCCCTGGTGGCGACCCTCACCTTCGTGCTGATGGGGATGGCGACGGTCGGCTTGCTGCGCTGGCTGGGAAGCGACCCATGACGCGCGAAACAAAGCAGCTCGCCACTGCCTTGCTCTCTGGAGCGCTCTTTGGCGCGGGGCTCGCGGTGGGCGGCATGACGAACCCGCGCAAGGTGCTCGCGTTCCTCGACGTGGCGGGGGCATGGGACCCTAGCCTGGCCTTCGTGATGCTCGGCGCCGTCGCCGTCCACTTCTTGGCTTATCGCTGGGTGAGCAGGAGCCCGAGCCCGCTGTTTGCCGCGGAGTTTGCGCTCCCCAGGCTGCGGCGGAGCGATCCGAAGCTCGTCGCCGGCGCCGCGCTATTTGGGGTGGGGTGGGGCATCGGGGGCTACTGCCCGGGGCCTGGCATCGTCTCGCTCGCCGCGGGCAGCCGCGACGCGCTCGTGTTCGTCGTGACCATGGCGACGGGCTGGTGGCTCACCGCAAAGCTCGAGGGCGGGAGGGCGGCAGCCAAAATCGAGGGCGAGCGTGCAGGACGGAACGCGGGTCGAGGCCACGAACAGCCGTAGTTGTATTTCCGGGAGGACCGAGCCACGATGAACGACGACCGGCGACGCAGCGGAGCACCTCGAGGCAAGCACGGCTCGCGGTCTCCGACGGGCTTTCAGCGGCTGCTCGTGGCCGTGGATCTCTCACCTATCTCGGACCGTGTCCTGGCGCGTACCGCGCTGCTGCCGCTGGCAGAAGGCGCACACATCACCGTGCTCCACGTCGTGCCCAGGGGCTTGCCGCCGGACCTTCAGCAGAAGGCCCGGCAAGATGCTGCACGGGCGCTGATCGAGGAGAAGCAGCAGCTGGCAGAGGCGCTACCCGGACGAGCCCGGTTGGAGACGCTGTTGAAGCTCGGCGACCCAGCCCGCGAGATCGCAGCCGCTGCGCGCGCGCTGAAGGCAGAGCTGACAGTGCTCGGCCGTGGTGGGCCGCGCGCGCTGCGCGACGTGTTCATCGGCTCCACCGCGGAGCGTGTGATCCGCCGCGCGCGCCAGCCGGTGCTCGCCGTCCGCGGGCCCGCTCGCACCCGCT
>JAICQL010000378.1 GCA_025937895.1 Polyangiaceae bacterium | reverse complement strand
GTCACCCTGCTGACCTTCATTGGCTATCCGGCCATCGTCGGACTCGCCACGGTCGCAGAGCCCTTTATTCTGACCGTGTACGGCCCCAGGTGGTCCGGAGTGATCCCTATCTACACTATCTTGTGCTGGGTGAGCTTGGTGCACATGCTCAGCTCCACGAGCGGCCTGCTCTTCAACTCTCAAGGACGCACTGACCAGACCTTTCTCTGGTCCCTGATCAACTTTGCGGTGTTGCTCGCGGCAATCTATGTGGGCGCTCGTCAGGGTAGCGTCACGTCCGTGGCTTGGGCCTACTTCACGGGTCAGCTGCTCCTGCTCTATCCGGCGCTCGCGCTGCCGGGGCGCCTGGTTGGGATCCGCTTCGGCGCCGTGATGCGACTGGTGTTGCCCAATCTGGTCCGCGCGCTCAGCATGGGTGCCGTGGTGCATAGCGTGCGAATCTGGATGATTCCCTCGCACTGGGGTCCGCCGCTTCAGCTTGCGGTGCTGGTGCTGCTGGGCTTGGCCACGTATTTGCTGATCGTTGTGCTCACGCCGGGCCCAGCCTACGCGGAGATACGGCAGCTGCTAGCCGAGCGCCTGACGCGCCGGGCACGTCCCGCGCGCAGTGCCTGAACAGGAGCCATTTATGCTGCATAGAGAGACCTGGCCCGTCATTGACTACTGCGCGCATCCTGCGTTCACCCCTCACGCCGTGGCGCTCAATGCTAGCTTCGAGCAAGAGGTGGAAGCACTGGTGACCCAGGCCAATGAGGCGCTGCGCGTCCGCTACGTTGCCGATGAGCGCCTGCCCGCCCCGGAGCTGGAATTATGGCTCGAACGAGAGCTGGTGGCGCCCTTCGAGCGTCTGCGGCAAGCCTGCGCCGCAGCGCTGCCGCCCGCGCACGTCATGACTCGATGTGTGGACGAGGCGCTACGTGCTGCCAAGGAAGATGCTCGCGCCGAGGCGCGCTTTCGAAACCTGGTGGCTGAGCCGAACTCGGCGCGGATGGCTCGAACAAGCCGTGCTGTGGCGCAGGAGTTGCGCGAGCAGAGCATCGTCGTCGGACAGATCGACCAGCGACGGCTGAGCGCAATGGCGGCGGATCTGGAGCCGCAGATGGCGCTGCTACGCGCGTCGCAGAGCGCGCTGCGCGGCACCCGCTCGTGGCGCATCCTGCCGCGCGCGGGGCTGTACTACCGCGTGCTCCAGCAGGCGCTCGACGAACATGGCTATACCGGTGCCACGAGCGCCTTCTACGGGTGTGAGATGGAGCTGCTCTCCGTCAATCTCGTGTACTCACACGAGCGGGAGGTCTGGTGGCGTGACTGCTACGCCGACTGTGGGCTGCCCACTTCTCCGGCGGCCTACTATCATCATGACCAGGACTGGCACCAGATTAAAGCCGTGCTCTATCTCACGCCCGCCACCCGCGAGACAGGCGCCTTTTCCTACATCGAGGGCGGCCACGGCTTTCGCCAGGGCAATGCGCTGGCACATTTCTACTTTCACCTCGGCCACGAGATGGATCGCGCGGCGGCGATGGCCAACGTGGGCGTGCCGCAGTATTACCGCAGAGGCTTCACCGACCCGGCGCTGCGTGCCGGCTTCGTAAACTTGCCGCGCGTGCTGCAGGGCTCCACCCACTTTGGCGACGACTTGCACGAACGGAGCCCGCACACGACCGCGTTGCTCGCCCGTGAGCGCGTCGTGGAGTCTAGCTCGGGCAACGTGGTGTTGTTCAACGGCGGCGATCTGTTGCACCGCGGTGGGTTGGTGCAGCGCGGAGAGCGCTGGAGCCTGCAGTTAATGTTTGGTCCGCGCGTCACGCCCGCGCGCCGCCTGCTGGTGCGGGCGCAGCACACCGCGCTCGTGGCGGCGGGCCGCGCGCTGGGTTGGGAGCGCCTCGATCAGCTGCGCGAGCGGCGTAGGTCGCAGCGGCGCCGGCCGTGAGACTTGCGGAGCGGGTAGAGTCCTGGCTGGCGTGCCACCTAGCTGCCCAACCTGGGATCGCCTGATCGGTTACCGCGAAACTCTGGCATGGTGACATGCCCGCCGTGAGATACGCCCTTCCGTCGCAACACGGAGGCGATCGTCTTCAGTAGGATGTCGATGTCGAGTCGTAAGCTCCAATGGTCGACGTACCAGACGTCGAGCTCGAATTTGCGCTCCCAGCTGAGCGCATTCCGGCCGTGCACCACCGCCCAGCCCGTGACACCTGGCTTCACCTCGTGACGGCGGCGCTGCTCTGGGGTGTACCGGTCCAGATACTCGAGCAGCAGCGGGCGCGGCCCCACCAAGCTCATATCCCCCTTGAGCACGTTCCAGAGCGTCGGCAACTCGTCCAGGCTGGTGGCTCGCAGCATGCGGCCGAGCGGCGTAAGGCGATCTGCATCGGAGGCCAGCCGCGGCTGCCCTGGGGATGGCTCGCGCATGGTGCGGAATTTCAGCATCACGAACGGCTTCTCGTTGAGGCCAGGGCGCGGCTGGCGAAACAGTACCGGCGAGCCCAGGCGCGAACGCACCAGCGCGGCCACTCCGAGCAACAAGGGCGCGCCGAGTGCCAGGCCGGCGGCCGCTGCCCCCAGATCTAGAGCTCGCTTGGCCAGGAGCTCCAGGCGTCGGCTTGGCTTCACCATCTTGTGTCCACACTCACCGCTCGGTTTGTCGGGTGATCCGAGCCGGCACCCCCATGCAAACCGAGTTGGCGGGCACGTCACGGGTGACTACTGCACCCGCACCCACAATGCAGCGCGGACCGATTGAGACCCCCGGCAGCGCGCAAGCGCCCGCGCCCAGCTGGCTCAGGTCGCCGAGTCGTGCCGCTCCGGCCAAGGTAGCGTTGGGGGAGACATGGGCAAAGCTGCCCACCACTACGTCATGCTCCACCACGGCTGCGCTGTTGACGATCGCTCCTCGCTCCACCCGCGCACCAGCGTTGACCACAGCCAGCGCGAGCACGGCGACACCGGGCCCCAGCTGCGCGGCCCGCGATACCACCGCGCTGGGATGGACCACGGTGGCCAGCGAAACCCCCATGAGCAAGAGTTCCTCGGCGATCTGCTGCCGGACTGCATTGCTTCCGATGCCGAGCGCGATCGCCACTTCGCGGTGACCGCGACACCAGCCGCGCCCCCCGAGCACCGGCCCGAGCAGCGTGTCATCGCCCTGCGGGCGCTGGTCATCCAGAAAGCCGAGCACGGTCCAGCCGGCGCAGCGCGCGGCGTCCGCTACCACCTGGCCATGCCCCCCGGCGCCGAACACGACGACCTCCGTCATTTCTCGGCTGCGATCCAGGTCGACACGGGCCACTGCGCGTCGTTGAGGGTGGCGAGCTGATGCAGCGGATGCCACTTGGCATGCGGCACGCGAACGTAGCGCAGCCCCAGCGCGGTGGCCACCCACACGTAAGGGCTGCCCCAACCACCGCTATCCACGATCTTGGAAAAATCGCGGCAGAGATAGCGCAGGGCCTCGGGGGTAAAGCGCCAGAGATCGGATGGGGTGGATGCGGCCGTGTGAATGGGGTTCATTAGGCACGTCGTGTGGATCGCCAAACCACCTGGCTTCAACACGCGGCGGGTCTCATCGATCGCGCGCTGAGGATCGCCCACGACGTGCTCGAGGACCTGGTCGCTCACCACGACGTCGAACTGGTCGGCGTCGAAGGGCAGCGCGAGAATGCTCGCGTCGGGGTAGTTGGCCTCGGCAAACTCGAGCGAAGCCTGTCCGGTGATCACCTGAGCCAGGCGCTGAGAATGGCTGATGCTCAGCGCGCGTAGATGTCGGCCCCGTCCATAGCCGGCGAACACCTGCTCAAGGTGCTGGTACATGCCATAACGGGTGATGCTTCCGCCCGTTTGAAACGGCTTGGTGGTGAGCTGGACCGCACCGCGGATGACCGTGCGCGCAACAGAGCCAATCATGTGCACACCGACGGTCACATCCCCGAGATGGATAAGCAAGTGAGAGCCGGGCGCTCTCCATTCCTGCTTCTCTGCTTCGTTCCCGCTTCCTGCGAGCGGAGTGGGGTCAAATGCGCTCGACCCGGGCGAACACTGGGCTCTCCGGCCGGCCCTTATTCCCCAGCCCCCCTCGCCGCCGGCAACGTCATTTCCGGCAACCCCTTCGGCCCGGGCGGGGTCGAGGAGCGCGGGATACTGGCGGCGGCGTACACTTCTGCCTCATCCAGCGTCTCCCGCGCCAGGAGCTGGTCGACGATGGCGTCGAGCTTGTCGCGGTTCTCGCGCAGCAGGCGCCGCGCTTCGCCGTAGCACTCGTCGACGAGGCGGCGGACTTCTTCATCGACGACCTCGAGCTGGGCCTCGGACACACCGGCCATGCGGGGGT
>JAICQL010000240.1 GCA_025937895.1 Polyangiaceae bacterium | reverse complement strand
TACGACACGTTCGTGAGCGAGCTCTCGGCCGAGGGCGAGCTGCTCTCCACCCTGCAGCTCGGGCACAACGAGCTGGATCGCGCGACGGGCATCAGCCTGGACGGCAGCGGCGCTCTGCTCGTGACCCAGGACGTGCGCGCCGCCGGAGAGCACGGCGTGGATCAGGCATATTTGCTGCGCCGGGCGCGACCGGCGGGCGGCTGACGCTGCCCGCGCGGTCCCTGCCTTGGCTCCCGGCCGCCCCGAGTCAGCGCTGGGCGCCGCCGGAGAGCGATCCCTTCACGTCACGAACCGCCTCCCGCGCCGTCTGCGTGAGCTCGCCCAGCATCTGCTTGCCCTCGCCGATCAGCTCCTGCCGCTTGTCGCCCAGGAGCTCTCGCTCCTGGCGAGTCGCGGGCAAGAGCAGGCCCACCCCCACGCCAGCGGCCATGGCGGCCAGCCCCACTCCGAGTGGATTCGCGTCCTTGACCCGGCGAGAGTAATCGCGCGCCTCGCGCAGCTCACGACCCGTGACCTCGCGCGCTCGGTCCACCGCTTCTCCCATGCGATGCCCGGCGTCTCGAGCAGCGTTGCGCAGCCCGTCGATCTCGTGCTCCGTGAAGTCGCGGGCCCGGTCCTTCACCTCTCCCATTCGCTGCTGGGCGTGGTGGGCCACCTCTCGACCGCGGTCACCGACACTCCTGCGGGGCCAGTCGTCACGGTCATCCCAGTACGCCCGCGAGCCATCCTGCTTGCGGTTGCGCGCAAAGAGCCAGGCCGCGCCGACCCCGAGCAGGGCCAGCGGTAGCGCGTTCTCGCGCAAGAAGCCCATCGTCTCCCGCTCGACGCGCCGCACGCCGTAGCGCAGGTCATCCACCTTCTCGTGTACGGTTTCCATCGTTGAATCCTTGACCTCGCGAAAAGTACTGGTGGCTACGTCCTTGGCCTCGTGCAGGGTGTCCACCGCCGCGGCCTTGGCTTCTTGCACCACCTCCTTTGCGTCCTGCTTCAGATTGTCCGGGCTCAGCTTGTCACCGAGTGTCCGCAGATGAGCCGTGGCGCTATGTCGCGAACCAGGGTTTGGCTGCGACTCCGCCGGCTGCTCCGCTCAGACCGGCTCTTCCGGCTCAGGATCGGGCGGCATGGTCGCAGGCCGCTCCAGCACAGCTTCCACCAGCGGGCGCAGATCCAGCTGCTGCAGGCTGGGCAGGTACTCGTCGAGCGCCTCTTGCATCAGCCGGTGCCAGAGCGAGGCACGGAAGAAGTGCTCGCCCGCGTGCACCACGTAATTGAGGATGAAGAAGCGATACGCCTCTTTCAAGAACAACAGCTCCGCCTCGCTCAGCGGATAGCGCGCGTGGTACGCGCGCAGAAACGCGATGAAGCGCGGCTCGAGCAGCGGCCCCGTCGTGTAGCTGAAGACCTCCTGGTCCCCGCTGTCGCGCACCACGCGGCTCGCAAAGTAGAAGTCGAACATGCGCGGCTCGATGCGGAACCAGTCATAATCCCAGCGGCTGAAGAAGCGGAAGCCGGTGGCGTCGTAGCCGACGGAGAAGTTGCCGATGTTCCAGTCGATCAAGATCGGCAGCTTGGGCCACTCGTGATAGCCGAGCCGCTCGGCGTTCTCCAGGAAGGCGTCACAGTGGCCCTTGAGCACATACTCCTGCTCGCTGCTGATGCCGCGCTCGCGCCGCCAGTCGGAGCTCTCCAGCGTGTCGTACAGGCTGCCGATGTCCGAACCGACGCTCTTCCAGGTGGGGTGCAGGTGGCCGGCGGCGCGCAGTGATGCGCGGTGAAAGCGCGCCAGGTTCTTGCCCAGCGCCTGGATCTCCGTGTCGTTCAGGCGGCCCGGCAGGAAATCATAGAAGGGCACCTTGTGATAGAGCGCCACCCAGCGCCGCCCCTGCTTGTACACAAACGCCGTGCCATCGTTGCGCGTCGCCACCCGCGCCAGGAAGCCGCGGAAGCCGCTCGTCTCCAGCAAGGTGGCCCACTGCTGGATGCGCTGGTGATCCTGGCGGAAGTGCACGAACGAGCCGTAGCTCGACACCTTGCCGATGAACTCTTTCCCGTCGGAGAGCTTCAGGCGGTAGACGTGATTGGTGGAGACGCTGACGCTGATCTCCTCGACTGCAACGAGCTGGCGCCTGTCACCGTACGCCTGCCACGCTGCAGCCAGAATTTCGGGGATCTCCAATCTCCATCACTCCGCAGGCAGCAAACGCCTCCGAACCATAGCGGCTCGTGCTGCAGCGGTCGAGCCCGCAGCCGCGGAGCCTCAGCCGTCGTCCGGCTCGGTGCCGGCATCCGGGTTTGACCCGGCTCCGCCGCTGGCGAGCGCGCCACCGCTGCCGCCCGTGGCACCGCCTTCACCGCCTTCACCGCCGATGCCCCCGCCACCAGCTTCACCGCCAATGCCGCCCGCACCGCCTTCACCACCTTCACCGCCGATGCCGCCCTGGCCGCCTTCACCGCCAGCGCCCGCCTCGCCCGACGCGCCGCCCGCGTTGCCTTGATCATTGCCAGCGGCTCCTGCCATCGCGCCGGTATTGCCCGTGACACCAGAGGCGCCTCCCGCAGGTGTCATGTAGAGCGGTGCCGGCCCTGGCGTGGAAGCAGCAGCAATCTGCTCGGGCCGCGGGTCTTCATCCGCGCAGCCTGCGCTGACCGCGACCAGCGGGGCCAGCAGCCACAGCACCGCCGCCCCACGCCCTGCAGCGCGGCGCAGCGCGCAGTGGGAACCAAAGCCTGAAGCCCTCAATCGGTTGGACATGGGAAAAAACCTCCTGCGCGCACCCCGGAGCCGCCGCCAGGGCTGCTCCGGAAACCGCCGGCCTCGTGACACAGGCCTCGGCACCCCGACCCTAGCATTCGATGTGCCATCGTGGCTCAACCGCGCGCCGCTCGCACGCCGTGGCTGGAAAACGCCACGGTTCAGAACCAAGCCAGCAGGCCGCGCGCCCAGGCTAACCCTTGCCTCGAGCGCGCTGACGTGAGCAAGCTGCGCCGAAGGAGAGTCTCGGTGTCGACGTTACCCAAAGAAATGCTCGCTCAGGCCGCCACCATCGCACGCGGCCTCGCCCTGGATGCGGTTCATGCCAGCCAAAGCGGCCACCTGGGCCTGCCACTGGGCTGCGCGGAGATCGGCGCCGTGCTGTATGGCCACGCTCTGCGGCACTGCCCGGAGCATCCCGAGTGGCTCGATCGCGACCGTTTCGTGCTGTCGGCGGGTCACGGCTCGATGTTCCTGTACGCCTGGCTGCACCTGGCCGGCTACGGCGACCTGGGCCTGGACGAGATCAAGCGCTTCCGCCAGCTCGGCTCGAAGACGCCGGGCCACCCCGAGATCACCCACTCCCCGAGCGGGGTGGAGACCACCACGGGCCCGCTGGGCCAGGGCGTGGGCAACGCCGTGGGCATGGCCGTGTCGGAGAAGATGGCGGCAGCGCGCTTCAACACGCGCGAGCACACCATCTTCGACCACAAGGTGATCTGCCTGGCGGGCGACGGCTGCATGCAAGAGGGCGTGGCCATGGAGGCGCTGTCCTTCGCCGGCCACCAGCAGCTCGATAACTTCATCCTCGTGTACGACGCCAACGCCGTCACCCTGGACGCGATGGCGAAGGAGACGCAGAGCGAAGACACCGCTCAGCGGCTGACCGCGATGGGCTTCGACGTGCAGACGGTGGACGGCAACGAGCTGGACACGTTTGCATCCGCGCTGGCGCGCGCGCGCCAGGCAGGCAGCGGCAAGGCGCAGGCCATCATCGCCAAGACGCTGATCGGCAAGGGCATCCCCGAGGTGGCCGGCACGCAGAAGGCGCACGGTGAGGGCGGCGCCAAGTTCACTGCCGCCGCGCGCAAGGGCCTGGGCCTGCCCGAGCAGCCCTACTACGTGGCGCCCGAGGTGCGCAGCTTCTTCGAGCAGCGCTCGCGCGAGCTCTCGGGGCAATACCAGGAGTGGTGCAAGACGTTCGAGGCCTGGAAGCAGGCCAACCCTGCGCTCGCGCAGGAGCTGGCCGTCTCGCGCGCCCACGCTCACACCCTGCCGCGCGACACCCAGCAGAAGACGGCGGAGCGCGCGCAGCTGCTGGCCGCGGTGCCCCCCTTCCCCGCCGACACCAAGATCGCCACGCGCAAGGCCGGGCAAGACGTGCTGCAGCCGCTGGCCAAGGTCACCCCGCTGCTGGTCGGCGGCAGCGCCGATCTGTACGGGTCCACGCTCAACTACATCGGCGATCTGAAGACGGGCGATGACGACTTCAATCCCGCGCGCCGCACCGGCAGGAACATCCGTTTCGGCATCCGCGAGCACGGCATGTGCGCCATCCTCAACGGCATCGCGGCGGACGGCATCTTCCGTCCCAGCGGCGCCACCTTCCTGGTCTTTGCCGACTACTGCCGCGCCTCGATCCGCCTGGCCGCGCTCGGGCACTTGCCGGTCATCTACGTCTTCACCCACGACAGCGTCGGTGTGGGGGAAGACGGCCCCACGCACCAGCCGGTGGAGACCATCCCGGGCCTGCGCGTCATCCCCAACCTGGACGTGATCCGCCCTGCGGATCCGGAGGAGACCGCCGGCGCCTTCGTCGCGGCCCTGGAGCGCACCGACGGCCCGACCCTGCTGGCGCTCACCCGCCAGGCCGTGCCCCTGCTGAGCGACATTCCGCTCGCGGCGCGCCGCGAGGGTGTGCTCCAGGGCGGCTACATCGCCCTGAAAGAGAGCGCGGCGCTGGAGCTCATCCTGCTCTCCGCCGGCAGTGAGCTGCAGCTGGCGCTGGAGGCCGCCAAGCGCCTCGGCCCCGGCACCCGAGTGGTCAGCATGCCCTGTTTCGCCCGCTTCGAGCGTCAGCCGCAGAGCTACCGCGAGCAGGTGCTGCCCGGCAGCTGCCGCCGCCGCGTCTCCATCGAGGCGACCGTGTCCACCACCTGGGCCCCGTACGTGGGCCTGGACGGCATCAGCCTCGGCATCGATCGCTTCGGGCTCTCGGCTCCGGGCGCCACCGTGCTGAAGGAGCTGGGCATGACGGCGGACGCGGTGGTGAAGGCCGCGGAGAAGCTGCGCGCGCGCTGAGCAGCGGCTCGAGGGGGGCTCAGGCGGCGTGACGCGCCGCCGGTCGCCCGCCTCGCGCGCGAGTGGGCTCAGTGCGCGCCGCCTTCACCTTGCCGTTGCTCTTCCCGCTGCCCTTGCGCGCGGCGGGGCCGCTCGCTGCACGGGCACGTCGGCCATTGCTCGCGGCAGCGGTGGACCTGGCCGCGGCGGTGGACTGCGCCGCGGGCTGCGCGGCGGTGGTGGACTTGGCGGGCGCCTGGGTGGCAGGGGCGGTGCCCGCACGTCCCACAAACCCCTCCTGCTCACCGGCCTCGGGCTGCGCCTTCAGCTGCGCCAGCATCTCCTCCAAAATTTGAATCAGTCGCTTGCGCTGCGCCCGCTCGCTCGCGCTCCAGGCCTCCTTGTCGGCGCGCTTGTGCGCGAGCTTGAACTTCGCGCCGGACATGGCGGTGGAGTAGGTGTTGGCGTCCAGCTTGGTCACTGTCTGATCGGCGAGGATGTACCAGTGATACGCCGTGCCCACCGGCACTCCAGAGCCAGCTGGGGCCCTTCCGTGACGTTGCTTGTTCACGGCGTAACTAAACTCCCACTGGTCGGGGGTAAGCTTTTTCTCTACCCACTCGCCGGCGGCGTATTGCCACTTGTGACCCCGCCCCACCTTCATGCCAGTGTACTTGCGCCCCTGAAACTCCTTGAAAGCGTCGTAGCTCTGAGCGAGTGGCGCGCTCTTTTTCGCAGTTCTCGCCATGAAAGCGGGGTGGGGCTCGCGGCGGCGCTCGGCAAGCTCAATCCGGGCGGCGAGGCGCAGCTCCGCGTGGCGGGCTGGCACCAGCTGGTGGATGGTGCCTCGCTCGTTTGGTCACAGCCCCTGAGCTCACCGCGCGTGAAGCGCTGTTGAGCGCCTTGGCACGCTGCATGCTGGTCCAGCGTGCATGGAGCCCGTGCAGAAGCGAGCGCACCTGACCGAGAGCCCTGAAGCCATCCTGCAAGGAGCCTGGTGTGGTTGCACCGCCTGCGTGCGAGATGGCCAGCACGAGCCGGACTGTCCGGTACATGACGAGCCGATGGGGCGCTGCCGCTGCGGCCGCACCGATCAAGCGCGAGCTGCGGGCTGAGCTCCGCCGGACTGAGCTCCGCCGGCTGAGATCCGCCGGACTGAGCTCCGCCGGACTGAGCTCCGCGCGGGGGGCGTGCGGTCGCCGCGCGCCACGGGCTCGTGCGTGATTGAAACCATGACTTAACCCGATGGGTTACGCCCTGCGTCGCGCGCCGTGTTTCGCGGCGCCGTTTCACTGCCGCGCAAAACCGCGAAACTAGTGAGGCCGCGCGGGCGTAATGCCTGCGTGAGCTCTGCGCCGCTCCGCTCGCCCAGCCGGGCGCCACGGCTCCATGGAACAGCCCCGTGGGACACTGCGAGCGGGCAACGGCGGCGCCCCCGCCCTCCGGCCCGCGCGCGGCGCCTCCCTTGACCCATCGCCCCGGCTTCGCCAGAAAGAGAGAGCGTGCGCTCATTTCGAAAGCTCCGGAACCTCCGCCTGGCGCTGGTCGTGATCGTGCTCACTTCTTGTGCCCTGGTCAGCTCGCCCGGCGGAGCCGCGCCCACGGCCGCTCCGCCACAGGGCGCGCCAGGGGAGAGCCCCCCGTCCGAGGCTCCCGCCGAGCCCGCGCCAGCGCCGCCAGAAGCGCCCCGGCAGGGCGCGGCGCCCGGGCAAGCCAGCCCTCCCGCAGCGGCCAGCCCCAGCGCAGCTCCTACCTTGCCCGAGGGCGCGCTCTCGCTCGCGCTGGATCAGTGGCGCATCGTCGATAGCCAGTCGGGCCCAGTCAATTATTACAAGCTGCTGCAGGAGGGCGACCGCAGCTTCGTGCGCGGCAGCTACCGCCCGCCGCACAAGAAGGCCGTGCTCGGGGTGGAGGTGCCGGAGCGCAGCCGCAAGCGCATGCGCCACCTGGAGTGGAGCTGGCGCGCCATCAAGTTCCCGGAGAAGGGCGATGAGTGCGTCAAGCAGCGCGGGGATTCGCCCGCCGTCCTGTACGTGACCTGGCGCAGGTTCTTGAAGTGGTACTCGCTGAAGTACGTGTGGAGCACCACCCGCCCCCCCGGCACCATCTGTGATCGGCGCCGCAACGCCTTCGTGGCGCAGGACACCGTCGTGCTCGAGTCCGGCGGTCCCCCCGGGGTGTGGAAGCGCGAGTCCATCGATCTGAAGCGCGCCTTCCGCACCCACTTCGCCGACGGCGACCAGAAGGCAGACGTGCCACCGCTGATGGGCCTGGGCGTGATGAGCGACGGCGATCAGACCAAGACCGAGAGCGCCGGAGACTTCGCCGATTTCGTGCTCAGCCCGTGAGCCCTGGCGCGCGCCCGGCCTGTCAGGAGGGACTGGCGGCGAGCGCTGCGCGCTGTAGTCGGATGTACGGCGGAGCTGCCGCCGGGCCTCCAGCCCACCTCGCCCACGGCGCGAGCCAGCTCATGATAATAGGGTCTGGCTCGCCCGGGGGGCTGTGGTCGAGCACAGACCCGCGCCGTCTAGATCAGCAATGCAGGAGGCTGCTCTGAGCACAAAATTGGGGCGTTGCCCCAGCTGTAGCCAGCTGGTCACCTTACCCGAGAAGCCGGGCGCACAGCGCGTGGCCTGCCCGAAGTGCCGGCATCAGGCGCTGGCTGCAGCGTTCAGCAGCCCCGACGCGCCCTTACCCGTGCTGATGGTGGCACACGAGCCCGAGCCGAGCGGCGATGACGGGCCAGGCAACGGCGATGACGGCCAGACCTTCATGATGCTCGAGCCCCCGTGGCAGCCGCCGAGCGACGATGAAGGCAAGACCATCGTCACTGGCCTGGTGGTGCCCCTGCCCCCGCCACCGCCCTCCTCCCGCGCCGTGCCCTCCCGCTCCGCGCGACCCGCTGCACCTCCCCCATCGCGGCGTGCGCCGGCGCGGCACGCTGCCGATGCCACGATGATCGCCGAGCCAGAGCCGATCGAGCCTGGCCCCGGCAACGGCCTCGGCTCACCGGCTCCCGCCGCACTGCCCGGCAGCGGCACCTCGGCGATCGGTGCCCAATCAAGGAGCAAGCCCGCCGGCGCTGGCACACGCCGCGACGATGAAGAGCGCACCCACCTGCTGCTGCAGCCCGCAGATCTGCTGGAGGACGCCGAGGCCAGCCCCTCTTCCCATCCACCGCTGTCCGCGCCCGATGCCATCGCCGAGGAAGCGGCGCGCACCCGCCTGCGAGTGGGCCCGCTCTCGGTGCCCGCCGGCTCAGAGACCCCGCTCGGCCGCGTGCTGGCCTGGCTCGGTCGCCTCATCCCACCTGCGCTGCGCCTCAGCGTGTGGCTGGAGGAGCTGCTGCACGAGCGCTGGCTCTGGGCGCTCGGCACCCTCGCCGTGGTCTCCGGCTTCCTCGCGCCCAGCGTCGACTACCTGCTCAGCAACGGCACCGCCACCCTCGGACTCGTCGGCTGGCTCTGCTCCTCCGTGCTGCTCGCGCTGCTCGCGCTGTCGCGCCTGAACGGGCTCCGGAACGACGAGGGCCAGTGGGACCCCCGCGTGCTCCTGCTCCGCCTCAAGTCCAACTTCTGGCTACTGATCGAGAGCCTCGAGCACTGGGACCGCTCGCCCCGACACCTGCGGCTGACCCTGGTCGGCGAGGGCCTGGTGCTGCTCGGCCTGTGCGGCTTCATCTGGGCCTGCGGCTCGAGCACCCTGCGCCTGCTGGTGCTCGGCGGGCTACAGACCAGCTTACCCTTCCTCAGCGGCGGCCTGCTGCTCGGCGGCATCGTCGTGCTCGTGCGCGCCCGCCAGGCCACCCCCACCCCCGCCGTGTTCCTTCAAGACTTCGGCAACGCCGTGGCCGCCACCGCCGAGCTCCCCGCGCTCGTCGATCTCAGCGAGCCCCTGCCCGAGCCCTTCACCCGCGGCACCACCGCCCTGCACGAGACCGTGCTCGCCCTCGCCCAGTGGCGCCCCCGCGAGTGGCCCGACGAAGCCTCCTACCGCGCAGCGCTCGCCCGCCACCTCGAGCGCCACATGCCCGGCAACAAGATCGAACGCGAGCGCTGGATGGGTGAGACCCGCCTCGACGGCGTGGTCGACCTCGCCATCAACGGCATGATCGTCATCGGCGTCAAACGCGGCTTCGACAACGCCACCGCCGAGCGAGCCATCGGCCAGATGAGCAGCCTCGCCCGCACCTGGTCCGGCAAACCCCTCCTGCTCGTCGTCTTCGACGCCCCCCGCGAAGCCATCGTCGAAGCCTCCATGACCCCCCCCTTCGTCGACGCCCGCCAGCAATTCTCCCTGCTCACCCTGCGCATGCCCATCGCCTGAGATTTTGGGGCCGAGCCTCCGCCACACGGCCATCGCCGGCACCTCGGGACAAAGGCGACCACGGCAACGCGCGAAACCCCGACGGGCACAGTGACGGGCGTCGCCAAACGGCGCTGGGCGCTGGGCGCTGGGCACAATGACCGACGGCGCCGAACGGCTCTGGGCGCAGGGACGGACGGTGCCAGGCGCAATGACGGGCGGCGCCGAACGGCGCTGGGGCGCCCGGCACAATGACCGGCGGCGCCGAACGGCGTGCGCAAAAACCCAACGCGAGCTGCGCGGCGACGGACGACTCGGCCCAGCGACGCGCGATGCGCCAACCCATCCGCGGCTCCGCGGATCCTCCAGGCGCTCGACACCTCGGTCACCAGCGATGGGTGACCGCCGAACGAGGCCCCAAACCCATCCGCGCTGCGCGGCCCTCCAGACGCTCGACACCTCGGCCACTGGCGATGGGTCACGGCATCCGCGCTCCGCGGATCCACTCTTCGAACCGCACCGCCCACCCGCGCGTATACTCGCACTCGCAGAGGTGACCGCCAGCTTGGGCACCAAAGCTCCACGCACCACATCGAGCCGCAATCCCTGCATCCGCGCTCCGCGGATCCTCCAGACACTCGACACTTTCGTGACAGGCGACAAGCGACAAGCGACAGCCGATGATGACCGAGGCGCGCAAGGCACTCTACGATCCCGCGTCTCCTCGAGACGCACCACGCCTCGGCGAACTGCGTTACCTGATGGAACGCCGTACGCACGACAATCCGCATCAATGTTGCGTGGTATCCGCGCTCCGCGGATCCACGCACTCACCAACCGAGAAGAACATACTCCGCACGAAATGAGCCTGCAACTGGCGATTGTCGTTGACGCGTTTTCGCAGCACTCGATGCAGCGACCGCCATGCATCCCATGATCACCTCGCGCGGCGGCGCATTGGCATCTCGCTCGACGCGCGGGCACATTTTCACCATTCAAGCCCAACCGACTCGCGATCGCTCGTGAGCGAGGCGCCAGCGCGGTCGAAAGATCGAGGTGTATGCTGGCGGCATGAGTGGGGAGCAATTCTGGGTGCTGGCGCATTTGACGGATTCGCAGCTGCTGGAACAACTGCGAATCGTGCTGAGCCGAAAGCGACGTACGCTCGCGGAGCTGGTGGCGCACCTGGCCGAGGTGGAGGAGCGCCGGCTGCACCTGTTTGCGGCGCACGGCTCCCTGTTCTCCTATTGCGTGCACGGGCTGGGCATGAGCGAGGATGAGGCCTGCCGGCGCATCGAGCTGGCGCGGTTGGCCCGTAAATATCCGATGCTATTCAGCGAGCTCGCCAGCGGGCGCATCAGCCTTTCCGTCGCTCTGCTGCTGAAGCCAGTGCTATCGGCAGAGAATCATCGCGAGTTGCTCACCGCCGCTCGTGGCACCTCACTGCGCACGGCGCGAGAGCTGCTGTCGGCGCGTTTCCCGAGCCCCGATGTTCCCGACAGCGTCCGCAAGCTACCGGACCGCTCGCTGTCTGCACCGTCCAGCGCAGTCCGGCCGAGCGCAGCGTCCAGCGGAGCCCCGCCGAGCGTAGTCCCGCCGAGCGCAGCGTCCACCGCAGTCCCGCCGAGCGCTGGGGCGTCCAGCGCGGCGCCGTCCAGCGGAGCCCCGGCGAGCGTACTTCCGGCGAGCGCAGCGTCCAGCGCAGTCCCGCCGACCGCGCCGCCATCCAGCGCAGTCCCGGCGAGCAAGGCGCCATTCGACCTCACGCCGCCAGCGTCTCAGACGAATCCCCGCCCTTGCAACTCCGCCAATAGCCGGACGCACCAGCGCATCGAACCCCTGTCGGCCGCACGCTATCGCTTCCAGTTTACGGCCAACGCCGACGTCAAAGGCAAGCTCGAGCTTGCGCGCGATCTCATGCGCCACGCCAATCCCGGCGGAGACTTTTCACTCGTCATCTCTCGTGCCCTGGATCTGCTGCTCGACCAGCTACTTGGACGCCGCTTCGCGGTTCGGCGCAAGACATCTCCAGCAAAGCCACCTGCCACAAGTCGTGCTGCAACTCCGGAGCAAAACCAATCAACGGAGCAAGACCAATCAACGGATGAACACCGATCCTCGGAGCGGCAGCGCACCCCTCCGCCCTCCTCCACTACGCCTTCACCATCCGCTCCCTCGACACTTCCCCCTCGACCGTCCGCCTCCCAGCACCCTTCGAGCTCACGCGTTTCAAACCCAGCCCGCCGTGCGGTGGTGGAACGCGACGGTCTGGGCTGCAGCTGGGTCGGCGCCAACGGCGTACGCTGTGGCGACACGGCATGGCTGGAGTTCGACCATCTTCATCCACTCGGCCAAGGTGGCAGCTCCAGCCCTGACAATCTTCGCTTGCTCTGTCGCGCTCACAACCGGCACGCCGCGGAGCTCAGTTACGGCCGCGACCGCATCGAGCGCTCCATCATGGCCAGGCGCGAGCAGCGAGCCCGCGACTTCACTGACTCTCCGTGAGCTCAGGGAACGGCGTGGCCCGCGCTCGGCATCGCGCATGCCGCCCAATCGGCATGGCGCGCCCTCGGCGCGGAATCGGCATGGCGCACGCTGAGTGTGGCGCGCTGATGCTGACCAGCGCCCGCTCGAGCTGATCACCGAGTGCCGAGCTGCGCGCGCGGAGCGCAGGAAGATACGGTGAGAGCTTGCGAACCAGCTCGAGGACGACGGCGTAGATTTTGAGCGTCATGATGGACTCCGTGTGAGT
>JAICQL010000231.1 GCA_025937895.1 Polyangiaceae bacterium | reverse complement strand
GAGACATCGGCTGACAGCATCACGCACGAGACCATCAAGCGCCTGCACGAGACCTGGATCACGCCGTTCGATCGCGACGACATCCACGCCCTGATCACCCGCATGGATGACGTGCTCGATCTGATCGAGGCGGCGGCGGAGCGCATCGTGCTGTACCGCGTGGTGGTGGCTCCGCCCGAGGCGCTGGAGCTGGCCAACTTGCTGGTGGAGTCGTGTGACGTGCTGGCCAAGGCCGTCGCGCTGCTCGGCACCATGTCGCGTGCGCCCGAGCTGCTGGAGCTATGCGTGGAGGTCAATCGCCTGGAAAACGCCGCGGATAGCGTGCACCGCCGGGCGATGGCCGATCTGTTCAAGCCGGGTAACGACCCGCTGATGGTGATGAAGTGGCGCGACATCCTCGACGGCCTGGAGTCCGCCACCGATCGATGTGAGGATGTGGCCAACGTCCTCGAGGGCGTTGTGCTCGAATACGCATGATGACGGGTCTGCTCCTGATCATCGCTCTGGCGCTGATTTTCGATTTCATCAATGGCTTCCACGACGCCGCGAACAGCATCGCGACGATCGTCTCGACGCGCGTGCTGTCGCCCAACGCCGCCGTGTTGTGGGCCGCTGCGTTCAACTTCCTGGCGTTCCTGGTGTTCGATACGCACGTAGCCAGCAATATCGCCAAGGG
Organism: Polyangiaceae bacterium; assembly: GCA_025937895.1. GTDB lineage: Bacteria > Myxococcota_A > Polyangia > Polyangiales > Polyangiaceae > SZUA-265. The sequence continues at coordinate 12,088 of JAICQL010000231.1, read as the reverse complement.
CGTGAGCCCGGGCGTGGTCACCCTGGGTCTGGTAGCGGCGGGCCTGCTCGGCGCCACCGTCTGGGATCTGCTGACGTGGTGGTGGGGGCTGCCCACGTCATCGTCCCACGCGCTCCTGGGCGGGCTGGCGGGCGCGGCACTGATCAAGGCCGGGCCCAGTGCGCTCGACCTGCCATTCTTCGCCAAGACGGCGCTGTTCATCTTCGTGGCTCCGCTGCTCGGCAGCGCGCTCGGCTGGGGCCTGATGAAGCTGGTCACCATCGTGTTCGGCTCGCGGCCGCACCACGGTATCGATCGCATCTCGCGCCGGCTGCAGCTGCTCTCGGCCGCGCTCTACTCGCTGGGGCATGGCGGCAACGACGCGCAGAAGACGATGGGCATCATCGTGGCAGCCCTGGTCGCCAACGATCAGCTGACCGCCGCGGCTGCCGGTGAGACACAGCACGTGCCCTTCTGGGTGGTGCTGGCGTGCCACGCGGCCATGGGCCTGGGCACGCTGAGCGGCGGCTGGCGCATCGTCAAGACGATGGGCATGAAAATCACCAAGCTGGAGCCAGTGGGCGGCTGCTGTGCGGAGACCGCCGGCGCGCTGACCCTGTTCGGCGCGACCGGGCTGGGCATCCCAGTCTCGACCACGCAGACCATCACAGGCGCGATCGTCGGGGTGGGCTCGGTGCGCAAGCTGTCGGCCGTGCGCTGGGGCGTGGCGGGGCGCGTGGTCTGGGCCTGGGTCTTCACGGTGCCGGGCGCGGCGGCCATCAGCGCCATCGCCATGCTGCTGCTGCGGCTGGCGGGCGTCCCTGTCTGATCCTCGCGAGCTGATCCTCGCGCTGATCGTCAGGGGCCGATCGTCACAGGCGGTACGGCCGAAGGTAGTGCAACACCACCAGACCGAGCGCTGCCTCGGCCGCATGGAACGAGCTCTGCTCGTCTTCCGCCAGATCGGCACCTGAGTCCAGCAGCGCGCCGTCCGGCGCAAACAGGCGATAGCGCACCTCGGCGGAGTAGCTAATCTCGCTGACCTGGTCGTCATCGTCGAACAGGATGAGCTCCTGGCTCGCGTCCAGGGTGAGCTCGACCAGGAGCCGTGTGGCCGCCGGCTCGCCGTCGGAGACGCGGCTCACCCGTCGAAAGCCCGAGTGCTCGCGCAGCTCGCTCTCCAGGTAGTCCAGCTGCCGCCGTGAGCCATCGGGCCCTGCCACGTCCACGGCGACGCTCGGGTAGCGCTCGAAATCCACCTCCGCCTCGTTGGAGAACGTGAGCTGCGCGCAGCCGCTGCCCGCGCCGAGCAGCAGCGCCAGCGCGGCCTGCCCCAGCTGCCGTCGAGGCGCCATCAAAAGAACCTCCAGGTGATGCCGGTGCTGAGCAGCAGCGGCAGGCTGGCGCTGCCGTCGCGCGCCGTACCCAGCTCGAGCCCGCTGCCGTGGAGCACGTAGCTGCGCGCGCTGACGCTGATGGCGAGCTGCTCCGAGGGCCACAGGCGCAGTACGGCGCGCGGCGCCAGCGCCACCTCGCTGGCATCGGAGTGCACGCCCCAGAGCAGGTAGAAGTCGCCGCCGAGCCCGAGGCTCACGTCGACCCAGCGCTCGCGCACGGGGCTGAACATGGCGAACACGCCCAGCTGATTGCCCACCCAGCGACCGTCGAGCTCGCTCGAGCGCTCCATCAGCGTGACGAACGACAGCTCCACATCCAGCTCGAAGCGCTCGCGCCCCAGGCCAAGCTCGAAGCCTGGCATGGCCTTGCCCTGGACCCAGAACCACTGCGCCGAGCCAAGCACGCGATCGAGCCCGGACCACGTCTCTGTTTCGTCGGCGGGCGCCGCTGTCTCATCGTGAATCAGGTGCGAGGTGGCATCGCCAGCAGGATCACCGGGGTCGCCCTCCAGCTGCGCTCGAGCTGCCGGCGCACGGAGCAGGCACGCTGCGCCCAGCGCCAGCAGCGTCGACCATCGCCATGCCTGTTTGGTTCGCGACTGCCTCCATGCGTGCTGCATTCGCCCGTACACCTCCGTTCTTCCCGGGAGGGAGCAAAGCTCATGCCGGCGTCAATGAGGCGGCAAACCCGGAAGAAGGCAGCGTCCGGGCAGCATGCGCGCCCGGACAGGTGTCACCGCTCGTACACAGCTGTACTGGCAACGCCACAGCCAGCGGCGACAGCGCGTGCCGCGCACGCTCAGCAGTAGCGTACGCCGGTACCGCCCAGGCCGCAGTAGCCGTTCGGGTTCTTCGCCAGGTACTGCTGGTGGTAGTCCTCGGCGTAATAGAAATCGGGCGCGGGCAGCAGCTCCGTAGTGATCCGCCCGCGACCCGCCGAGGTGAGCGCGCGCTGGTAAATGTCCCGCGATGCCTCCGCCACGCGCGCCTGCACGTCGGAATACGTGTAGACGCCCGAGCGATACTGGGTACCGCGATCATTGCCCTGACGCATGCCCTGCGTCGGATCGTGCTCCGTCCAGAACACCTGCAACAAGCCCTCGAACGAGATGACCTTCGGGTCAAACACCACGCGCACGACCTCGTTGTGACCGGTGAGGCCGGTACACACCTCCTCGTACGTGGGGTTGGGCGTGTAGCCGCCCGCGTAACCGGCGGCAGTGGTGTAGACGCCACGTGTTTGCCAGAAGCGCCGCTCCGCCCCCCAGAAGCAGCCCATTCCGAACAACGCCAGCTCCATGCCGGCCGGAAACGGCGGCTTGAGCGGATGACCGGAGACGAAATGCCGGTTGAGCACCTCCAGCGGCTCAGCGCGGCCCGGTAGCGCGTGCTCCGCCTTCGGCAGGGTAGACATGGCAACCATCTTGCGCTGCGTTATAGCATGACCGCCTCGCCCCCCGAACGCGCGATTTGCGCGCGGGCCAATCTGGCAGTAGCCCAGCGCTCATGCCCGGCCCCGAGCAGACCCTGTGTTTCGACCGCCAGCACGTCTGGCATCCCTACGCTGCCATTCCCAGTGAGGAGCCCCGCTTCCTCGTGGCCAGCGCGGAGGGCGTGCGCATCACCTTGGCCGACGGCCGCCAGCTGATCGACGGCATGTCGTCCTGGTGGTCCACCATCCTGGGCTACCGCCATCCGGCGCTGCTGCGCGCCGCCCAGGAGCAGCTGGCTCGCCTGCCCCACGTGATGTTCGGCGGCTTCACCCACGAGCCGGCAGTGGGCCTGGTGCAGCGCCTGCTCCGGCTGGCGCCGCCGGGGCTGGAGCACGTCTTTCTGTGCGACTCGGGCTCGGTCAGCGTCGAGGTGGCGATGAAGATGGCCGTGCAATACTGGGCGGCTCAGGGCCAGAGCGCCCGCCGCCGCTTCCTGGCGCTGCGCGGCGGCTATCACGGCGACACCTGGGGAGCGATGTCGCTGTGCGACCCCGAGCAGGGCATGCACCAGGCGTTCAACGGCATCGTGCCCTCCCAGCTGTTCGCGCCGGTGCCGCGCAGCCGCTTCGGTGAGCCGGCAGACGGCGCTGAGCTGGCACAGATCGAGCAGCTGCTCGCGCAGCACGGGCACGAGCTGTGCGCGATGGTGCTGGAGCCGATCGTGCAGGCCACGGGCGGCATGCGCTTCTACTCGGCAGAGCTGCTCGCCGGCATCGCGCGGCTGTGCCGGCAGCATCAGGTCCTCTTGATCGCTGACGAGATCGCCACTGGCTTCGGCCGCACTGGCAGGCTCTTCGCGTGCGAGCACGCCGGCATCACGCCCGACATCCTGTGCGTGGGCAAGGCGCTCACCGGCGGCACGCTGAGCCTGGCCGCCACGCTGACCAGCGCGCGGGTGGCCGCGGGCATCGCCAGCGGCACGCCAGGCCTGCTGATGCACGGCCCGACGTTCATGGGCAATCCGCTGGCGTGTGCGGTGGCGGTGGCCGTGCTGGACGAGCTGGAGCAGTTCGACTGGCGCGGCCGGGTGGCACAGATCGAGGAGCAGCTGCGGCGAGAGCTCGAGCCCTGCCGCAACAGCCCACTGGTGCAGGACGTGCGGGTGCTGGGCGCAAGCGCGGTGGTGGAGATGCGCGAGCGCATCGAGCTGGCCCGAGTGGTGCCGCAGCTGGTGCAGCGCGGCGTGTGGCTGCGGCCCTTCGGCAAGCTGCTGTACACGATGCCGCCGTTCGTGATCCGTCCGGAAGAGCTCGCGCGAGTGACGGCGGCGATGCGCGAGGTAGCGTTCGGGTAGTCGCGAGCTGGCGCCAGGGTAAACGCGCGGCGGAGAGGCCAGCTTCAGCTCGCCGGCGGCCGGCCGAGGACGCGCACGGTGATCAGGGTGAACACGGCCAGCGCCAGCCCCACGAACGTGAACAACATGCCGAAGCCGCTCAGCTCCAGCAGCACCCCGAGCAGCGCAGTTCCCACCCCGCTGCCCAGGAACAGCGCAAACGCGAACAGCGCCACCGCAGTGCCACGCGCCTCGGGCACCGCCTCGGTGGCGCGCGTCTGCAAGGTGGTGTGACACAGGATGAAGCCCACGCCGATCAGCGCGCTGCCCACGGCCACCAGCGCCCAGTGCGGCGCCACGGCGCAGGCCAGGTACGCCAGCGAGAGCGCCATGCCGCCGAACGCCAGGCGGCGCCGCTCGGGCAACGACGGCAGCAAGCGGGGCATGAGCCAGGCCGTGAGTAACTGCGCCGCGCCAGCGGCCGCCATGACCCAGCCGATGTGCAGCGCACCGAGCCCGAAGCGCGCCTCCAGCAGGCCGCTCAGGTACGACATGCCGCCCATGAACAGGAAGCCCTCGCTGCCCACCAGCAACAAGAGCGGCCACATGCGCGGCGCCGTCAGCACCTTGCGATAGCGCGGCCGCCCTAGAGCGACCACGGGCGCGCGGCGCGCGTGCCGCCCGAAGAAGTACAGGCCCAGCGCGGACAGCCCCGCCAGCGCGCCCAGCACGGGGAACACCTCGCGCCAGGAGAGCACCGTGGCCAGAGTGCCGCCGAGGCCGGTGCTCAGCGCCTGGGCGGCGCCGGCGCTGGCCATCAAGGTGGCGATGGCCGCCTGGCGCCGCTCGTACGGCACGGTATCGCCGATGTAGGCCAGGGTCAGCGGGATCAGGCCCGCCGCGGTGGCTCCGGTCAACGCGCGCAAGGTGACGATGGCGCCAAACGACGGCCAGAGCGCCGTACAAGCCGTGCCGACGCTGAAGGCAGCCATGGCGTGTGAGCACACGCTGACCTTGCCGTAGCGATCCGCGAGCGGACCGAACAGCAGCTGGCACAGGCCATACGGCAACATGTACGCCGACACCAGCCACGCGGCGCGCGCCAGTGACACCCCCAGCTCCGACGCCAGGGTCGGCAACAGAGGCACGACCACGCGCGCGTCGAGGTTGATCATGAACACGGCCACCCCGAGCGCCAGCAACAGCCGGCGCTGCGCGCGCTCCGCCTGTCCTTCCGGGGCCAGCGCGGCGGGGGCCGCGCGCTCCTCTGCCGGGGCGAGCAACGCCTACGCTTCGCGCACGAGGCCGAGCTCCAGCCGCACGCCGCGGCGCGCCGCGCCCATCAGCGCAGCGTCCGCGTCCAGGATCACGTGCACCGGCATGTCTTCCAGCAGCGGGCTCAGGCGACCCTTGTTGGTGAACGCCTCCAGGAAGCGACCGTCCTGCAGGCGCGCCAGGATCTTGGGCGCGATACCGCCGCCGACGAACAGCCCGCCCGTGGAGACGGCCATCAACCCCAGGTTACCAGCGGCGGCGCCGTACAGGGACACGAACAGATCGAGGGCGTCGCTCGCCACCGGGCAGCGACCGGCCAGCGCGGCCTCGCTGACGATGCGCGGAGCGTCCGCGTCGGCGGCGCGCAGCTGCTCGCGCACCTCGGGGTTGGGCGTGCCGCGCGTCTCGAAGAACTCGTACAGGGTGAACAAGCCGGGGCCGGAGAGCACGCGCTCCACGCTGACCCGGCGATGCCGCGTCAGCAGGAAGCGCAGCAGGTCCATCTCCAGCTCGCTGCGCGGCGCGAGATCCACGTGACCGCCCTCCGAGGCCACCGGCCACCAGGCACCATCGATCGGGTGCAGGATGGCCATGCCCAGGCCCGTACCCGCCGCGATCACCGCGCCTGCGGTGAGCGGACCCGAGCGCTGCTTGCCCGGGTTCAGCACGCAGACGTCACCGGGGCCCAGGGTGGCAGCGCGCTCGGCCGTGGCCTCCAGATCGTTGATCAAGGTCACCGCGCCCACGCCGAGCGCCTGCTTCATCTCGCGCGCGTCGATGCACCAGGGCAGGTTCGACGTCTCGACGTGGCCCTCCACCACCGGCCCGGCAATGCCGGCGCAGACGCGGCTGATGGTGCGCGGGGCGATGTCGTGCTTGGCCAGAAAGTCCTTCAAGATGTCGGTCAGACCGGCGTGCTGCGAGCTCTGGTAACGGGCTCGCTGCAGCGGCGTCGTGGCCGTGGAGGCTGCCGAGGCGTCGCGCGGCGCCGCGAACAGCGCGACGTTGGTCTTGGTCCCGCCGATGTCTGCCGCCAGGATCACTCGCTCTCCCCTTCTTCTGCCTCGCCCTCGCCCTGAGCGCCGCCCTCGGCCGGCTTGCTGCCGGGTGCACTCCCAGGAGCAGAATCCCACTCGTCGGGCATGTTCACGCGCTCCGTCTCATCGGGTGCGACAGAGCTGGGGTCCGGCAGCATGTTGCGCTGGCGCACGGCCTCCCAGCGGTTGCCGATCTCGCTCTTCTCCAGGCCCCACTCGCCCTTGATTTCGTGGTTTTCATTCTCGCCCGGCGGCACGTAGTACTTGAAATAGCCGTGGCCCTCCGTGGTCGAGCCCGGCCCGATCATGCCGATGCGGTGTTCCACCCACTTGTACTTGAGCAGGTCGCCCGTCACGTTGCCGTGCAGCTCACCCCATTTGTCTCCGTTGGTGGTGCGCCACTTGCCGCTGACCACGTCCCCCTCCTTGATCAGGTGCAGGTAACCGTAGAGCGGGCTGTAGAAGACGCCGGACCAGTCTCCGCCCTCCGGCAGATCGCCCGCCTTCACGTTGGCGGTGGTGGGCGGCGGCGGCTTGCAGGCCACGGGCAGCGCCAGGGCACCGCCCAGTAGCGCCCCGCACAGCGCCAGCTGGCTCACCCGGGCCAGGGCGCGCGGGAGCGACCGGGAGTGCACGAGGGATCGGAGGGCACGGGAAATCATGGCCGCGACTGTATAGCTCCGGGTCGACACTGGCAATCTGCGCGCGCGCCGCCGTCGTCAGCGCCCGCCGCCCTGTACACGCCGCCGAGTGCGCCGGCTCAGAACAGCGTTCCACCCAGCTGAAAAGCAAGCCCGCCTTTCAGTGGCACGGGCGCCACATAGTCGATGCTCGCCCAGCCGGATTCCGGCAACACGCTGCCCATGTCTCCCAGCAGTGGCCCGAACACTCCGGCAACCACGATGCCCAGGGTGGTGGCGGTGGCAGTGAACACCAGGCCGCGCTTCGCCGGCGGACCGTCACCCAGGTAGAAGAGATACACCGGCAACGAGAGCATCGCCCCGATGCCTCCGCCGAGCCACATCGCCTTCAGCTGTCCGAGCGTGGGCACGAACAAGGTAGACAGCCCCATGGTGGCGGCCAGGCCCGCGTTGAAGCCGACCAGGCCGCCGCGCGCCGTGGCATTGTTGGAGCGGCGCCAGCCGATGCCCTCCGCGGAGGTGCCCAGCCCCACCGCAGAGCCGATCAGCGTGCCCCAGACCACGCCGCTGGCCGCGAACGCGCTGATGTTTGGGGAAGGTTGCTGCAACTCCCCCACCGCAAAGCCGGCCGCGCCGCCCGCGGCCGCGCCGATCGCCATCGCGCGCGCCAGCCCGACAAAGCCCCAGGGCCGCTCGCTGGTCACCATCTGCAGGCTGGCGATACCCAGCCCCTCGCCCGCGCCGATCAGCAGCCCCGTGGCGATGGCACCCGGCACCCCGCGCGGGAGGGTGGGATGATTGAACGCATAGGCCGTCACCGGCGCGGCGACACCGAGCAACGCCGGCGCGATCAGCAGCAGCGCCGGATCACGCAGGCCGAGCTCGGCGTCGATCCAGATGCCGGTGCCAATGCCGAACGTGGCGGTCGTGGCGTACAGGGTTGCAGACTCGAAGGAGCTGGCCGCACGCGAGGGAGCCGCGGGCTCGGCGCTGCTGACCGAGAGCGGCGGTGGCGGCGGTGCTGCCCACTGCGGCTGCTGAGCCTGCACCGGCGCGCCGTAGCCGGCCGCGGCGAGCACGCAGGCGACGATGGCCGGGATAGCCCTGTGCTGCATGTTCGGAATGTACTCACCCGAATCCGGGTATCAGGACCAATAAAAGACAGCGCATCGGCGGCCCTCCATATAGGCTCACGCCCCGATGACGGCGCCCTCTCCGCGAACCGGCCGAGAGCTCTCGAAGCTTGCCCTGCAAGTGGCCACCGAGGCCTCGCGCCTGGTGCTGGCCGGCTTTCGCCACGACCCCACGGTCACCCTGAAGGCAGATCAGGAACCGGTGACGCAATATGACCTGCAGAGCGAGCGGTTCATCCGCGAGCGACTGGCAGAGCTCACTCCAGACATCCCCGTCGTGGGTGAGGAGCAAGGCGGCAGCGCCGCGGGCGAGCTCACCTGGTATTGTGATCCGATCGACGGCACCATCAACTTCCTGCGCGGTCACCCCTTCTTTGCCGTCAGCCTCGGGGTCGCGCGCAACGGCGAGCCGTTCGCCGGCGCGGTGGTGGCGCCCGCGCTGCGGCTGTGGTGGCGCGGTAGCGTGGACGATCGCGCCTTTCGCTGCGAGGCGCCCTGCACCGTCAGCACCGTGAGCGAGCTGAGCCATGCCGTGATCACCACGGGCTTTCCGGTGCGCGGCAAGCCGCTGCCCAGCTCCGGCGTGGACCTGCTCGGGCAGCTCTCGCCGTTCGTGCGCGACGTGCGGCGCTGCGGCTCGGCCGCCATCGAGCTGTGCCTGGTCGCCGATGGCACGTATGACGTGTACCTGACGCGCAAGCTGAGCCCGTGGGACACCTGTGCGGGAGCGGCTATCTTGCTCGCGGCAGGCGGGCGCTGGCAGACTTGGCCAGATGAAAGCGGAGACTCCGAGCTGGGTAGCAACGCCGCCCTGTACGAGGGACTGGTGACACGGCTGCGCGCTCCCGCGCCCCAGCAGGGCTGAGGAAGGGCTCTCCGATTTGGCTCGCAGCGATCTCGGCGTACGCCTGCTCAGCGCAGGCCTGCTCGCCCCGCTCCTCCTGCTGCTCCTGTTCCGCGGCTCACCCGACGCCTGGTACTGGCTGGTGCTGGTAGCCGCGGCGCTCGCCACCTGGGAGCTTGCCACGATGACTCACGCGGGCGATCGCGTCTCGCAGGCAGCCTGTACGCTGGTCAGCGTGGGCGTGTCCTGGGTGGTGTATCACCACGATCGAGACGCGCGCGTGCTGCTCGCGGGGCTCCTGCTGCTGCCGATCTTCGGCTTGATGCTCGCCCTGTGGCGCCTTACGGATCTGCCCTCGGCAGCGCTGCGCGCCATGAGCGGGGTGGCTGTTCCGCTGTATGTGGGTGGCCTGCTCGCCAGCCTGGCGCTGCTACGGCGTGACGCGGGTGAGCTCGGGCCGTTCTACGTGCTCCTGGTGCTGAAGCTCTCGTGGCTGGCGGACACGGGCGGCTTCTTCGCCGGCCGCTACCTGGGCAAAGACGGCAAGAAGCTCCATCCCCGGGTCAGCCCGAAGAAGACGCAGATCGGCTTCGTCGGCTCGCTCGCGGGTGCCACGCTGGGGATCTTGATCGCAAAATTTTGGTACCTGCAGGACGCACCGCTCCTCCAGCTGCTGCTGCTGGGTCTGGTGGCGGGTGCACTGGGCCAGCTGGGTGATCTGGCCGAGTCGATGATCAAGCGCTCCGCCGGCATCAAGGATTCTGGCAACTTGATCCCCGGTCACGGCGGCCTGCTCGATCGCATCGATGCTTTGTTGATCGTGAGCCCGGTCGTCTATCTGTACGCGGCATATCTGGGCTGACGCCGTGTCTCCGGGCTAGCTTGGGGCTGATGTAGGCAGCTCGCGATGGACGCGCCTCCAGAGCGTATTGCCCAGGATCGCAAGCGGCGGCCATGCGGTCAAAATTTCGCTCGCGATCTTCTGATGCGTGAAGCGCCTGCATCTCGCCAGCCCACTCTGCCCCGCCCAGGTCGACGCTGGATCCGCGCTGCCTGATCCTTCGTGATCGGCGCGCCGGTTCAGCGGTGAATCTCGCCCGGCGGGCCGCAATCTGCTTGCGCCATCATTCGTTACGCGGGTATAGGCGTGATCCTCTGCTTACCATCCCTCGGCAACGCCGAGCCGCGCTCCGCAGGTTGCTCACCGCGACTCCCCGGGTGAGGCCCGGTGGAAGTCGTGCCGCTCGGACGTGTGGGTAGGGCCCAAGGGGTGTTGATCCGCTTGGGGCGCGAGTCATGCTTTGGCTCGCCAGAAACCAGCAAGGAGGCAGGCGTGCAGGAGCTCGTCCAATATCTACTCAAGAATCTCTACCTGGACTTCCAGGGCGATATCACCATGGAGCAGATCCGCCAGTTCCTGCGCCAGGATGACAGCAGAGAGGCGCGCCGGGTGCTGGCGCGGATCCTGGACGAGCAGGGCGTGGACGATCTTTTGCTCACCCTCGCGGACTGCCTGCGCGAGCACCTGGCCCACGGCATCAATGAAGAGGTGGTGCGCTCGCAGCTCAACCTCTACGCCGAAAGCTGAAGCTTAGCGCTCGAGAGCCGAAAGCTGACGAGCCGAGCTGACGAGGCGAGCGAACGAGCGAGCCGAGAACAGCGGAGCTGGCTGGCCACGACGTCCAGACCCACCCCAGAACAGACAGACCAATCCCCGATAGCGGCGAGCAGTACGCGGATGGCGTTGGGCAGCGCGGTGGCTCCGCCTCAGCTGGCGCACGCCGGACGGCGTGAGCGGCTGCGCCCCATCTTGAAGTGGGCCGGCGGTAAGGCGCGCCTGCTGCCCGAGATCCTGCCGCTGCTACCGGAGCGCATCGAGACGTATTACGAGCCGTTCGTGGGGGGCGGCGCCGTCTTCTTCGCGCTGGCCAGCGAGCGGCGCTTTCGCCGCGCCGTGCTCAGCGATCTGAATGCCGAGCTGGTCGACGTGTACCGCGGCATCAAGAAGGACGTGGAGGCGGTCATCCGCTTGCTGGAGCGCTATCGCAAGAAGCACGATGCCGAGCTGTACTACCGCACGCGCGCGCTGGAGCCCCAGCGCCTGGAGCTGGTAGAGCGGGCGGCGCGGCTCATCTATCTGAACAAGACCGGATACAACGGGCTGTATCGGGTCAACCGCGCAGGGCTGTTCAACGTGCCGTTCGGCAGGTACGTCAACCCTGTCATCTGCGATGCAGAGCGCCTGCGCGCCACTGCGGCGGTCTTGCGCGCGCGCGGCATCAAGCTGGAGGTGGCCGACTTCGCCAAGGTCACCGAGCGAGCTCAGCCGGGAGACGCGGTGTACTTCGATCCGCCGTACGCGCCACGCTCCACCACGGCCAACTTCACCTCTTATCACAGCCAGGAATTTGGCCGGGCCGAGCACGAGCGCCTGGCGGCCACTCTGGAGTCGCTGACCCAGCGCCGCGTGCGCACGGTGCTCTCCAACTCGGACACGCGCTTCACACGCCAGCTGTACGACCGGCAACGCTTCCAGGTGCAGAAGGTGCTGGTCGCCCGCCCCATCAACTCGAAGTCGAGCGCGCGTGGCAGAGTGGGCGAGCTGCTGGTCGATAACGCACGCGCCCTCGCGCGTTAAAACACCCGCGTTTTTGGACTCCGCGAGCGCTTCGCGGTCTACTGGCGAGCTCGCCAGCATGCCCGCTCGCCCATCCCCCGCAGAGCCATCGCGCACCTCCGATGCGACAGGGTCCAGCGATGCGGAGCGCTCCATCGGTGGGACACGAACGGGCGGTGAGGCCCGCCCCAGCAGCTTCATCAAGCTCAGCCTGATCGCGCTGGCTTGCTTTGCCGTCGGCCTGAGCTGGCCCGTGCTCGCCGACTTTCAGTTCGTGCAACGCCCTCCGGGCAGCACTCCCAGCAAGTCGGAGGAGCGCGAGCCGCCACCGCTCGACGTCGAGTCGGAGAGCAAGCCCAGCGCTCCTCCCCCACCCGCGCAGCGCTCGCCGCTGGCGCG
>JAICQL010000145.1 GCA_025937895.1 Polyangiaceae bacterium | reverse complement strand
ACCACGGGCATCGGCGCCGTGATCAACACCGCCAAGGTGGAGCCGGGCGCAAACGGCGTGGTGTTTGGCCTGGGCGGTATCGGTCTGAACGTGATCCAGGGCGCGCGAATGGTCGGCGCCAACATGATCGTGGGCGTGGACATCAACCCCGCACGCAAGGCCATCGCCGAGAAGTTCGGCATGACCCACTTCGTCAATCCCAAGGAGATCGGCGGGGAGCTGGTGCCCTACCTGGTCAACCTGACCAAGGGCGGCGCTGACTACAGCTTCGAGTGCGTGGGCGACGTAAAGCTGATGCGCCAGGCGCTGGAGTGCTGCCACAAGGGCTGGGGCGTATCGGTGATCATCGGCGTGGCCCCCGCCGGCGCGGAGATCGGCACCCGCCCGTTCCAGCTGGTCACCGGTCGCGTGTGGAAGGGCAGCGCCTTCGGCGGCGCGCGCGGCCGCACCGAGGTGCCGAAGATCGTCGACTGGTACATGGACGGCAAGCTCAACATCGACGACCTGATCACGCATACCTTGCCGCTCGAGCGCATCAACGAGGGCTTCGATCTGATGCACGCGGGCAAGTCGATCCGCACGGTTGTCACCTTCTGAGGCCGTTACCTTACCTTCTAAGGCCGTTACTTCTGCCCCTCCTTCCACTGCTGCCCCCTGTCCCAACCCCGAGAGGAACTGAATGCGAACCAGTGTACTCGCCACCGTGGAGAGCCACCGTTGTTTCGGTGGTACGCAGGCGGTCTACCTGCACAACTCGGAGAGCACACGCTCGCCGATGCGAGTCGGCGTGTTCCAGCCCGAAGGTGAAGGGCCGTTCCCGGTACTCTACTTTCTCTCGGGGTTGACCTGCACGGAGCAGAACTTCATCACCAAGGCCAGCGTGCAGCGCTACGCGGCCGAGGTGGGCATGATGGTGGTCGCGCCAGACACCAGCCCGCGCGAGGTCGACATCCCCGGCGCTGACGAGAGCTACGACTTCGGCACGGGCGCGAGCTTCTACGTGGACGCCACGGAGCCGCCCTGGGCCTCCCACTATCGGATGTACAGCTACGTGACCCACGAGCTGCCGAAATGGATCGCGCAGCACCTGCCGGCGGACATTCACCGGCAGGGCATCTGCGGCCACTCCATGGGCGGGCACGGGGCCTTGATGATCGGCATCAAGAACCCGGACATGTTTCGCTCCGTCTCCGCGTTTTCACCCATCTGCGCGCCCATGCAGTGCCCCTGGGGGCAGAAAGCGTTCCAGGGCTACCTGGGCAATGACGCGCAGGCCTGGGCCCAGTATGACAGCGTGGAGCTGATCAAGGCGCGCGGCTACGCGCGCGAGCTGCTGGTGGATCTGGGCTCCGATGATCCGTTCGTGGTGCAGCAGCTCAAGCCCGAGCTGCTGCAGGCGGCCTGTCGCCAGCGCAACGTGCGGCTCAGCCTGCGCTGGCAGAGCGGCTACGATCACAGCTACTACTTCATCTCCACCTTCATCAAGGATCACATCCGCTTCCACGCGGACCGCTTGCGCTGAGCAGCCCACGGCAGCAACGGGCGCGCGCCGGCGCCGCAGTGGTGACCGCGCGCCGGCGCGCTCCTCAGCCAAGTTTGTGGCTGAGCTTGTCCACGTGGGCCGCCTGCAGGCGATTGTAGTCGTCCTGCTCGAGCCCGAGCGAGGCGGTCGTCTGGCGCAGCAGCACCACCTCCGCCTGGTGCAGCTGCTCGTCGTGGGCGCACAGCTCGATCAGCATCTCGAGCACGTGCAGGCGCAGGTCCCGATCGCCGAGCTCTTTCAAGGTGCGCGTGAAGCGGGTGGCGTGCACGGTGGAGAGCTCCACCACGTGCGCCTTCAGCACGCTGGCCACGGCGGCCGCGCCGGCAGAGCCGATGCCGCTGACCGTCTCCAGCTGACTGCGCACGCGCTCGCGCTCCACCGCCGAGAACTCCCGGTCTGCGTAGGCGACCACGGCGAGCAACCCCGCACACGCGCTGACCACGGCGACGGTATCGGGATCCGCATCCGGAAGCGCGGCTTGCACGGCGGCCTGCAAGTGCGCATCGGCTGCATCGGGTTTCGGAGGTTTGCGGCGGCCGAAGATCACGCCTGCAATCTAGCCCCCCTCGCCCCCCACGGACCAGCCGGGAGGGGCTGACCTCGCCAACAAACCCCACCCGCTGGAGCCACGAGCCGAGCCTGCAGACCCGGGAGACGTGTCCCGATGCCTCAGCGCAGCCAGCGGCTCCAGCTGGGGCGGGAGGACTCAGTCCACGGGCGCGGGCGCAGGCATGGGGGCGGGCATGGCCGGGGCCGGCGCGGCGGGAGTGGCCGTCGGCTGCGCCGAGTTGCCAGCGCTCGGAGCCACGCTCATGGGCGGCGGCGCCTTGCCGCCGTCCACCCCACCGCCCGCTGACGACCAGACCGGCGGCGGCAAGCTCAGCTGACCCACAGCTCCTGCTTCCATCGCACCGAGATCGTAGGCGTACACGCCCGCATTGCTGATGCCGTACACGAAGTCGTCACGGAACAGGCCACGGCGGAACTCACGGTTCCAGCCGCAGCCGGCGAGTAACTCCTGCCGCGACGCCGGGTCCACCACGTCCGCCGTGGAGTAGCCGTATTGGGCCAGGCAGCCCTCCAGGTCCGCCGCTTCCACCATGCCGCCGAGGCGGGTGAAGCCGCTCTGCAGCGAGAGCTGGAAGACCTCGAGCGTGCTCGCGCCGGTGCCGTAGCTCCGGTAAGGGAACGCCACGATGTTGCCGCTCTCGTGAAAGCTGAGCGCGTGGTGAGTGATGTTGGCGGGTGAAGCGCCCTGCTCCTGATACGTATAGCGCTGCGCCAGCGTCGGATTGGCAGGGTCGCTCACGTCGAACAGCGAGAGCGAGAGCCCCTGTACCTGCCCTTCGGGCGTGGCGTCCTGCCCGATGGCAAACAGCTGATCCTCGCCAAACGGGAAGAGGAAGGAGCTGTAGCCCGGCACCTTCAGCTCGCCCACGACGGACGGCCGCCGCGGATCCCTGAGATCCACCACCACCAGCGGATCGATCTGGCGGAAGGTCACCACGTAGCCCAGGTCGCCGATGAAGCGCGTGCTGTAGATGGTCTCGTTGATGCCGAAGTCCTGGGTGGCGCCGAGCTGCACCAGCTCATCGCCCTGGGTCGCCAGGGTCACCACCCTGTTGACGGGGCCGTTGCGCATCGGCGGCGGCGGCGCGGGCAGGTCAATCGGAGCCACCGCGTCCATCGCTGGCGAGATTGCGGGCTGTGGGGTAGGCGCCGGGCCCGGCAGCGGAGCAGGCAGCGCGACGCCCCAGTTCGTCTCCGTGGTGGAGACACGGATCACGCCGTTGCGCTCGTCGAGCGAGAACTGATCGTGGAGCGTGCCCGCCACCGCACCCGAGGCCACGTAGCTCGTGTCCTTGCCCTGCAGATCAAAGCGATGGATGATCGTCTGCTCGCTCGCGCCTCGAACCAGCTGCTGCCGGTAGTCGGTCTGGGTGATCAGCAACGCATCCTCATTGGCGTACACGCGCTCCGCGCGGCCCAGGATGGTGGCACCGCCGAGCGGCGCCGACACGTCAGCCAGATCCAGCGAAAGCACGCTGGTGACCCCCTGCTCCGTCAAGCCCGGGTCCGGAGAGTAGTAGTCGCCGCAGCGGACGGGCTGCTCCACCAGCACGCCGTTGACCCGCGAGTGCTCACGCGGCAACCAGTCGCCGATCTCCGTGTTGCGGATGCTCTGGGCGGTGCGCTCCAGCCAGGCATCCACCTGCGCGTCGATGTCCTCCTGCGGGTAGGGGTGACCGAACGGGTCCACGTATTCGATGTAGGGGCTGCCGAGCTGCGGCACCTTGAAGCCATCCTGCACCACCGCCCGCACCAGGCCATCGTGCCGGCGCGCCGAGACGTATTCGCCCTCCACGTACGACTCGCGAAGCACCGACGGCTGCGGCCGCGTGACGTCCAGCACGGTGAGCTTGGTCGTGCTGGAGCCGCCGTAGTAGTAGTCGATGGGCCGTGGCGCGCCCCCGGGCAGCTGAGCCCGATCGAGGTACACGCGCGAGAACACCAGCGCTTTGCCGTCATGCACGAACATCTCGGTGGGCTCGCCCTCCACCAGGGTGGAGCCCAGGATCGACGTGCTGCTCGCGGGCCAGCCCTGCAGCACGAACAAGCTGCCGCCGTGCAACAGATAGATGCGATCGCCCTCGGCCTTGACGATGTCCGCCTCATCGATGTCCGCCACCTGCACCGTGGTGCCGGAGAAGCCGCCGCCCGGCGTGTCGGGCTGACCCGTGGGGGGCTGGGCGCCCTCGCCTTGCGCTCCGCCGTTGGTGGGTTGCTCGGGTGGAACAGGCGCGGTCGGCTGGGGGGCACCGTTTGGAGCGCCGCTGGGCCCGGCGCTGTTGCCCTGTGGAACCGGGCTCGGGGCAGCCCCCACGTCATCCTCGGGAGTCGCCCCCCCGGTGGGATTGGCGTTGCCGGGGGTAGCCACGGGCGGCAGCGCGCCATCGCCGCGCACGGGATAACCGATCCCGCCATTCTGGGGATTGCGCAGCTGCTTGGCGCGCTCCGCCAGGGGCACGAGCAGCCCATCCTGGATGCGCACCAGGAGCTCCTCGCAGCTGTCGGCGCGGGTCAACTGCAGCTGCACCTGGCCCGTGGCGGGCAAGCCCTGGAGTGGATCGGGCGGAGCTTGCTGCTCCGTAGTTCTAGACTGACAGGCTGCCAGCAAGAGCAGTGACGCAGCCGCGCCGAGCACGGAGCGGGAGAGATTGAGGTGCACGCTGTGTTTCATGGTGGAATCTCCGGCAGCGCTGCGCGCGAGGGCAGTGGCGGCGCAGGTCGCCACCGGCGATATCGCAAGCTGCGTGCCAGCCCGCGGAGCGCGCATTTCCGCCAGCTTGCACGCCTTCGCCAGGGCGCAGCTGTGCCAGCTGTGCCAGCGAGCCGGCTGTGCCAGTCAGCTACAGGCGCCAGAACTGGCGCTGGACGCGCACGGCAGAGGCGAGCTCCGCCTCGTGCTGGCTGCCGAGCGCTGGCTCGCGCTCCAGCGCCGGCGGCTCCGCAAACAGCGCGCCCAGGGTGTGTTGCACCGACTCGCGCACCCCCACCAGATCGTAGCCGCCCTCCAGCAGAAAGCCGATGCGATGGCCCGGGCCCCGGCGCGTGACGTCCAGCAGGCGGCGCGTCATCCAGGCATAGCCGTCCGCGTCCAGCTCCATGCCGCCGAGCGGATCACGGCGGTGCGCGTCATAGCCCGCGCTGATCAAGGTGAAGTCCGGAGCAAACTGCTCGACTACCGGCAAGATCAGCCGCTCGAAGGCTGCGGCGTACACCGCGTTGTCCGCGCCTGCCGCCAGCGGCACGTTGAGCGTGTAGCCGCGCCCGGGCCCGCTGCCGACGTCGGCGGCCGCGCCGGTGCCCGGATACTGTGGGCTCTGGTGCAAGGAGACGTACAGCACTTCCGGAGCGTCCTCGAAGATCTCCTCCGTGCCGTTGCCGTGATGCACATCCCAGTCCAGGATCAGCACCCGCCGGGCACCCCGCGCCAGCGCATGCCGGGCCGCGACCGCGACGTGATTGAGCAAGCAGAAGCCCATGCCGCTGGCGGGGCGAGCGTGATGCCCGGGCGGGCGCAGCAGCGCAAAGCCAAAATCCGCCTTGCCGTCCAGCAGCGTGTCGGCAAGCGCCAGCGCCGCGCCGCTGGCGCGCCGCGCTGCCTCCACGGAGCGAGGCGTGAAGAAGGTGTCCGCGTCCAGATAGCCCGACTTGCCGCTGAGCTGCTCGAGCTGCTCCACGTAGGCCGCGCTGTGCACGCGCGCGAGCTCGTCCGCGCTGGCGTCGCGCGGCGCGAGCTTCACGGCTCGAGCCGCCTCCGCACACGCCTCCACCCCCTGGCGCGCGGCGCTCAGCCGCTGCGGCCGCTCCGGATGCCCCGGCGGCGACACGTGCTGCTCGAACAGGGCGTCATCCGCCAGACACAGGGTAGGAGTGCTGCTCGCGTTCATCTGGCCTCCAGGGGCAGCGCAGGGATGCGGAAGAACTGCGCGCCGGCAGTGTGCAGCACGGTGGGCGCGTTCTTGGGGGTCTTGCCCAGCGCCTCCAGCGCCTCCGTGTCGACGTACACGCCGGGGCCCCAGCCCGTAAAGTCGTCGCTGCTGCGTGACAGGGCATCCACCTCGAGCGCGCGCCGCAGCGGCTCGGAGGGCCGAGAGATGTGTGCGATGCGCGGCCGGTCATCGCTCAGCGACAGCTCCGGCGGCTGCTCGGGCTGCACCCAGCGACCGCCGTGCGTGAGCGCTGTCGCGTTGACGTAGCCGGCCGCGGTCAGCCGAGCGCTCGCCTGACGCACGCCACGCAGCAGCTCGCCCGCGGTACCGTCATCGCGAAGCTCCGCGTACACGGCGTGCCCCAGGCACAGCACGTGCGCGTCCTCCGGCAGACCGAGCTCGCTCACCAGCCCCAGTGCCGTGCGCTCGAAGCCCTCGAAGCGCTCCACGAACTCGGCGCGCTCTTCGCTGCCATATTCGTCGTCCTCCAGCTCGTGATACGAGAACAGCACTCCGAAGGCGTCTTCGTCGATCATCGCTCGCCCTCCGGGCGTACAGGGCACCCTAGTGCCTCGATGCGCCTGGATCGAGGCCGCAATTCGCACCCGCTGCGGCGGGTCACGCCCGACCCTGAGGCCGAATGCACTCGGCCTGCGGCTTGCTGGAACTCTGCCGCGGTTCTCGGCTAGGGTCGCCCGAAGTGATGAGTACGCTCCGTGCAGCCCCCAGCCTGGCGCTGGCCGCTTATGCCGAGACCTGGATCTCCGGCGCCAAGGTCATCGTGTTGGGCGATGCGCTCTCTCCGCTCGCAGAGCGCCTGGTCGAGCGCGGCGCGCGGCTGGTGCAGGTCTACGATCGGGACCCCGCGCGCGTGGCGGAGGCCACGGCGCTGAATCGCTCGCGCCAGGTCTCGTTCTCTGCGCTGGAGGCGGCTGGCTCCGCCGCGCGAGACGGCGTGTTCGATTTCGGCATCGTGGAGGATCTGGCTGCCCTGCCTCGCGCTGCCGAGCCGCTGCAGGCGCTGCGCCGCGCCCTCGGCCGCCGCGGCATGGCCTTGATCGCCGCGCGCAACCCCGAGGTCAGCCGCAGCCTGATCCCAGCGGCGCAGCCGCCCGCAGGGCCCGGCGCTGGCAGCGCGGAGGAGCCCCTGGGCTACTACGAGCTGTTCGAGCTGGTGAGCCAGCACTTCGAGGAAGTGCGGATGCTCGGGCAGACTGCCTTCGTGGGCTACGCGGTGGCTGACTTTGCCGCTGCGGAGGACTCCGACGTGCGGCTCGACACGGCGTTCCTGCCGGGCGGCGCGGAAGAGCCCGAGTGGTTCTTGGCGCTTGCCAGCACCTTGCCCGTGACGGCAGAGGCGTTCTCCGTCATCCAGCTGCCGCTGGCTGACTTGCCCGCAGCGCCCGCCCCCGCCGATCGGCAGGAGCTGGAGCAACTGGAGCAGTCGCTGGAGCGCGCCCAGGCGCGGATTGCCGAGTTGGAGCGCGCACGCAGCGCGCCCGAGCCGGCACGAGAGACTCGCGACAACGCGCGTGGCCCGCGCGGGGAGGATACGCAGCGGCGCGAGCTCGAGGCGCTACGCGCCGAGCTCCAGAAGCGCGAGCAGTGGCTGGCAGCGCTCGAGTCGCGTGCCACCACCGCCGATCAGCGCGCGGACGAGGCGCAGGCCGAGCTGGAGCAGCTGAGCCAGCGCGAGGCGCAGGCAGCGGGCCAGCGCAAGCAGCTGGAGCGCGAGCTGGAGGAGGCGCTGCGCGCCAAGCGCTCGCTGGAGGACGCGCAGCTGACGCTCAGGCGCCACCTGGAAGAGCTGGAGCAAGGCAGCGGCGCCACCGCCCGGAGTGTCACGGAGCTGGAGCGGCGCGCAGGTGCGCTGAGCACGCAGCTCGATGAGCTACGGGCGCAGCTCGGCAGCGCCGAGCGCGAGAAAGCAGAGCTGCGCGCCCAGCTGACGGCCGTGGAGAGCGAGCGCGCGGCGCTGCGCGAGGCCAGTCAGGAGGAGAGCGCCGCGGAGTTGCGCGAACTGGAGGCGCAGCTGGTCGAGCGCGGGAAAGAGGTGGCACGTCTGGAGCAGGAGCTGCAGCAGACGGAGCGCTTCGGTCGCCAGCTCATCGCGCAGCTGCAGACGGCGAAGGCGGGCGCAGCGCCCGCGGGCGGCTCGCAGGGTGAGCTGGAGCGGCTGGGGCGCCGCAATGCCGAGCTGGAGGCAGATCTGGAGGCGGCGCGCTGGACGATCTCCAGCCTGAGCGCCAGGGGTGATGCTGTGACCTCCGGTCAATCCGTATCAATGGAGGGCGCTTCGCTCGCGGCCGGAGCCGCGGCCGCGCCCTGGCAGGACGACTCCGCGCGCTGAAGCGCAGATTGATGCGTCCCGCGGTTGACAGCCCCCCACGACGACTTAGTTTGAGCCGGCCTTTTCCAGCCGACGACCCCCAATGAGTGCGAAGCGCGATTATTACGAGGTTTTGGGGGTCGCCCAAGACGCAGGCGAAGAAGAGATCAAGAAGGCGTACCGCAAGGCTGCGCTCAAATTCCACCCCGATAGAAACCAGGGGAACAAGGACGCCGAGGCTTCCTTCAAGGAGGCCACCGAGGCGTTCTCGGTGCTGAGCGACAGGGAGAAGCGAGCTACTTACGATCGCTTCGGTCACGCCGGCTTGCAGGGCGGCGCGGCCGACTTCTCCGGGGTCGGTGTCGGCGACATCTTCAGCCAGTTCCAGGACATCTTTGCCGATTTCTTCGGTGGCGGGGGCGGCGGCGGTCGCCAGCGGCGTCAGGCACGCGGCGCCGATGTGAGGGTCGAGGCGCGCATCACCCTGCAGGACTCGATGCGCGGCGTGAAGCACGAGGTCACCGTCGAGGGGCTGGCCCCGTGCGATACGTGCCATGGCTCCGGCGCCGCGCCGGGCACCAATCCCGAGCAGTGCCGCCACTGTGGGGGCTCCGGTCAGGTCGCCACGCAGCGCGGCTTCATCATGTTCAGCAGCACCTGTCCCAGCTGTCGCGGGCAGGGCTCGATCATCATCACGCCATGCCAGACCTGTTCGGGTCGCGGCGCGGTGGAGCGCCAGCGCAAGGTGCTGGTCACGTTCCCTGCCGGGATCGACTCGGGGCAGCGCCTGCGAGTGCCCGGTCAGGGCATGCCCGGTCCCAACGGGACACCGGCCGGTGACCTGTACGTCGACGTGGAGCTCGAGCCACACCCCGATTTCGAGCGCGATGGCGCCGATCTGGTCACGCGCGAGAGCATCTCCTTTGTCGAGGCAGCGATGGGCACCGAGTTTGACGTGGTGCTGCCGGATGGCACGGAGGTGCCGGTGGAGGTGCCCGGCGGCACTCAGCCCGGCACCGTGATCACCGCGCACGGCCATGGTCTGCAGCGCATCGGCCGTCGCGGCCGCGGCGATCTGCACGTAGTGGTGAACGTGCACGTGCCGACCAAGCTCAGCCGCAAGGCGCGCAAGCTGTTCGAGGAGATCGAAGAGGAGCTCGCGCCGCCAGTTTCACGGCGCGGCACCGGCTGAGCCGGAGCGGAGCCGCGCAGCGGCGGGCGGTATCTGGTGGCGCGGGCGCTGCTGCGCCGTTCGCGGCGTGGGGCCGTGCTGCTGCCGGTGCGCCCGCGTTACTCCTGCCAGGCGTGCTCGGGTGCTCGGGTCGATGCGCTGGCGTCCCAGCTTCGAGCACCGCCCGGGCGCCTTCAGAGACAGGCCATCTTCAAGCGGCGGATGCCCTTCTCGTCGATCCAGAAGGGCTGCTTACAGTCCAGCTTGTTGTTCGCCGCGGCTGCAGCGCCAGGGGACGGAGCGGCTGCAGCGCCAGGGGACGGAGCGGAGGGACCGGACGCCGCAGGCGGCCTGGCAGCGGCCGTGGCGGCTGCGCGCGTCCGGCGCGGCGCGGGAGGTGGAGGCGGCGGGGCACGCCGTGCTCCGCGCTGCTTCACCGCAGGGGCAGCTGGACGCTCCTTGCTCGTCTGGCTCAGGGCCAGGTTGACCCGATTGGCCGCGCCATCGCCGACGGCATCGACTCCAGGCTCGCGCGCTGCCGACTGCTGCGCGCTCGCCGCCTCCGCTGCACGGGGCTGGGCGGCTGCCGCTGCAGCTGCCGCGTGCGCGATGGGCGGCTCATCGCTGCCCGCACTGGCGCGCTCGGCCGGCGCGCCCCTGGACGAGAGCCCAGCGGGCGCAAGCGCGCTGCTGGCGATCCGGCCCGACGTGGGGCTGCGCTCGGCTGCGCTCCGCTCCGCCGTGGAGCCGCGCGGAGGCTCATCCTTCACCGCTGCGGGCACGACGGGCGCGCTGGGTGAGGCCACAGGAGCCTTGTTCGCCGCGACGGTCACGTTGGCCTCGGGCCGCGCTTCAGGGCGCAGGGCACCGCTGGTGCTCATCAGGGTGACCGGCTTCATCGCCACCACCGCCACCAGGGTCAGCAGCCCAAAGATCCCTGCCGCGCTCAGCAGTGCGAGCAGCCGCCGCTTGCGGCGCACGGACGCCTCGCTCGCCGGACGAGGCGCATGCGAGAACACTGCGACCGGAGCAGGTGGCGGCACCAGGGTGGCGGCCGCCTCCACGGGCAAGCTGACCCGTGACGTGGGCTCCTCCTCCGCCTCTGCGTCGGTCAGCTCTGTCCGGGCGCCGCCCAGCGCAGAGTGCGCTGCGGCACCGCTGGTAGCGGCGGCAGTGGCACCGGCAAACGAGCCGCCAGCGTCCGGCGCCGCCCAGGCGGGGCTCGATGACGCCGCGGCCACGGAAGACTGCTGAGCGGCAGGTGCAGGCAACGGCAGCGCGGCGGACGCCGGAAAGGGAGGCGCAGCGGAGGCGGGCGGTGCGACAGGCGCAGGCAGCGGCGTGAACGGCAGCGGCGGACGCAGCGGACCGCTCTCCACCCGTGTATCGGCCACCGTCGCCGCGGCGTCGTCATCCAGCGCGAGGCTCGGATGGCTCGCCACATCGGCGGCACGTGCCGCCTCTCGCTCTGCCCAGGACTGGATGCGCTGAAACGTATCCGAATCCGTGATCGAGCCATGCACGGAGCCACCCGCGTCTGCTGAAGGCAGCGGGAAGCCCTCCGCACCGAGCCGCTCGATCTCCTCCAGCAGGCGCTCGCGCTTGGTCAGCACTTCGCCCGCCACGGAGTAGATCCAGGCGGTCACGTCGCTGGGGTCTGCCAGGCCGATGACGTTCTCGATGTCGAGCGCGAGCTCCTCCGCGGTCTGGTAGCGGCGCTCGGGATCCTTGCACAGTGCCCGCAGCACCACCTGATCCATGTCCGCCGTGAGCTCCGGCACGAACTCACTCGGGCGCGGCACCTCGTCGCGCAGGATCTTGCGCAGCACCTCGCTCGCGTCTTCACCCACGAACAGGCGGCGGCGGGTCAGCGCCTCCCACAGCACCACACCGCAGGCGAACACGTCGGCACGGCGATCTACAGGCATGCCCTGTAGCTGCTCGGGGCTCATGTAGCTGAGCTTGCCCTTCATCTGCCCGTCGCGCGTGATCTGAATACGCGCGCTGGCCTTGGCCACGCCGAAGTCGAGCACCTTCACGCCGCCGTCGACCTCGATCATCACGTTCTGCGGCGAGATGTCGCGATGGACCACGTTCAGCGGCTCACCGCGATCGTCCTTGGCCTCGTGCGCGGCGTGCAAGCCGTGCAACATGCCCGATGCGATGTGCCCCACGACCGTGATCGAGGGCTCCAGGTTCTTGCGACGTGCTGCGCGCAGGAGCTTGGAGAAGCACTCTCCACGGATATACTCCATCACCAGCAGCAGCTCTTGACCCATGGTCAAGATGTCCAACGTTTCGACCACGTTTGGATGCTTGATGCGCGCAGCCAACCTCGCTTCGTCGATGAACATCGCGACGAACTCGGGGTCCTTACAGAATTGCGGATGCAATCGCTTCACCGCGACGGTGCGCGATGTCCCATCCAGCTCCATCATTCGACCGAGATGCACGGTCGCCATGCCGCCAGCCGCCAACCTGCCGTACAGGGCGTAGCGGCCGACCACGTGCGCCGGCTTGGTGAATTCGAGATGGGATTCCGCCATTTGGCCTCGAGACCATAGCACGACGGCGCCCAGAATCTCGCACGCCGGAAAATTGGCGCTGATTTGGATGAGCGCGGACCACATGCCAACCCCATGTGCGCGCGTGTCGGAAGCCCTGATCTGACTGAAGTGATTCAGGAATGAAAGGCTGCTGCGCCGGTTCGTAACGCTCGCCCCCGCTGCTCGCGGGAACGGATGGCACTCAATCTAGACGTGGGAGTGCCAGGCTGCGACAGGCCGCCACCATGCGTTCCACCGCGGCACGCGGGAATCGCCGCGGCTCCGCGCTCGCGGCGGGCCCCTGCACCGCTCCAGCGCTGCTGCAAAGGACCCGGCGCCGAGCGCTCTCATCCCACTCTGGCACCAGCTCTCTGGAGCTCACGAACCAGTACCCCCCGCCCGCCTCGAACACGGCCAGGTCGCTCTCCTGCTGCACGCGACGGGCGCCCTGCGGCGGTTCGGGCAGCTGTGACCTCTCGGGCTGCAGATCGATCTCCAGCGCGAAGTCGTCGCCGGCCTCCACCTCCACCCGAGCCGAGTGCACGCGGATGGTGGCGCCGGGCGGCGCGTGCAGGGTCTCACTACCCTCGCCCCGCAGCTCCAGCGGCGCAAACGCAGCGGGCAGCGCAAACTGCAGGCGCTCCACCGCGGCCGCCGGTGGGGCCTGCTGCTTCTCCAGCTCCGGTTCGGCTTTGGTTCGGCAGGCCAGCGCTGCACAGGTGGCCAGAGCGAACGCCACGCCCAGACCCGGGCTCGAGCCGATCCGGCAAGCAAGAAAGGAAACCATCAGAGCTGCTGGGCGACGATACCCTGGCTGCGCAAAAGATCCACGATACCCCCCGCTCCAACCAGATGGCCGGCACCCACCACCACGAAGTAGCGGCCGGGGGTGACCGTTAGCCCTTGCAGGCGCTGCAGCATGCGCTGGTTGCGCTCGCTGAACAGCTTGGCGAACAGCGCCGGGTACTCGTTGCGCATGGGCGCCAGCAGCAGCAGGTCGAGCTGAGCGGCATCGCCTGCTTTCCAGAGACGAAAAGAGGCGTCGAGCTGCTCGCCGTATTGTTCGATTTCGCTGATCGTCTGCCGCAGCAAGGTTTCGCTCGCCTCCGGCGAGAGCTCGGTGAACAGCGAGAGCTGCTCGTCCACCGTCTCCAGCGCCTCGATGCGCAGCCGGCCCTCGGCAGCCCGCCGGAAGTGCTCGTCGATGCCCTGCTCCGCAGAGAAGCCTGCCTTCTCCAGCGCCTGCGTGGTCAGGCCCAGGGCCACCACCCAGGGCCGGAAGCCACGCAGGCCAAACAGATTCAGGCCATGCCGGCGCTCGGCCTGCTGCAGTAGCTGCCACGTGTCGGGCTGCACCACGTCCTGCAGACGCTTGCCTGCCGGCAGCTGCCCCAGTTCGAGCATGCGCTGCGCCGCGCGCAGCTGCGTGGCCGAGTCCAGCTCCAACTCCAGCACCAGGGTGTCGCTGGCGGCGAAGGCTGCTTCAATCCGTGGATCGAGCGGATAGATGTCCGGACGCGCCACGTGCACGGAGCCAAGGAAGTGCACCGTGGACGGCCCGAGCTGCGCCCGCCACAGGAAGACGGGCTGCGCCACCTGCAGCTCGGGAGCCGCCGCGGGCTCGAGCGCTGCGGCCCTGGGCGCGGGCTCCGCGCCGCGCTGGCAGGCGGCGCTGAGCAGCGCCGCCAGCAACAGCCACCGCACGAAGGCGCGCAGGGTGCTCGCGGAGCGAGGCGCAATGAAAACGCCGAGCGCGGAGCGCACTCGGCGTTTCGGCAAGACCGCGATCGCGATCGCGCGGGTCAGCTCACGGGTGATCTTCGTGACCCGCCTGCACCGTTGGGCCCTGCGCGGGCTTGTCGGAGATCTGGAACTTGGAAACATTGGCCGTGGCCCACTCCGCCGACCAGGAGCTGATGGTGTAGATCTGGTCCGAGCCATTGGTCATGGCCCAGCGGTTCGAGCCCTCGGCGACGCTGCCGAGCTTTAGCACGTGTAGGCCCGTGCCGCCGCGCAGCTCCACCGTGACGGTGGCCTGGGGCGTGGCGAGCCCCACGTCTGCGGGCTTCTTGTCGTCGCCAAAGTCCATGGCGTTCAGCGACTTGTAGGCGCGCAGCAGGTCATCCACCTTGGATGCCTGGAACTTGTCGATCGGCTTCTGAGAGCTGGCCTTGGCGCCATGTTTGCCGGTCCAGCTCTCGCCCGCCTTCTCGAAAGTGAAGACGCCGTTGCTGTTCTCGACAGTAACCTTGACCGCGTCCTTGTCCTCGAACTTGAACATGGTCTTGTCGCGCCAGCCACTGACGTCGCGCTCGTACAACCACTTGGAGAAGCCCTTGACGGCGAACACGCCGTCCTGCTTGGCCAGGCGGACCATCTGTCCACGCGAGCCGTTTTCGCCGAAGTAGACGTCGAAGACGCTGTCGGCGCCCTTGAAGAAGGTGACGTGCAGCCCCTTGTCATCGCTCACGCCCCAGCGTGAGTATTCATCGGTGCCGCTGGCGACGGCCTCGGAGAGCGACAGCTTGCTCAGGTTGTCGAGCATGGATTTGACGTTGCTGGCGTTGGCCTTGGCGACCAGCGGCCGCTTCAAGCTCCACGCCTCGTCACCCGTCTTCTCTAGCTCGATCTCCGTGGGGGCGCCGCCGTCTCCCTCTGACGGCTTCGTCAGCACGATGCGATCGATGGTTTTGACCTTCTCCTCCGTCAAGTCCAGCTTGGGCAAGCTGGCGGCTTGACCGGCCAGGCTGTGACTGTGTGCCTCATCGTGCTCGCTCTTCTTCTGCAAGACGAACAGCCCGACGAGCAGCGCCAGGACGGCGCCTCCCACATAGAGTTTCTTTTGCTGGTCCATGAGCTATTTCCCGTATGGCTCTCGCGCGAGCGTCACGCGGCGAGCTTGTACTGGTCCTTCCGAGCCTGACGGTTGCGCCAGCGCAGCAGGCCGAAGGCGGCCACCGCGAGGGGCAGACCGAGCGTCAGCACCCACTGCACCAGGAACTGCTGACTCTTGCGCTGCTGCCGGTACTCCTCATCCTTCTTGCGGATCTCCTCCTCCGTGGCGTCCGCGCTGAGCTTGGGCGGATCGATGTCGGAGTAGGTCAGGTTGGGGAAACCGATGATCTTGGCGCTGGCGGCCAGCAGATCCGTGTCACCGCTGATCCAGTCGAGCGTGTTCTTGAGCGAGAGGATCGTGTTGGTGAGGTAACTCTGCGCGTAGGGCGTGGCGAACATCAGCAGCTCTTGATCGCCGCCGACGTTGCCGAACATGGCGAACTGCCCGCCCAGCTCGGGGCCGTTGCCCGAGTAGGCGAACGGGTTGGTCAAGAACTGGCTGGCAGAGACCACCATCACCCGCGAGGGCGTGGGCGACTGCGCGTTGGCCGTGACGCCCTGGTTGTCACCCTCCGGGAAGGCGCTCTTCAGCTTGCCCTCGGCGGCGGCGGCGATGACCCGCTGCGCGTACGGCGGCTTGGGCGTCCACTGCCGGCGAATCTTCATGTCCACGCTCTCGCCCTCGACGCTGGTCGAGTTCTCGGTGGTGCGAGCCAGCACCTTGAGCGTGGCCTCCGGCTGCTTCTCCGGGGCCAGCTCCAGGGTGGACGGGAACGGGAACGCCATCTCCTCGATGCGGAAGAACGAAGGGAAGCCGGTATCGAGCAGCCGCTGATCCTCGTCGAAGCGCTCGTCCGCGACCACGTGCACGATGCCCGGATGGCGGATCCACACCGGGCCGCCCGCGGTCATGGCCGGCACGCGGAACTGAGCGCCGAAGTCGAACACCGCGTCCTTCTTCATGTCGATGCCGTAGCCGCTCAGCAGCTTCTCCAGCCCGTGCGTGTCGAGCGTGGCATTCATCGTGGCGTCGTTCGGCTTGATGGTGACGGCGGAGGCGAACACCGCCAGCGCTTTGTCACCGCGCATCAGGAACTGATCGATGCGCCGCAGCTCCTTCTCCGTGTAGTCCTTGCCCGGCTGCGTGATGATCAGCCCGTCGAGGCCGCTGTCGATCTCGGTGGCGCCCTCGGCCAGGTTCACGTCCACCAGCTCGTAGAAGGGGAAGGCCTGCGACAGCACGGACTTGAAGCTCGGGCCGCCACCGCCGCCCTGGCGCGGCAGCAGGTTGGTGTCGGTCAGCTTCAGCTCGTCCTTCTCGACGATCACGCCGATGCGGTGCTTGATGTTGTCCGCCTTGTCCCGCAGCTCGCGGATCTTGTTCGAGATCCAGAACTCCAGCCCGACGCTGTTCTGCGGGCTGAGCTGCGGGATCACCTCTTTCTCGCTGCCATACTTGAAGACCAGGCCCAGGTAGCCCTGCGCGATCGCGATCTGATCGCCGCCGCCCTCACCCGGATCGCCCATGGCCATCGGCTGCAAGCCGGCTTCTTCAGCCTCCTTGCGCAGCTCGTCCGTCTCGGGCTCGATCAGCGTGTATTTGAACTTGCCCCCGCCCGCGCGCTCGTAGCTCTTCAAGAGGTCGGTCAGCTCCTGCACGAAGACCTTGAGCTTGGGCAGCTTGGTGTTCACGTAGGCGTCCACCTGCAGCGGCCCCTTCAGGCTCTGCACCAGGCTGCCACTGCCCTTGGACAGCGTGTAGCGCTCGTTCTTGGTCGTATCGAAGCGCTGGTACACGCCCGCGCTGAGCAGGTTGATGAAGACGACGATGCCCGCGACGATGATCAGATACAGACCGGTCTGCGCGGCCGCCTTGCGGCGATGTTCCCGTGTTGCCATGGCGAGTTACGCCCACTTCCTGCGCTCGAGCGCGCGAAAGGCAAAAACCAGCGCCAGCGCCGCGACGCTGACGAAATAGACGATGTCCCGCGTGTCGACGAGCCCGCGGATGAAGCCCTGCAGGCGGCTGTTGAAGCTGATGTAGGCCATGGCGTTGGCCACGCTCTGGCTGATTTCCTGTCCGACGTAGTCGGTGAACTCGCCCATCATCCAGAGCAGCACCAGCACGAAGAACGTGACGAAGAAGGCCACGGCCTGGCTGCGCATGACGGAGCTGATGAGCAGGCCGATGGCGACCGAGGCGGAGCTGAACAGCGCCAGCCCGAGCAGCGCGCTGTACACGGGCCCCCAGTCCAGATTGCCCAGGTGCCAGGGCCAGGAGAACATCAGCACCGGGTACAGCAGCATGGCCAGCAGCAAGGACAGCACGAGCCCGAGCGCGCCCAGGTACTTGCCCAGCACCACGTCACTGTCCTTCACCGGCAAGGTGATCAGCATCTCCAGGGTGCCGCTGCGCCGCTCTTCCGCCAGGAGCGCCATGGTCACCACTGGCACCACCAGCCCGCTCAAACCCGGCCCGACGTAGATGAACAGGTCGGTGAGGCTGGCTTTATCCACGCGCCAGAAGCTGGCGCCCACGTTGAAGAACATCAGCCCCAGCCCGAAGTAGCTGAGACAGATCACCACGTACGCCAGCGGCGAGTCGAAGTACGAACGAAACTCGCGCTTGGCAATGATCAGCAAGGGGGACACTCTCTTCACTCCTTACGCTTGGTCAGCCGTGGTGGCCGCTTCGCCGCTCCCGGACTTGCCGGAAGACTTGTCGGGGTCATTGACGTCGGCCCAGCCGGCACCGCGGTCCAGCCGCTCATCACCACGGGTCAGATCCCGGAATACGCTGTCGAGGCTCTGCGCGTCGCGCCGCAGCTCCAGCAAGGTCCAGCCCTTGGCCACGGCCAGCTTGAAGATCTCCGGTCGCAGATCGCCGTCTTTACCGCCGGCGATCTCGAAGCGGTACAGGCCCTCTTCCGTGGGGCTCTCGGTCACGCGCGTGGCGCCCGCCAGCGCCGCCAGCGCGTCGCGCGCGGCCTGCTTGGTGGGGGCCGGCGTGCCACTCTGCCCATTGGCACTGCCTGCGCTGGAGAAGCCGGCAAAGTAGCGCACGGAGCCGGCGCGGGAGCGAATGTCCTCCAGGTTGCCGTCGGCCACAACCCGGCCCTTGCTGACGATGATGGCGCGCGCACAGGCCTGCTCCACCTCGGACAGGTTGTGGGTGGAGAGCAGGATCGTGCGATCCTTGCCGATCTCCTGGATGTACTTGATGACCTCGGCCTTCTCGTTGGGGTCGAGATCGCTGGTCGGCTCATCCAGGATCAGGATGGGCGGATCGTGCATCAGCGCCTGCCCCAGCCCCACCCGCTGGCGATAGCCGTGCGACAGGGTGCCAATGTCCTTGCCCAGCACCTGGGCCAGACCACAGACCTCCACCACCTTCTTCAGCCGTGCACGGAAGGTGCCGCTATCGAGACCGCGCACCTGCGACGTGAACTCCAGGTACTCCCACACGTTCATCTCGGGGTAGAGCGGCGCGCGCTGCGGCAAGTAGCCGATCTTGCGCCGGACCTCGAGCGGGTGATCGAACACGTCGAAGCCGTGCACCAGCGCCGACCCCGAGGTGGGCGAGATGAAACACGTCAGGATGCGCATCGTGGTGGACTTGCCGGCGCCGTTGGGGCCCAGAAACCCGACCACCTCACCCTTGTGAACCTCGAATTCCACCTGATCGAGCGCCTGCACGTCCCCAAAGCGTTTGGTCAGGGCGTTGGTGCTGATCATCACATCAGACATGGCGTTCTCCACTCGTTCTGCGGGTTGCTGGCTCGGCCGCTCCAGGCCGACCAGGACTGTACTGGCGGAAAGCTGCGCGGGCGCGGCATCCTACCGGGGGTCGGTCGGCTGTCAATAACTAGGCAGGCACGGGTTTATTCCCGAGATCGGGGGGGAATATGCGGCGGTGGTTGCGGGTAGGCGCGGCTCTGCCCCGCAGCGCTCTGCAGCAGCGGACCGCGCCCTCGCGTCAGCTCGCGTAGCCGTTCACGAGCGACTCGGCAAGCAGCCCCCAGCCATCTGCTGCGACGAACAGCAGCAGCTTGAAAGGTAGGCTGATCTGCGTGGGATTGAGCGTCTGCATGCCCAAACCCAGGAGCACGTTGGCCACCACCAGGTCGATCACGAGAAAAGGCAGGTAGATGGCGAAGCCGAGCGCGAACGCCTCCAGCAGCTCTGTCACCAGAAAGGCCGGTACCACCACCATCAGGTCCGTGTCCGCCACCTCCGCCCCAGCCGCCCGCTTGCGGGCCAGGTTGGTGAAGCGCTCGCGCTCCTTGGCAGAGGCGTTGCTGGATAGAAAGCTCCGCAGCGGCTCGCGCACCGCGTCCACCGTGTTGGCGATGAGCTCGCTCGGATCGCCCAGTGAGCGCGCGAGCACCGGCTCCAGGCGCTCGGCGATCTTCACGCCCACGGGAGCCATGGCAATCAGTGTGAGCGCCGCGCTGAGCGCGATCACGACGGTGCTGGACGGCACGCTCTGCGCGCCAATCGCGCCGCGCACGATCGAGAGCACCGTGGCGATCTTCACGAACGAGGTGAGCGCCATGAAGGCAAACGGCAGCAGACCCACCAGAGCCAGCACCAGCACCGTGGCCAGCGGGCGGCCGAGCACGTCGGCGTTCACGGCGCCCCGCGTCCCCAGCGAGCGGCGAGCAGCGCCGCCCAGCTTGCCGGCTGTGCCCGGCGCAGCTCGCCGAGCGCACTCTCCGGCAGCTCCCCCAGCTTGCAGATGCCGGACTCACTGCCGCCCAGGATCAGCACCTGGTCGAGCACGCGCACCACGTACACTGAGCGCCGCGCCTCCAGCGGCAGGCGGGCCACCAGCTCCAGCGAGCCCGCGGCGCGCGCCACGCCCGCCCGCCGTGCCGCATACGTGGCGAGCCAGCCGAGGCCGATCACCAGCACCAGCACCAGGGCGCTCTCCAGCAAATATTCGTTCAATGCCGGGGTCACGTCGCGACGGTACTCGCTGCGGGCGGGGCCGCAACCCCTTCGGCCCGGCTGGCGCGCGCAGGCCGAGGGCAGCCCGGGCGGGCCGCAGGCAGCCTCACCTGGCCGTTGCCAACCCCTCGCCCGCCTGCACGCCCTCGCCGCCCGTGCAGGTGCCGCCGGGCCCGGCACGTGTGGTATGAGGCGCCCATGGGGCTCGAGCGCCTGGATCACATCAATGTCTGCACCACTCGGCTGGAACAGATGAAGGCCTTTTACTCCGAGGTACTGGGGATGCCCGCCGGGCCGCGCCCCAAGTTCTCCTTCGGCGGCGCCTGGATGTATTGCGGCAGCCAGCCTGCGGTGCACCTCGTCGAGCGGCAGCAGCTCACTCCCACCACGGGCGATCTGCGGCTCCAGCATTTCGCGTTCGCGGCCCGCGATCTGGAGGCCTTTTTGGCACGACTGAAAGCGCACGGCGTGCCGTACCGGGTCGGCATCGTGGATGATTTCGAGATCTGTCAGATCAATGTAAACGATCCCGACGGAAACCACATTCACGTGGATTTCCCGCTGGCGGAAGCGCAGCGGCTGGGGGTCGAGCGAAGCCCTCGCTGAGCCGCGCCATTCCGGCTGGAACGGCCCCCAAACCGGAAGACGTGTTTCGGCGAATCTTCGCCTTTCCCTCACAGCATCGACACACTAAGGTCCGCCGCATGTTCGCCTCTGGAAAGAAGCGAGACGCTGCATTTTTCGATGCATTCTCGCGACACGCACAGCGCAGCGTGGAAGCGGCACGGATGCTGGTCGAGTTGATGGGCCGGCTGGAGGTGGGGAACGGCGGTGCGGCTCGCGCATATCAGTCCACGGATGACGAGAACGCGGAGGCCGCCGTCGATGAGGTGGCGCGCCAGCTGTACGTCAAGATCAAAGACGCCGAGACATCGGCTGACAGCATCACGCACGAGACCATCAAGCGCCTGCACGAGACCTGGATCACCCCGTTCGATCGCGACGACATCCACGCGCTGATCACCCGCATGGACTACGTGCTCGATCTGATCGAGGCTGCGGCGGATCGCATCGTGCTGTACCGCGTGGTGGTGGCTCCGCCCGAGGCGCTGGAGCTGGCCAACTT
>JAICQL010000330.1 GCA_025937895.1 Polyangiaceae bacterium | reverse complement strand
AAGGGCCGTCGCGCCGAGGGCAGCACCGAGCGGCCGCCGGCGCGCGCCGCCGGTCGCGGCCGTACGCGGCAGCGCGAGCGCGGGCGCGGCGCCGAGGTCGAGAGCGACGACGGGCGCTTCGGCGCGCGCCGCCGCAATCGCCGGCGCTGAACGAGTGCTCTGTGCCCGGAGCGCCTGTAGCTCACGCGCGTGACGCGGCGCTCGCCTGATTCTTGTCCGCGCGGGATGGCGCGCCGTACCGTTTCCATCCCACCGTGTACGCACCTTACCTACCTGCCAGTGCGAGCGAGTTCCCGAATGACAACCCGGAGCTGCACCACGGTGCTCGCTGGGTGTGCCTGCTGCCGGGCGGTCCAGTGCGGGCGGTGCTGCGGGTGGCTCGCCCCGAGCGGACCCTGGCCGCGGAGCCCGAGACGCAGCTCGCGACGCAGCAGCCCGAGTCGCAGCAGCTCGAGTCCCGCGAGCTAGAGCCCCCCGAGCCCGAGCTGCCGTGGAGCCCGGTGAGCCCGCCCGTGCGTTGCCTTTACCCCGAGCGGGCTGCCAGCGCCGCACGGCAGCCGTCTCGTGTCGACTCCGCTGCGCGCGAGCCGTTTGCGCTGGAGCCCGACGCGGCGCCGCCCTCTCGCCCGGTCGTGCCCGCAGCCTTGGCGCCGGCAGCTGCGCAGCCCACCACGCTCTCGCCCGGCCCGCTCCAGCTCGATCTCTCGCGCATCGTCTTGCCCCATCGCGTCGCCGACGTGCCGCCGCCGCCCCCGTTCATCTTCCGCCCGCTGCCCTCGTCGCGGCGGGCCGCTCAGGCGCTCGCGATCGCGCGGGCCACCCCGCCGCTGCAGCCGCTCGGCTACCGCGTGGTCGAGCAGCGCGCGGCGAGCTGTCAGGTGCAGCGCCGCTGGCGGGTGGACGTGGCGCCGTGCCTGGCGGTCCTCGCGGCACTGCCCGAGGCTTCGCCCGCGCCGGCGCCCGTGCACGCCTTGCCGCCGCTGGCGCCGCTCGCGCCGGAGCCTGTGCTGCCCGAGCTCGAGCAGAGCCCTGAGTCCGGTCAGCGCCGCAAGCCGGGCGAGGGCGCCCAGCCCCCGAGCAGCAAGAAGCAGCGGCGCCGCGCGGCCCGGGTCAGCAGCGCCAGCTTGATGACCGCGGCGCTGCCCGGCAACGCGGAGCTCAGCCGCACGCTCTCGGAGCTGGAGGCAGACTTTGCCGAGCGCCGCATCGAGCAGCCCGCGGCCTCGCGCAAGCGCCGTGCCCGTCGCGGCTCGGCCCAGCACGGCGCGCGCGCGCGGCGCGCCGCAAACGCGGTTTGACGCCGGGGCGAGCGGAGCGCTAGGCCATGGGCGGGATGGTCACCACCGGCTCCTCCGAGTCCGCGTCGCTGTGCGCGTCCGCTCCGCTGGAGGCGTGGTCGCAGCTGTGCATCGTCGGGCTCGGCCTGATCGGCGGCTCGCTCGCCTGTGCGCTGCGCGCGCGCTTGCCGGGGCTGCGCCTGGTGGGCATCGAGCGCGAGCAGAGTCTGCACAATCCGCTGCTCGCCAGCCTGGTCGATGAGGTCATCGCCGAGCAGGACGAGGCGGCGGTCCAGCGCGCCTTTCACGGCTCGGAGCTGATCTGCGTGGCCACCCCGGTCGCCACCATCGCCGGCTGGCTGGAGCGAGCCCTGGCGCAGGGCAGCGTCGTCACCGACTGCGGCTCGAGCAAGCGCACCATCTCCGCGGCGGCGCTGGCGTCGGGGCACGCGGCGCGCTTCGTCCCCGGTCACCCCATGGCCGGAGCCGGCGCCGACCGCTCCGCGCTCACCGCCGGCCTGTTCGAGGGGCGGCCCTGGGTGCTGTGCCCCGAGCAGTGCCAGCCGGAGGCGCTGGCCGCCGTCGCGCGACTGGTGACCCTGATCGGTGCGCGGCCCGTGCGCATGACCGCCGCCGCACACGATCGCGCGGTGGCCGTTACCAGCCACGCGCCGCGCCTGGTGGCGAGCGTGCTGATGGCCCTGGGCGAGCAGCAGCAGGCGCTGGAGGCTGCCGGGCCAGCGTTCGAGCGCATCACCCGCGGTGCTGGCGGCTCGCTGGAGATGTGGCGCGACGTGCTCGACAGCAACGCCGATGAGGTGGCTCGCGCTCTGCGGCTGCTGATCGGCGAGCTGGAGCAGTGCGCGAGCGAGCTGGAGCAGGGCAGGGTGGAGCGCAACCTGGCGGCGCTGGCGGCGGGGGAACGAGCACGAGAGGCCTTTGATGCCAAGCGCCGGTCAGCTGGTTGAGTTCTTGTGCCAGAAGTGCCAGAAATGGCACAATGCGCGCCAGCTGCCGCAGTTGTGCCGGCGCCTGGCAGAGCTCTTGCTTAAACGGTAGGCTGGACTGCTCTTGCGAAAGTTCCCTTCTCCAACTCGCGCGCCGCAGCGCTGGGGTTGGTGGGTCCTCGGGGCCTGCCTGGTGGGGGCCTGTCTCAACCCGCTGCCGGACGAATGGCCGACGAACAGGGAATCCCAGGAGCCAGTCGTCGACGTCGGTTCGCAGCCGCCGAGCAACCAGGGCTCCGCGGGCAGCTCGCCAAACTTCAACGATACGGAAAGCCCCGGTCCCGGAGCGCCAGGTGCCGGGGGCAGCACCGGCGAAGATAGCCCAGCCGAGCCCGCGCCCGACGCCGGTGCTCCGGACGCCGGTGCTCCGGCGGAGGAGGACTGAGCCATGGCGCGCCGGGAGTCGTTCTCTCGCTGGCGTGCGCGGGCCGCGGTGGCCCTGGCGCTGCTCGGCGCGTGGGCTTGCCTCAACCCCGATGCGGACGAGTTCCCCACGAGCCTGCCCGGAGCGGGCGGCACGGGCCCCACGGCCAGCGGGACCGGCGGCAGCAGCGCACCTCTGAATTCGGCGGGCGCAGGGGCTGGCGGCGAGGCGCCCATGAATACCGGTGGCAGCTCGACCTCGGGCGCTGCAGGCGGGGGCTCGAATCAGCCTGCCTCGCCCGGCGGCGCCGCAGATGCGGGTGCGCCGGACGCCGGGAGCGTGGATGGCGGAGCGGTGGATGCGGGCCAGGAGGCGGGCGATGAGGGCTGAGCGCCCGATGCTGGCACCTCGATCCTGGTTTGGCTCGAGTTGTGCCATTTGGCTGGCCGCGTTGTGCCTTGCGTATGGGTTCGCCGGCTGTCTCAATCCGCTCACCGACGATCAGCCTTCCAGCCGGAACGATTCCTCGCCGGTCGTCACGCCAGAAAACCCGAACGGCGCTGGCAACGGCGTGACCCCCGGCTCGGGGTCGAATGATTTCATCGTCGACGAGCCCGCCGAGCAGGCGCCTGCCAGCCCCGGTTCCAGCGACCCGGATGCGGGTCAGCTCGACGCAGGTCCGGACTCGGGCTCACTCGGGCAGCAGCCATGAGCTTGCGCTGGCTCGCTGCGTGCGCTGCCCTCGGGCTGGCCTTGTCGTGGGGCTGCCTCAATCCCCAGCCGGACACGACTCCGCTGTCTTCCGGGAACCCTTACCCCGGTGCCTCGACTCCGCCTGCCAGCACAGAGCCGCCCGGTTTCTCGAACGGCGGCTCGCCGAACGATGGCTCGCCCGACGATGGGGAGAGCCTTGGCGGGCCGCAGTCCGGGCCGAGCCCCACCGACGGTGCTGAAGACGCCGGCCCCGCGCCAGCCGATGCCGGGGCGTCCGCCGTCACCCGGGCCGCGGACGCCGGTAGGGCTCCCGGCGACGCCGGTGTTCCAGAAGAAGGCGATTAGCGCACGGCCTTCGCGCGGCCCGCAGCCCGGCGGCGCACGAGAGGGTTTCCACTGCGCTTCAGAGTGCGGGCGCGCCGGGGACGAGGTGGTACAGTGGCGCTCCCCATGCGCCCCCGTCGCCCTGCCTCGCGGCCCCGTCCGCCCCGCTGCTTTGCGGGCTGGGGGTTTGCCGGGGCCCTGCTGCTGCTCGCGGCTGGGAGCTGTCTCAATCCTCAGCCGGATCCCTTCCCGCAGGCGAGCGAGGACAGCCTGGCGATCCCCGGAGCGACCGGAGATTCAATGCCCGCAGGCGCGATGCCCGCCGCCGATCCGGCGGAGCGGGCGCCGGTCCCCGCGCCTCCGCCGGAGCCGGACAACGCCGGTGCTCCCGCCGCCAACCCCATCGTGAGCGCGGAGGGCGAACCCGCGCCCGAGCCCGATGCGGGCGCTCCCGCCCCCGACGCCGGCGCCGATGCCGGTCGCGGCGAGGGGCCGCTGGTCGGCGACGACTGAGCTCGCTGAGGCCGAGCGGAGTGCGCTCGGTGGGCAAGGGGCGCGGGCAAGGGAGGCGGGCAAGGGATGCGGGGGGCTCGGCGCCCAGTGACCTCGGGCGAGCGGCGCGGGCGGAGCCGCCATGGGCGCGCTGGTTTGGTGCTCGGGGTGTTTGAGGCGCGAGCACACCCGGCTGCGGCCTCCGCTCAGGTCTTGCCGCGGAGCTCGCCGCCGCTGCCCTGCACGGCGATGCGCTTCGGCTGCGCCTCCGCCGCCTTGGGCACGCGCAGGGAGAGCACGCCATCTCTCATGCGCGCCTCGATGCGATCGGCGTCGGCGCCCTCCGGCAAGGTGAACGTACGCGAGAACGAGCCATACGAGCGCTCGCGACAGTAATACGGGCCTGCCTCGCTCGAGACCTGCTCCTCCTCGCGCTTGCCGCTGATGCTCAGGCGATTGCCCGTCAGGCTGATGTCGATGTTCTCCTCGGGGATACCGGGCAGATCAGCCTGGAAGACGAAGGCGTCCTTTTCCTCCCGCACATCGAAGCTCGGCATGAAGCTCTGCGGCTCGCCTCCAAACCAGCGACTGCTCAGCTCCTGGAATGGGTCCCAGCGCATCAGCTCGCGCATGCGCTCGAACGGATCCCACTCTGACTGACGCCCTGCGAGCTGCGAGGGCGGCGCATTGCGACGAGAGATGATGTTGGCCATTGCTGTCTCCTCCTTCGTTACGGGCGCCCGCGCCCCGTGCGACGGGCGTCATGGCTCGAAGCGGCTGCCGCGGAGCGACGCGCGCTGCCCGCAGGCCAACCGTCACCGGCAGGAGCGCGGCGCGCGCGGCAGTCCACCCGCGCCGCCTGCGCCCACCGGCGCATGCCGGGCTTCGCCCTCCCCAAACGTCGCCTCGAGCGCAGCGATCAAGCCCGCGGCCAGCTCCGCGCGCGAGAACGGCAGAGTGTCTCGCTGCCGCGCACCGCTCGCCAGCCGCTGATTGCCATGCAGCTGCAGCCGCGCCTGCGCCAGCGCCTCCTTCAGCTGCGCGAGCGAGCTCGCGCCCTGCGCCGAGCGCCGCAGCCAGCACACCACCCCGTGCTCATCGATCAACGCCAGGGTGAGCGATGCGCGCCGCGCGCTCACACAGCCCGGGCCGCCCGCGTTCGCCGCCGGCGCCCGATGCCACGGCCCCAGCCCACTCGGCCAGAGCTGCCGCACCCGCGAGGAGCGCACCACCGCTCGCGGCTGCACCCCCGGCCGCACACAGACCAGCTCCCCCGTCGAGATCAGCAGCAGCGCCGCGCCCAGCTGATCGAGCTCCGCCCGCAACCCCTCCAGCGCCTCCCGCGACAGCTCTCCCCAGCTCTCCGACAGCCCCAGCACCACCAGCTCTCCCGGCAAAGCCGGCAGCTGAGTCCGCGAGATCTCGAACTCCTCGAACAACCCCGGAGGGCAGGTTTCACCAAGGGCCAGCAAAGCGAGCCCCACCTCGCAAGCCGCATACCAAAGCTACCCTCGACTCTCGCAGGCATTTACGAGCGGATTTTCGCGCATTCTGCGCGCTCCACAGCCTCTGGCGCCAGCCAACGCGCCCCGCTGGTCGCGTTTCTGCCAGGTAGCTGATGACCAAATCACGCTACGACATCGGCATCACCCACGCGCGGCGCTGGCGAGAGCAAGGCGCGCCGAAGAGACTGCGCGAAGAGCGCGGCGTGCCCGGGCGGTGTGTTCGCTGGGCGTGGCGCCCACCGCGTTCGGGCGCATCACGGCGTTCGGCGCATCACGGCATCGCGCGTCGCTGGCACTACCACTTATCCGTTACGTCGCGGATCGATGGGTCTGCGGAGTGCTCTCAGAGCCGTGCCTGCCGCCTCTGCTGCGAGTCGGCGCCTCGTGACTCGAGGCGGGCAGCGGGAGGGGACGAGCACGGCAGGCCGAGCCGCGCTGAGGAAGTTTCGTGGGTCATGAAGGACTTGAACCTTCAACCAATGGATTAAGAATCCACTGCTCTACCAATTGAGCTAATGACCCGGCGCCCGCAATCGCTCATACCTGGAGCTTCTCGTCAAGAGTGGATCTGCGCGCCTGTAGGATGAGGCAGGTTTCCTGCTGTTTCCGCGCGCGTTGCCCGCGGGGCCGGAGCCGCCGATCGCAGGGTCTGGGGCGCAGATCGGCGGGTGCGGCTCCGTAACCAACGCCCTGGAGCCGCTGCTGACCAGCAAGTCGAGGCTCTGGTCACGGTCCGCGACGATAGAGCCAGATGACCGGCACGCCGTCGTACGTGCCGACGTGCGCGGGCCGGGTGGTGCCATAGTCGACCCAGATCATGTGCTCGACCCGGCTCATGTGTT
>JAICQL010000220.1 GCA_025937895.1 Polyangiaceae bacterium | reverse complement strand
TCTGCTCCAGCGCCTCGCGGTAGACACGGTTGAGCCGCACGCGGCCGCCTTGACGTGCTCCCAGCGCCTCCAGCGTCGCCTGACTGTCGACCTTGACTCCATTCACCCCCTGCGCGACCAGCGAAGCGTGATACTGGTCGAAGAAGCGCTCGATGCTCGACTCTGGCACCAGACCGACGAGGCCACCCCACCAGTCCTCGTTCAGTCGGGGCATGTGGGTGAGGACGCCTTCACCGAAGCGCCGCGCTTGCTCCACCACCGAGTAGCCCGGCAGCGCCTCACCGTCGACCCCGCCCCAGTAGCCATTGAGGGTGTGCCAAACCAAGAAGCGCTGCACCCCGAACGTGCCCTTGGCTTCGCGAATCAATGGTGTGAGATCGTGATCGAACTTCTCGTTGGCGTGGAAGCCGCTGAGGCGGCGCTCCCCGGTCGGTAGGGTCCGAACCGTCTGCCAGCCGTCGTCCAGGATCACGAAGCGCGGGGTGATGCCCGCCGCGCGAAGACTGGTGAGACCAGCGCGGACCCCAGCGGCGCTGACCTCCTGATAAAATGCGTCCCAGGTACACCAGCCGAAGCCGTCGATGAGCTCCGGCGGGCCTTTGTCGGCGCGCAGCTGGCAGCGCGGTCCGAGCCGAGCAGCGACGCTGCGCGCAGCGGTGGCGAGCAGCGCGAACGGGTCCTCGCCCAGCGCCAGGAAGAGCGCCAGGCCACCCTGTCCGCCCAGGTGTGGATCGCCGGTCTCCGCCAGCAGCTCGAGCCGCCCCTCCGGATGGCCCCGCAGCGAGAAACGCCAGGGCTCGTCGATCAGCGGCACATACAGCAGCCAGCCACCCGCGCTCAGCTCGCCTAGCAGGAACTGCGTCTCCGCCGGCACGTCGCGCAGGCGCGTACCCACCGCAGGCTTCATCCAGAAGGGCTCGTAGCGATGGCACAGCGTGTACCGCCGCAGCCCCGGCAGCTTGCCCGCCGCGAAGATCAGGCGCGAGGCGCTGCGGCTGGAGTGGGCCCGCAGGAAGACTCCCACATCGCCACCATCTGGCTCAACGGTCAGCCGTGCATCGAGCTCCGCCACGAGCAAGCGTTCACCGGCGACGAGGCTGGAATCTACGCGACGAATCGCCATGTTATGGCAGTCTGCCCAGAGCCAGCCGGTTTGTCATGTTCCCGTCCTCACCGTCAGCCACTGACCCGCGACACGCGCTGATCCGTCTACAGGGATTGAACAAGTCCTATCAGAGCGGGAGCAGCGCGCTGCACGTGCTGAAGGACCTGAGCCTCACCATCCACGAGGGTGAGCTGGTGAGCATCATGGGCTCTTCGGGCTCGGGCAAATCCACGCTGCTGAACATCCTGGGCATCCTGGATGACTACGACACCGGCAGCTACTACCTGGCAGACACTTTGATTCAGAATTTGGGCGAACGGCGAGCCGCGCAATACCGAAACCGCTTCATTGGCTTCGTTTTTCAGTCCTTCAACCTGCTCCCCTTCAAGACCGCCCTGGAGAACGTTGCCTTGCCGCTCTATTACCAGGGGGTCCCGCGCAAGGAGCGCAACCGGTTGGCTCTGGAGTACCTGGAGAAGGTAGATCTGGCAGAGCGGGCTCACCACCTGCCCAGCCAGCTCTCCGGCGGTCAGAAGCAGCGAGTGGCGATCGCGCGCGCGTTGATTGCCAAGCCCCGCCTGCTGCTTGCCGACGAGCCGACGGGTGCGCTGGACTCCGCCACCTCGGTCCAGCTGATGGAGCTGCTGCGCAGCATCAACCGGCAGGGGATCACCATGGTCATCGTTACCCACGAGCCCGACATCGCGGAGCTCACCGACCGCGTGATCGTGCTGCGCGACGGCCGCATCCAGCGCGGTGCGGCATGAGCCTGGACACCTGGCACGAGGTGTTTGACGTGCTGCGGCGGCACAAGCTGCGCGCGGCGCTCACCGCCAGCAGCGTGGCCTGGGGCATTTTCCTGCTGGTGATCCTGATCGCCGCCGGCAACGGCCTGCGCCACGCCGTGGAGTGGTCGTTTCGGGATGACGCGACCAACTCGATCACCTTGCGCCGCGGTCGCACCGCGCTGCCCTTCGACGGGCGCGGCCCAGGGCGCCCCATCAACTTCAAGAACGCCGACATGGACGCGTTCCGCACGGAGCTCCAGGGTGTGGGGCACCTGACCGGCCGCTTCTACTTGCCGGGCTCCGCCGCCGTCAGCCGCGGCAGCAAGACGGCGGCCTTCGAGGTGCGCGGCTGCCATCCGGATCACCAGTATCTCGAGCGCACGCTCATGACCGCCGGCCGCTTCATCAATGAGCTGGACGTGAGCGAGCGACGCAAGGTGGCGGTCATCGGCAGCACCGTCCAGAGCGTGCTGTTCGGCGCCGACGATCCGCTGGGGCAGCTCATCAACGTGCGCGGCGTCAACTACGAGGTGGTGGGGGTCTTTGAGGACGTGGGCGGGGAGGGCGAGCTGCGCATCATCTATGTGCCCATGTCCACCGCGCAGCTCGTGTACCACGGCAGCAACCAGGTGCATCAGATCATGTTCACGACCGGCGCCGCGAGCGTGGCCGAGAGTGAGGCGCTGGCCCTGGCCAGCCGCCAGCTGCTGGCGTCGCGCCACCATTTTGATCCCGCGGACCGTCGCGCCGTGCTGGTCAGCAACAATCTGCAGCGCTTCAGCAAGATCATGAACGTCTTTGACTGGGTCCAGGGCT
Source organism: Polyangiaceae bacterium (assembly GCA_025937895.1). Lineage (GTDB taxonomy): Bacteria > Myxococcota_A > Polyangia > Polyangiales > Polyangiaceae > SZUA-265. The sequence continues at coordinate 10,796 of JAICQL010000220.1, read as the reverse complement.
TTGTCTGGGCGGTCGGCATTGGCACACTGTTCGCTGGCATCGTGGGTGTCAGTAACATCATGATCATCTCCGTGCAGGAGCGCACCCTGGAGATCGGCATCCGCAAGGCGCTGGGGGCCACGCCGTTTTCCATCGTCTCGATGATGTTGCTGGAAGCGCTGGTGCTCACGTCCTTTGCGGGCTATGTCGGGCTGGTTGGTGGGGTGGGCTTGGTGGAGGCCCTGCGCCGGCACCTGCCCGAGAACGATTACGTCCGGGACCCCACCGTCGACGTGCGGGTGGCGGTGGTGGCGATGTTGCTGCTGGTCGCCGCCGGAGTGCTGGCGGGGCTCTTGCCGGCACTGGCGGCCGCGCGTGTGCGGCCGGTGGTGGCCATGCGGAACGCCACGGCCTGAGGCGGAGCTAGGGCGTCATGTTCGATCTGGATAACTGGCACGAGGTCTTCTCCACCCTGCAGAAAAACCCGCTGCGCACGGCGATGACGGCGTGGGGCGTGTTCTGGGGGGCCTTCATGCTGGTGGTGATGCTGGGCATCGGCCGCGGGCTGGAGGGCGGGGTGACGCGGAACATGGCGGGTTTGACGGCAAACAACGTGTACGTGTGGGGCGGCAACACCTCCCGGCCGCATGCCGGCCTGGCGCTGGCCCGGCGCATCCGCCTGAACGCAGATGACGTGCCCGCCGTGCGCGAGCTGCCGGGGGTGGAGGCAGTGGCGCCCAACGTGGAGGTTGGCGGCTGGCGGCAGGGCACCAACGTCAGCTACGGTGAGCAAGTCAGCAACTTCGGCGTGCGTGGCGAGACCCCGGACTATCTGAAGGTCGCGGTGGACCGGCCCTACCTCGGTCGCTTCATCAATGAGACGGATCTGATCGAGCGGCGCAAGGTGGTCGTGATCGGTCAGGCCGTGCGCCATGTGCTCATCCCGGACTCGGTCGACCCGATCGGTGAATATCTGCGCATTCGTGGCGTGTATTTTCAGATCGTCGGGGTGATGGCCTCGGTGCTGGGCGGAGACGAGGCGGAGCGCGCCGACAACACCGTGATCGTGCCCTTCACGACCTTTCAGCTCGCCTTCAACGCTGGCGGTCGGGTGGGCTCGATGGCGGTGCGGGCGCAAGAGGGAGCTGATGCCGAGGAGCTGGAGAAGCTGTTGCGGCGCACGCTGGCCCTGCGCCACCAGGCACATCCCGAAGATCCGCGGGCGATCGGCTCCTTCAACCTGTCCAAGCAATATGACCGGGTGCGCACCCTGTTCCGCGGCATCCAGGGCTTTGTCTGGTTCGTGTGCGTCTGCACGCTGCTGGCGGGGGCGCTGGGGGTCAGCAACATCATGCTGATCAGCGTGAAGGAGCGCACCCGCGAGTTTGGCGTGCGCAAAGCGCTGGGCGCGACGCCGGGTTCGGTCATCGCGCTGGTCTTGCAGGAGGCTGGCTTGCTCACCGCGTTCGCGGGCTACCTGGGGGTGGTGGCGGGCGTGGGCGGCCTGGAGCTTCTGTCGCGCTACACGGCGAGCGGTGAGGGGCCGCTGGCCGCGCCCAGCGTGAACTTGACTGCCGCGCTCGCTGCTGCGCTGGTGCTCGTGCTGGCGGGGCTGCTCGCCGGCATCGCTCCCGCGCGGCATGCAGCCCGCATCCGTCCCGTCGTTGCTCTGAGGTCCGAATGATCCGTCGTGTTGTGCCCTGGTTGCTGTCGATCCTCATCCTGGGCGCGTTTGCCTGGACGCTGGCGTTCCTCTACCAGAAGTCGAAGGAAGAGCCGCAGGTCTTCAAGACCGCGAGCCCCGAGCGCCGCACCATCATCCAGAAAACGGTGGCTGCGGGGGCCATCGTCCCGCGCCGAGAGGTGAGCATCAAGCCGCGCGTCTCGGGCATCTTGCAGCGCCTGGCCGTGGTGCCCGGGCAGATTGTGCGCGGGGGTGACGTGATCGCCGAGATCAAGATCGTGCCCAACGTGGTCAACCTGAACACGGCGGAGGCACGCCTGGCCGCCGCGCAGATCAGCCTCAAGACACGCCGGCGCGAGTACCAGCGCCTGCACGAGCTCAAGAAGCAGAGCCTGATCCCGGAGGCGGACTTCAACCGCAGCGAGCTGGAGTTTCAGCTCGCGGAGCAGGAGGTCTCGGCGGCCAGCAACAACCTGCAGCTGATCAAGGAGGGCGCGATCCGCGGCTCGGGCAAGGTGTCCAACGTCGTCACCTCCACCGTGGAGGGCATGGTCATCGACGTGCCGGTGAAGATTGGCGCGTCCGTGATCGAGAGCAATAACTTCAACGAGGGCACGACCATCGCTTCCGTGGCGGACATGCAAGACATGATCTTCCAGGGCTTCGTGGATGAGAGCGACGTGGGCAAGCTGGCAGAGGGCATGGCGGCCAGCATCTCCATCGGCGCGCTCAGCGGGCAGAAGTTCGAGGGCAAGCTGGAGTACATCTCGCCCAAGGGTACCAACCGCGAGGGTACCATCGAGTTCGAGGTGCGCGCTGCCTTGCTGATTCCGCCCGGCAGCTTCGTGCGAGCAAACTACAGCGCCAATGCCGATATCATCCTGGATCGGCGCGACAGCGTGCTGGCCATCAACGAGCGGCTGTTGCAGTTCGAGAACGGGCGCCCCTTCGTGGAGGTACAGAGCGCGCCGCAGCGCTTCGAACGGCGCCCTCTGGAGCTCGGCCTGAGCGACGGCGTCACGGTGGAGGTGCTGAAGGGACTGGCCGCCGACGACCGCGTCAAGGTGCCGCTGGGAGTACCGGCCCCGAAGGGCTGAGGGCCTTTCGCCCGGCGCTGTCTCGATCGGGGTGCGGCCTTGATGCACGGGTGCGGCCTTGATCAGGGCGCGGCCCGCTCACACTCCAGCAGGCTACGATAGTAGCTGGCGGCCGTGCCGCCGCGCTTCATCAGCGCGGCCGCGCGGTGCAAGGTCTCGTACCCGAGGTGCAGCCGTGCCACGCGCGCCTCTTCCAGCTGAAGAGCGCGAAGCGCCTCGTACGCGACCGCGACCTCCGCGCTCGCCTGCGCGCGCGCCCGCGCCTCGGGTGAGCCGTTCAGCGCAGCCTGGATATCCCGCCGGTGCAGCTCGAAGGTGGGCTCGAAATCAGGATGAAAGGGGTCGTCGAGCACGGGCCATCGTTCGAGCAGCAAGGTGGCCTGCGCCGCTTCGCGCGCCGCCAGCTCTTCTTCCGCCTGATCGATCCGCGAGCCGAGCTGAGTCAGCTGGGGCGTCAGCTCCTGCCAGCGCCGGGCCACCGCCTGCTCGTCGGGCAGGCTGAGCGCATTGCCGAGCTGCCGGACCAGGGCCAGAGTCTCCGGCAAGAGCTGCTCGTCGATCGGCGCGCTGCCGAGCCGTACGTGACGCAGCCAGCGTTCGGAGGTGGTCGTGGGCACGTCGAACGAGACAGCCTCGATGCTGGCCCAGGTGTGGGCGTCCAGGAGCCCGATCTTGCCGTCGCGATCGAAATCCGCAGCTTTCAGCTCGAGTGCCGCGCCATCCTTGCGCTTGCCCGAGAGCGCATGCACGAAGTGCAGCCCATAGCTCTCCTGAGCTCGCCGGTCCGGGTTTGGATCGCAGCCGCTGGTCTCGCGATCCCAGGTGCCCGCGAACAGCCCGCAGCGGGGCACGGCAGAGGGCCGCCCCTCGCCAGCATCCGCCCGAGCGAAGATCAGCTCGGCGAAGCCGCCGGAGAAGCAGCTGGTGGCCACGATGCGCAGAGCGCGCGCGTGCCGCTCGTGGAGCTCCGCCAGGTGACTGACGCTCAACGCGCCACCGCCCCAGAGCGCGACCAGGTTGCTGCGCGGATCCGGACCCTGCTCGCCATGGCCGGCTACATGGATCAGCAAGGGCGGGCCGCTCTGGCTGAGAGCTTGGTCGAGCGCGGCCTCGACGTTCTGGAGGGTGGCCCGCTCGGCGCTGAAGCGCGGGGTCCGGTAGCGGCTCTGGCGCCCGCTGCGCGGCGCAAACAGTTCCCCGAGCGCCGTGCGCACCGGATCTCCCTTCGGTATGGGATCGAGCTCGCGCACGCTCGGCGCATTGCTGCCGCCAGCGAACAGCACGATGCCTGGCTCCGGCAGGGCACGCCGTACCAGATCGATGTCCTGCTCGAGCGAGACCTCGTTGCTCTCGGGACTGGGGCCGCCGCCGATGGCCACGAATCGCACCACACCGCCCGGCCCGGGCGTGTTGCTCGTCGCCTTGGTGCCTGCTCCGCCAGCGCCGGAGCCGCCAGGGCTCTCGAAGCCGGGGTGGCCGGCAGCGGCAAAGGGTACCCGCGGCAGCGCTGCTAGCGGCCCCTGCGCTGCCTGCTCGCGCGCCGCCCGCCGCTGCCGAGCCCGCAGCGCCTGGCTCTGCTCGGGTACAGGCGCAGGCCAGCAGCACCAGGCCCGCGCGAGCCGCTCGCGCCACGGCCTTCATCGCTCAACCCGGAAAGTCGTGTCCGCGCCGGGTGCGATAAGCGCGACGATACAGTGCCTCGTAGGCATCCGCAGCCCGCGCCCAGCTGAAGTCCTGCAGCATGCCGCTGCGGCGCAGCCTGGCGAAGTGCTGCGGACGATCGTAGTAGGTCGAGAGCGCCCAGCCCACCGTGTTCGCCAGCGCATCCGCCGTCAGGTCTTCAAAGAGAAAGCCCGTGCCGGAGCCGTCTGCCTCGACGTAGTTCTGCACGGTGTCGGCGAGGCCGCCCGTGCGCCGCACGACGGGCACCGTGCCGTAGCGCAAGCTGTACATCTGATTGAGACCGCACGGCTCGAAGCGTGAGGGCATCAGGAACAGGTCCGAGGCCGCCTCGATGCGGTGAGCCAGTGCGTCGTTGAAGCCGATCACGGCGCGGAAGCGATCCCCCCGGGCATGACTCTGATACGAGAAGAAATCCTCGGCGTCGCGATCCCCAGTGCCGAGCAGGACGATCTGCGCCTGCCAGTCGAACAGGCGGGGCAGGGCGTGCGCCAGGACGTCAAAGCCCTTCTGGTGAGTGAGCCTGCCGATCACACCGATCAGCGCGACCTTCTCGTCGACGGGCAAGCCCAGCTCGGCCTGCAGCGCGAGCTTGCACTGCGTCTTGCGCTCGAGCTGCTCCACGTCATAGCGGGCGGGCAGATGCGGATCCGTGGCGGGGTTCCACTCGCCGGTATCGATGCCGTTGAGAATGCCGACCAGATCCCAGTGCCTGCGCGCGAGTACGCCGTCCAGGCCGTAGCCAAACGCCGGCGTCTGGATCTCTCTGCAGTAGGTGGGGCTGACGGTAGACAGCAAGGTCGAGTGCACCAGCGCCGCCTTCATCAGGTTCAGGTCGCCGAAGTGCTCGAACTCACCCGAGTGATAGTGCTCACGCCCCAGGCCCGTGATGAACATGGCCCCGGACTCGTGCACGCCCTGGTAAGCCATGTTGTGGATGGTGAAGATGGATGCGGCGCCGTGCAGCGGCTGCCCCCATTCCACGGTGTTGATGTAGACGGGCAGCAGCGCCGTCTGCCAGTCGTGGGCGTGCACGATGTCCGGCGTGAAGCCGACGGCCTTGCACAGCTCCAGCGCGGAGCGGCAGAAGAAGGAGAAGCGCTCGAGATTGTCGGAGTAAGCGTCGCCCGGCGGCCCGTACAGATGCGGGCGATCGAAATAGGCGTGATGCTCGATGAAGTACACGGGCACCGTGCTGCCCGGCAGGCGCCCCAGGCGCACCGCCGCGCGCCCGTGGCCGTAATACATCGGCACGCGCAGCACGCCGTCCAGGCGCTCCTGACTGTCCCAGGACATGCCCGCGTACAGCGGCGTGACGATGCGCACGTCGATGCCCCGCGCTGCGAGCGCCTTGGGCAGCGCCCCAGCCACGTCTGCCAGGCCACCCGTCTTCCGAAATGGCGCCAGCTCCGACGCCACGAACAAAACTGAGAGCCGCCGCCCAGAGCCGCCCGAGAGGGGCGAGCTCTGGGAGCCGCTCTCACTGCTTTCATCTGCTGATATCACGAAGCCAACGCCGCCAAGCCCGCACGAAGCACGCCTCCAGGGGGCAAGCCCCGAGGAAGCTGCCGAGAGAAACCCGCGGAGCCTGGAAAATCAGCGATCCGCGTGGCTGGCGACGGCATCACATGGCGTACAGGCGGTAGTCAACATCCGGGAAGAGATTATTGCGGCTCTCCAGGTCCGCCAGGAGCGCGGGATCCAGCTGTCCGCCGGTGAGGTTGTCGAACAGCTGGTTGAACTGAATCACGTGTTCGTTGAAGCGCCGCGTCGCGTAAGGGACGGTCGTACCCGTCGACATGATGAAAGGCCAGTCGCTCGACTGCAGCAGGAGCAGCTCGCGAGCGGCTTGACGCAGTGCGCGCCGCTCGAGCTCCGTCCTCGGATCTCCGAAGCGGCGAGCCAGGTCCACCATGCGCTCCCCCGCGGCGTGCAGGTGGCGCCACAGCCAGGCGTTGCTCTCGTTCAGCCACTGCTCGTTGTAGCCGTTCTTGCCCCAGGACGAGGCGCAGGGGGTGGCCACCTGGTTGACGGGGTGGCGCTCCAGGTAGTCGCTCGGGGTGATCGGCTGGATGGCGTGCTGGTCGTGGTGAATCTGACGGAACACGTCGTCCAGGAAGATGGGCCCCTCGAACCACCAGTGGCCGTACAGCTCGGCGTCATAGGGGCTGACCACGATCGGCGGCCGATCCATGTGGGCACCCAGGCGGTGAATCTGCTTCTCCAGCTCCCCACGGAAGTGCGAGGCGTGCAACCCGGCACGGCTCCGCGCGGCGTCCGGATCATAGACCCACTTGTCGTGCAGCTGCGCGTGAGTGATCGCGTGATACTTCAGGCCGGTGTACAGCCGGTGCCCCTCGGGGTGCACGTGGGGGCCGATGTAATCGAGCGGCATGTCAAAGCCGATGTCGCGATAGAAGTCGCGGTACTGCGCGTCACCAGGGTAGCCGTGCTCGGCGCTCCAGACCTGCTCTGAAGACTCGGTGTCGCGCGCAAACGCGGCCACGCCCGTCGGACAGAACATCGGCGCGTACACGTCGTACTTCGGTGGCGAATCCGCGTAGCGCAGGCCATGGGAGTCGACGAAGAAGTAGCGTACCCCGGCCTCCCGCAGCAGCTCGTCCACCCCGGGCACGTAGCCACACTCACCCAGCCACATGCCTGCGGTGCGGCGGCCAAAATGCCGCTCGTACAGGTCCGCTGCGGTGTGCACCTGGGCACGCATCGCCGCCCAGTTGCGATCCATGAGCGGGAAGAAGGCGTGCGTCGCCGTGGAGGTGATCACCTCCAGGTAGCCCGCGTCCTGCAGCTCGCGAAAGGCCTGGACCAGGTTGCCGTCGTGGCAACGCCAGGTGTGGCGCAGCTTGCCGAAGCGATCGCGATACATGTGCGCCAGCCGCTGATAGTGCGGCTCCCCCGCGGTGCGCTCGATCTCCTTCTCCGACAGCAGGATGAGATCATCCAGGTGCTCGGCGAAGCGCGTCTTCAGCAGATCGTCCGTCAGCATGCTGATGAGCGGCGGGGAGAGCGAGACCGTGCAGCGATAGGGGATGCGATCGGTCGCGAGCCCTTCAAACATCTGGAGCAGCGGCAGGTAGGTGCCGGTGATGGCCTCATACAGCCAGCGCTCCTCCATCACCGTCGGATCTTCCGGATGCCGTACGAACGGCAAATGGGCGTGCAGGACGAGGCAGAAATAACCTTGCGACACGTTGCTCACTCCTTACCACTGGACGTTTGCGGGTAGAGGCTCTGTGGGCGCAGCTCGCTGGCGCCGCCCAGACGGATCTCGCTGGCACCGCCCAGACGGATTTCGCTGGCGCCGCGCCGCTCGCTGGCGCCGCCCAGACGCCGCTCGCTGGCGCCCGCCATCCGCAGCTCGCTCTGTCCGGCGAGACGGCGCTCGCTCGCCCCGGCGAGCCTCAGCTCACTCTGACCGCGCAGCCTCAGCTCACTCTGGCCGACCAGGCGCAGCTCGCTCTGCCCCCGCATCAGCATCTGACTGGCGCCCAGGAAGCGGGTCTCGCTGGCGCCGCCCAGCCGTCGCTCGCTCGCGCCCAGGAAGAAGACCTCCGAGGCTCCGCGCAGGCGCAGCTCGCTCGCGCCGAGCCGCAGCTCGCTCGCGCCCGGCGCCACGCCTCGGGCGTGCCCCGTGACGGCACCGCTGACCGTGGCGCGGCTCTCCAGGCTCAGCCAGGAGCGATGGATTTCCCAGCGGGCGAGCACGCGATGCTGCGACTGAGCGTTGATACCGCGGATCACGATCTGCCAGGGGCCGTGCAACACCCGCACCTGCTCTCCGGTACGCATCACCAGCCGCGGACCCTCGTAGTGCTCCACGGCGGGCGCGATCACCTCCGTGGGATAGCTGAAGGGCCCTGCTCGCCAGGACGTCTCCACCGGGCCTGTCTCCCAGCGGAGGCTGTTGAGCCCGAGCTCCTCCCAGCGCAAGGTGACGCTGCGATAGCTGAGGTTCGGATCGTTGGGGTCGATCTGCCAGCCGCTGTCCAGCTCCAGGTGCTGGGGCTGCCGCTCGTACCACTGCCAGGAGTCCACCGAGTGCTGGGCGAACAGCGGCGTGGTCTCGCTCACCTCGAAGTGACCGGAGGTCTCGATGCCACCCGCTGCTGCCGCGTGCGATGCGCCGTTCGTTGCCGCGGCCGCGCTGCCCAACTGCGGCGGTGAACTGGGCGGAGGGGGGGGAGCCCCGGGCGTCTCGCGGCTGGCGATGATGCCCGTATGCGGCACCACTCGCATCCACTCGACGGGCCCGCCGCTGGCTGGGCTGTTGCGCGGAAAATCCACGCGCCCCGAGCGCACCAGCCGGTAGAAGCGCCCCTCGCGCGTGCGCAGGCCGAGCTCCACGTGCGCCGTCGAGGCGGGCTTGCCGATGCGGCAGAACCACTGCCGATCGGTGCGATGGATGTCTTGATCGAAATGGCTGTGCGCGTTGCTGCCATCGAAGATGCGCCCGCTGGTGTCGAACACGCGCAGCGTCAGCTGGGCATCATTGCCCGCAGCGCCGAGCTGCTTGCGACCGGCCTCGATCGACTCGTCGCGCAGCTCCCAGTAAGCAAACAAGATGATCGGATCGACCGCGACGGCGCACAGACGGTCGCGGTTATAACCCCACGGGATCTGCCGAGGCACCAGTGGCGTCGGACGCCCTGAGTACTCGGTGCCGGGCAGGATGGGGTCAACGGGGCGGATGCTGTATTCGGTGACCATGATTTCCGCTGGTAAGTGGGTGTGACGACCTGAAGCCGTGAAAGAGCTGCGACGCTTTTGAAATCTCGCGCCCGGCTGGGCTGAACTGCTGAACTACAGCCGCGTACATTGGCACAATCACCGGGTTCGACGCATCAGCAAACCGGAACTCGGCGCGCGCCGCGTGCGAGCGGTAGCGGGGGCGTCACCCTAGCGAAACACGCGCACGTCGAGTCGGAATTCAGGCTGCGCGAGGCTCCTCGAGCGAGCCGACTTCCGCTTCGCGTTCCGCCCTCCGGATAATCGCTACCGAGCCATAAAGCGTGCCATTTAACCTGCCGCTAACCCTAGGGCTTGAAGGCAGGCATCCCCCAGGTCGACGGCGCTGACGGCATGGTTTTCGCGGCTTTGTGCGGCGATCCAGGCCCCCGCCGCGTCACCCGGGGAGTCAGGCGGGGCGTTCTGCCTCGGGCCTGCCTCGGCGCAACCAAGGGCGGGTGAATGGGATGATGAATGAAGCAAAGACCACTGTGGGCGATCGTGTTGGCAGGGGGCGAGGGCTCGCGGCTCGCTGAGACGAGCCGTCGAATGTACGGCACGTGCCTACCCAAGCAGTTCTCGAGCTTCGGGCGCGAGCGCACGTTCCTGCAGGCCACTGTCGATCGGCTGCAGCAACTGATCGCGCCTGATCGCACCGTGGTGGTGGTGCCCCGCCAGCACGAGGCGATCGCGCGCCAGCAGCTCAGTGAATATCCAGCGATGGAGATAGTGGCCCAGCCGCGCAACCTGGGCACGGGCCCGGGCGTGCTCTTGCCGCTGGTACACGTGCTGCGGCGTAACCCAGCGGCGGACGTGGCCCTGATCCCCTCCGATCACGACTTTCGCGCGCCACGGCCGTTGCTGGAGGCCCTGCTGCGGGCGCAGCGCGCGGCGCGCCAGCACCGCGGAATGGTGTTGCTGGGCGCCGTGGCTGAGACGCCGGCCAGTGATCTGGGCTGGATCGTGCCGCGGCGGCGCCGCTTGCCCGGCGCTGCGGTGAGCTCGATCCGCGAGTTCGTGGAGAAGCCCTCGCCGGCGCTGGCGGCGAGCTTGTTTGCGCAGGGAGCCCTGTGGAACACGATGCTGTCGGTCACGCCGGCCAGCGTGCTGTGGGGCCTGGCCAGACAGCAGTTGCCGCGGCAGGCCGTGCTCCTGGACCGCTACGCAAGCGCGCTGGGCACCAGCGTGGCCGCGCAGTTGCTGGAGGACACGTACCGCGAGCTGCCCAGCGCAGATTTCAGCCGCGATCTGCTGGCGGCGGCGCGAGGGCTCTGGGTGACTCCGATGCTCGGGGCAGGCTGGAGTGACTGCGGCACCCCGGAGCGGCTGGAGGCGGCGTTCGGCGATGGCCCCGCCTCCTCCAGGGTGATGCTGCGCGCGGTCGAGCCAGAGCAGGCAATCGCCAGCGCGAGCTGAGTCGCGAAGAAGGCGAAGGCGACGTCACTCGTCGTCGTCTTCGCTTTCGGACTCGTCGTCGTCGTCGGACTCGTCATCATCGTCGTCCGACTCGTCGTCTTCGTCGTCAGACTCGTCGTCTTCGTCTTCAGACTCGTCGTCGTCGTCGTCGGACTCGTCGTCGTCGTCGTCGGACTCGTCGTCGTCGTCCGACT
>JAICQL010000104.1 GCA_025937895.1 Polyangiaceae bacterium | reverse complement strand
GGCGCCTTCAGGTCATGTATCCCACGCGATATCCGGCCGTAACTAGCCTCGGGGCTGTCCCCCTCGGGCCCAGCTCGAGCCGCCAAGGGAGCACGCGATGAACTACGACTTGAGTGACGATCAGGAGCTGCTGAGGAAAACGGTCCGCGAGTTTGCCGAGCGGGAGCTGGCGCCGCACAGCCGCAGGTGGGACGAGGAGCAGGAGTTCCCGCGCGAGGTGTTCACCAAGCTGGGTGAGCTGGGCTTGATGGGCGTGGTGTGGCCGGCAGAGTACGGTGGCGCCGGGCTGAGCACGCTCGACTACGCCGTGGTGATGGAGGAGCTGGCGCGCGTGGACGCGGGCGTGGCGCTCTCCGTGGCGGCACACAACAGCCTGTGCTCGGGGCACATCTTCCTCGCTGGCACCGAGGAGCAGAAGCAGAGGTACCTGGCGCCGCTGGCGCGCGGCGAGAAGGTGGGCTGCTGGGGCTTGACGGAGTCGGGCGCTGGCTCCGACGCGGGCGGTACCGCGACGACGGCCCGTCTCGAGGGCAAGGATTGGGTGCTGAACGGCTCGAAGAACTTCATCACCAACGCCGGCGTGGCCGACGTGGCGGTGGTGATGGCCGTGACCGACAAGAGCAGGGGCAAGCGCGGCATCTCCGCCTTCCTGATCGAGCGCGGCACCGCTGGCTTTCGCCCGGGGCGCAAGGAGGACAAGCTGGGCGTGCGCTCCAGCGATACGCGGGAGCTGTTGCTGGACAACTGCCGCGTGCCCGCCGAGAACCTGCTCGGCAAGCCGGGTGAGGGCTTCATCGACACCTTGCGCATCCTCGATCGCGGGCGCATCGGCATCGCGGCCTTCTCGCTCGGCATCGCGCGCGGCGCGCTGGACGCGGCGCTCGGCTACGTGAAGGAGCGCAAGCAGTTCGGGCGCGCCATCGCCGAGTTCCAGGCGGTGCAGTTCAAGATCGCGGACATGGCCGTGAAGGTGGACGCCGCGCGGCTGCTCACCTGGCGCGCCGCGGCGCTGCGCGACGCGGGGCGCGAGCACACGGTGCCCTCGTCGATGGCCAAGCTGTACGCCAGCGAGGCCGCCGTGCAAGTGGCGCTGGACGCCGTGCAACTGTTCGGCGGCTACGGCTACACCAAAGAATATCCGGTGGAGCGTTTCCTGCGCGACTCCAAGCTGGGCACCATCGGCGAGGGCACGAGCGAGGTGCAGCGCCTGGTGATCGCGCGGGGCTTGCTCGAGCTGAAGGAGAAGATGGTACGCTGAGCGCATGTTCGAACGGCTCGATCGCGTCCCGGATGATCCCATTCTCGGCCTGATGGCGGCCTTTCGCGCCGATCTCGACCCGCGCAAGGTCGACCTGGGGGTGGGGGTGTACCGGAACGATCGGGGGGAGACGCCGGTGCTGGAGGCGGTGCGCCAGGCCGAGCGAGCCGTGTTGCAGCGGCAGACCAGCAAGACGTACGTGGCGCCCAGCGGCAACGCCGGCTTCAACCAGGCGATCGAGCGGCTGGTGCTGGGTGGCTCTCATCCCGCGCTGGCCGCGGGCCGGGTGCGCACCATCCAGTCCCCAGGCGGCTGCGGCGCGCTGCGGCTCGGGGCCGAGCTGATCCGGCTGGCGCGGCCTGGCGCCACCATCCACGTCAGCACCCCCACCTGGGCCAATCACGTGCCGCTGCTCGGCGGCTCCGGCCTGCAGCTGGCGCGCTACCCGTATTACGATGCAGCGACGGGCGGGGTGAGCTTTGCGGCGATGCTCGGCGCGCTGGAGCAGCTGCCCGCCGCCAGTGTGGTGCTGTTGCACGGCTCCTGTCACAACCCGAGCGGCGCAGATCTGAGCGAGGGCCAGTGGCGCGAGCTGTGCGCGGTGCTGTCGCGGCGCGAGCTGGTGCCGTACGTCGATCTCGCCTACCAGGGGCTCGGGCAGGGGCTGGAGGAGGATGCGTATGGCGTGCGGCTGCTGGCCAGTGAGCTACCGGAGTTGCTCGTCGCCGTCTCGTGCTCCAAGAATTTCGGGCTGTATCGGGAGCGCACCGGCGCGCTCACCGTGATCGGCCCGAGCCCCGCTGCGGCGGATGCAGGCCTCTCGCAGCTGGTGCGCATCGCGCGCACCCTCTATTCCATGCCGCCCGATCACGGCGCCGCCATCGTGGCCGAGCTGCTCGGCACCCCTGAGCTGGAGGGCGCCTGGCAGGGTGAGCTGAGCGCCATGCGCGGGCGCATCACGGGCCTGCGCGCGCAGCTGGTGGCACAGCTGCGGCAAGCCTGCCCGGAGCGCGATTTCTCGTTCATCGAGCGCCAGCGCGGCATGTTCTCTTTCCTCGGGGTCAGCAGCGAGCAGGTGCGCGCCTTGCGCGAGCGCCACCACGTGTACCTGACCGAAGATAGCCGCATGAACATTGCCGGCCTGCGCGACGAAAACCTCGCGTATTTTGCCGCCGCGGTGGCCCAGGTGGTGCGCGGCAGCCAGCGCAGCTAACCCCGCGGCCGCTGAGCCGCCGGGTTTCTGGCGCGACCCAGCGCGCTAGCCGGCGTCCATCGCACGATGACGCGCCCGTCCGCCCTCCGCCGCGAGCCCGCTCCCGAGCCCGCTCCCCCCACCTCGTCCGCAGCTGCTTCACCCGCCAGCCTGCGCCTGGCCGTGCCAGCGCTCACCGTGCAACTCCCCGGCGGCGGCGCGCTCCATGGCCGCTCCGAGGTGCTGGCACGCCTGCGCGCGCTCCTGGCGGCGGCCCGCGAGGGCAGAGGCGCGCTGGTGTTGCTGCAGGGCGAGCCGGGCATCGGCAAGTCGCGTCTGGCCGAGCAGGTGGCGAGCGAGGCGGAGGCGCGTGGGGTCACGGTGGCCTGGGGGCGGGCCTGGGAGGCAGGGGGAGCGCCCCCGTACTGGCCGTGGACGCAGATCTTTCGCGGTCTGGGCTTGCCGGAGGATCCATTTGCCCGCGAGCTGGCGGCAGCGGAGGGTGCGGCGGAGGAGCGCTTTGCATCGTTCGATCGCGTGGCGCGCGCGCTGCGCGAGCTGGCCGAGGTGCGGCCGCTGCTCCTGGTGCTGGATGATCTGCACGCAGCGGACCTGCCCTCGCTATGTTTGCTGCTACTGCTGGCGCGGCAGCTGCGGCGCTCGCGCTTGCTGGTGGTGGGCGCGTACCGCGATGCGGAGCTGACCCGCACGCCCGAGCTTCTGGGCTTGCTGCACAAGCTGGAGCGCGAGGCGGAAGCCTTTGCGCTGCCGCGGCTGGCGCTCGCGGACGTGCAGGCGTGGCTGAGCGCGCTGTCGGGGGAGACCAGCGCCGCCGCGGCACGAGAGCTGTTCGAGCTGACGGAGGGCCACCCGCTGTTCATCGTGGAGGCGCTGCGCCTGCAGAGCTCGGGGGTGCCGCGCGGCACCCGGCCTCCACGCCTGTGTGCGCTGCTCGATGATCGCCTCGCCACGCTCGGGCCGGAGCTGCGCTCGCTCTTGCACGTGGCTGCCGTGCTGGGGCGGCAGTTTGGCGTGCTGGAGCTGGCTGGCGTGGCCGGGGTGAGCGCCGATGAATGCGTGCGGGCGCTGCCCGGAGCCGTGGCGGCCTGCCTGATCACGACGGAAGACGCGGAGTCGTATCGCTTCTCGCACGTGTTGCTGCGCGATCGGCTGTACGGAGAGCTGGCGCCTTCCCGGCGCGCGGCGCTGCACCTGCGCGCGGGCGAGTGGCTGCTCGGGCACGGCGCAGCGGCGGAGCGGGTGGTGCATCACTTCTTCGCGGGCGGGAGCGCGAGCGCTGTGGAGCGGGTGGCGCAGGTGGCGCTGGCCGCTGCTGCGGCGGCGCTGTCGCGGCTGGCGTTTGAAGACGCCGCGCGGCTCGGGCGGCGCGCGCTGGAGCTGGAAGGGCGCTTGCCGGCACGGCTGGCGGTGGAGCTGCGGCTGATGGTGGCCGAGGCGCTGCTGCGGCTCGAGCGCGGCGGCGAGGGGCGTGCTCTGGCTGCCGAGGCGGCGGCGCGGGCGGAGGCGGACGGCGCGCACGAGCTGCTGGGGCGCGCCGCGCTGGTGTTCGGTACGGAGCTGACCGCGGGCAACTCGGACGAGCAGCTGCGGGCGCTCTTGCGGCGCGCGCTGGCGCAGCTACCGAAAGGTGACTTTGCGCTGCGCGCGCGGCTGCTGGCGCGGCTGGCCGCGGCGCTGACCCCGCCGTCCACGGCGGCGCAGCTCGACGAGCTGCGCGAGCTCTTGCGCACGGCGCTGGCGATGGCAAGGCGACTGGAAGAGCCGCACACCCTGCTGTACGTGCTGCACTTCGCCGCGACGGTGGCCCTGCTCGTGCCGGAGCAGGAGCGCCTTGCCCACCTGAGCGAGACGATCGAGCTGGCGAGCGCGCTCGGGCAGCGGCTGACTTTGCTCCTCTCGCTGCCTGGCTACGTGACGGCGTTGCTCGCCCGCGGAGAGCTGAGCCGCGCGTTGGCGCAGCTGCCGCTCTACGATCAGCTGCTCGCGGAGTTTCCGCAACCACGGCACCGCTTGCGGCGCGCGCTGCTGGACTCGCTACTCGGCGCGCTGCGCGGGGATGTGGCGCAGCTGGAGCGCGGTAGCCGTGAGGCGCAGCAGCTGGCGCAGCGCGAGGGCTCCTGCCACGCCCGCATCCTGTGGCTGATGCATCGTATGGCACTGGCGCAGCTCCTGGCCCGCCCCGGGCTGCTGGAGGAGGGCGATGCGCTGCTGGCGGCGTTCGAGACGGTGCCGCGCGACGCGCCGTTTGGAGCCTTCGTGCTGGCCCTGCTGGGCCGGCGCGCGGAGGCGGCAGCGCTGCTGCGAGGTCTCGAGCTGGACGTGCTGGACGTGCACTCGCCGCACCTGCTCATCGCTGCCGAGGCCTGCCTGCTCTTGCAAGACCGCGCGCTGGCGGCCCAGCTCTACCCGCGGCTGGCCGGCGCCAGCGATGGGCTGCGCTGGAGCTTTCCGTGTGCTCTGCTGGGGATGACCCAGCGCGTGCTGGGCTCGCTCGCGCTGCTGCTCGGGCGCAATGCGGACGCGGCGTGCCACCACGAGCGGGCGCTCGGGTTGTGCGAGGCGCTGCAGGCGCCGCTCCTGGCGGAGCAGTGCCGCAAAGCGCGTGATGCGGCGCTGGCGAGCAGCGGGGCCTCGAGCGAGAGCCCAGCGGGGCTGCACGAAACGCCAGCGGCTCTGGGCGCGAGCCCGCTGGAGGGTGCGGCAGCGGCGCTCGCCAGCCTGCGGCGCGAGGGCGAGGTGTGGTCGCTGCCATCGCTCTCGGGAGCTGTGCTGCGCTTCAAGCACTCCAAGGGCTTCGAGTACCTGCGCCATCTGCTCGACCATCCAGGCCAGTCACTGCATGTTCTCACTCTCGCCGGCGCAGAGCGCGGCGGTGATGCCGGCGCCGTGCTCGATGAGCGCGCCAAGGAGCAATACCGCCGCCGCCTGGAGGCGCTGCGCGAGCAGCAGGCAGAGGCCGAGCGCTTCGCCGACGGCGCCCGCGCCGAGCGGGCCGCGAGCGAGATCGAGGCGCTCGCAGCGCAGCTGGCGGCGGCGGTCGGCCTGGGGGGGCGCGACCGCCGCGCGGCCTCCGACGTCGAGCGCATCCGCATCAACGTGCAGCGCCGGCTCAAGGACGCCATCGAGCGCGTCGAGCGGGCAGACCTTGCGCTGGGCCGCTACCTCGCGCGTGGCATCAAGACGGGGCTGTATTGCAGCTACGTGCCGCTCTGACGCTGGGCGCCGTCTGCGACGCGCTCGAGCTGCTCGTGCACGAGGCCTGGCTCACAACAAGCGCAGGTACGCGACGATGTCTGCCTGGTCTTGCTCCGTCAGTTGCACTGCCGGCTCTTGCGGCCCCGGGCCATCCGGATCGGTCACCGTCCGGAAGAACAGCGCGTAGTGTTTCACCACGTCTTCCAGCGTCTTGGCAGAGTTGTCGTGGAAGTAGGGTGCGGTGCGCGAGATGCCCCAGAGCGAGTTGATCTTGAAGGCGTTGAGCTGCGTGCCCGTGCCCTCGTCCAGCTCCCCCGTGATCAGGGCGCGCCCCGGGTCGGGGCTGGAGATGGAGGTGACGGTGCCGTCGGGCGCCGTGAACAGGAACTCGCGCACGGGGTTGCCCATGGTGTTCAGCTCCGACACGCCCACCGTCTGGAAGCGGCTGCCCACCGGTATGGGCAAGGGCAAAAACTGGTTGGTGCGATCCAGCATCGGCCCGCTGTGACAGCCGGCGCACAGGCCATCCTCGAGGCTGGCATCGGGGGGCAGGTCTTCGAAGAAGCGCCGGCCCCGGCGCTCGGACTCGTTGCAGCCCTCCGGCAGCTCCGGCGCGGGGCCGCCGCGCGCAAAGCGCCGTAGCTCTGCCGAGCTGAAGAAGTCGCGGCTGCGCTCGAAATCGGCGATGGCCTGCAGCTGCTCCTCGCTGGGCTCGATCGGACTCTGCGCGTGCCCGCGGATGGCATTTGCCGCCTGTGTCAGCAGGTCTGGCTCGCGACCGTCGAGCATCAGCACCGGATCGAGCGCGGGCGTGTTCAGGGTGGAGGGCACTCCGCGCCGCAGCACCACCGAGCGCGCCGCTGGATCATCTGCCAGGCTCACGTTGGGCGGTAACGGGATACTCACCAGGACGGTGGCGTGCTCCAGCATGCGGGTCACGCCCTGACCCTCCCCGTCATCGCTGCCGTCGTGCAGAAACAGCGGGTCGCTTTCGTCCTCCTGAAAGCGGCGCTGCGCATCTTCGGGCGCCACGGTGCCGGTCTCGGCGCCGTGGCACGTCGCACAGGTCCGTCCGTTGCCCGCAAACGTCTCTTCCTCGAACAGGCGCCGGCCGGACGTGCGTCGCAGCGGCTGCGCTGCGGTTCCGAGCAGCGTGGCCTCGCCGGGCAGGGGCTCGAGCGTGGGGTCCGAGCAGCCGCACTGGTAAGCAAGGGCGAGCAGCCCCGACAGCGACCCGGTGACGGTCGCGAACGACAGGGGAGTGTGGGAACGAGCCGCAGGGGCGCGGCGCGAGAGATGAGCTTGCATCGTGGATTTGCCTCCACAGCTGGGGCGTTCAGCAGCGCGGAACGTCGTTCCGTGGCCGCGGTCGTGCAGCATTTTCTCGGCGCTGGTCGCCTCCGCTCGCGTGCAGGCCCGCTGCCCCGGCCCATCGCAGCCATCCTGGTCCCCGAACTGGCATTCACCCCCGCTCGCATGGCAAACCCCGCCAGCGTGTCGGCCGTCGTGTTCGCAAGGGCCATGTTTGCCCGTGCCGCAAAGTCTCCGCTGCTCGGGTGGCTCGTGCGTGCCGTGCCCTTCGTCACGCTCGCGCTGCTACTGCTCGCGTGGGCGCTCACCGCCTGGGGTCGGGATGCGTTCTTGCTCGCCATGATCGCCAGCCACGTGCCGGGGCCGGTGTACATCGCGCTGGCTTTGCTCGCGCTCGCAGCTGGCGCGCTCCGCCGTTCCTTCGTATCGGGGCTGGTGGCGCTGCCGAGCGTGGCGATCGCGGTCTTGCCGCTCGGCGGCTGGACGGTGCCGGCGCAGCGCGCGCCCGCGCGTGCCCCCCATCGCATGCTCAGCTGGAACGTGGAGCAGTGGGGCCGCGGCGGCGCGCGCCTGGGCCGCGCGCTGCGCCAGCTGGGACCCGACGTGTTCTGCCTGCAGGAGGCCAAGAACTACAACAGCTTTCCCGGCGACAAAGAGTGGGTTGCGTTCGAGGAGCAGCTACCGGGTTATCGCCTGATCCGCCACGGCGAGATGGCCTTCGGCACCCGCTGGGAGATCTACGATCACTGGCACGTGAAGTTTCACGATGAGCTCTGGCGGCGACCCATGCTCGACATCACCGTGCGCACCCCCGAGGGCCAGCTCGTGCGCTTCCTCAACGTGCACATGGTGCACACCGGCTACTACGGCAAGCGGCCGAGCGCGCTGACGATGGCCTCCGCGGAGCGCCTGGCGCAGGCCGAGCGCATCCTCGCGCGCATGGGCACGAGCCCGCTGCCCACCGTCGTGTGCGGCGACTTCAACGCGCCCGAGAACAGCGCGGTGCTGGCGCGCCTGCGCGAGCGCCTGAGCGATGCCTGGCGCCAGCGCGGCACCGGCTTCGGCCTCACCTCCAGCTCACACCTGCCGCTGCGTCGCATCGATTATCTGCTGACCACCGGCCTCGAGATCGGCGAGATCGCGCCGCTCCACTGGCAGCTGAGCGATCACCGGCCGCTCTGGGCCACGTTTGGGCTGGAGCAAGCCCCTGGCGGTTCCTGAGCGCAGCGAGCTCCGCGCGCAGGGCGGAGCGTTGCACTGAAGATTGCGCCCGTACGGCCACCGGGGCGCGGCGGGGTACGATCACGCTTGCCCGCACCACCCGCCGTGCCACTGTCTCGGCATGTACCTTGCCGAGACTCGGCGCCGAGGCGCAGGGCGCTGGCTGCTGCTGCTCCTGACCTCGAGCTGCGGCGGTCAAGAATCTCCTTCACCTGCCGCCGCTGCAGGCTCTGCGGGCTCGCTCGGGGGCCAGGCCGGGGCCACCGGAGCAGGAGCATGCCAGCCGGGCGAGACGCACGCCTGCGGGGTCGACCTGTGCACCGGGGTGGAGCGCTGCATCAGCACCGCGGGGGGCGTCGCAGTCTGGCAAGCGTGCGATGTCTCCGCTGCCTTCACCGATTCCGCGCTGCTCGGCGCGGTGCGCCGCCAGCTGCGGGTCTCCGCGAACGAGCCGCTGTTCGAGCTGAGCGCGCGCCAGCTGGACGAGCTCAGCGCGAGTGACGCTGGCGTGGCCTCCCTGGAGGGCATGCAGTGCCTGTCGGGACTGGTCCGGGCGGAGCTGTTCAGCAACGCCATCGCCGATCTCACGCCGCTCGCCGGGCTGACTCGCCTGAACGAGCTGACCTTGCAAGATAACGCGATCGTGGACGTGGCGCCGCTCGCCGGCTTGACCCAGCTGCGCTCGCTGCAGCTGCACATCAACCAGGTCCAGGACATCCAGCCGCTGGCGGGGTTGACCGAGCTGCGGCAGCTCTCGCTCGACGAAAATCGCCTGAGCGACATCAGCGCCGTGTCCGGGTTGACCCAGCTGGTGCAGCTCTTCGTCGGCGGCAATCAGCTGAGCCGGCTGGAGCCCGTCGCGCCCCTGCACCAGCTGACCTTGCTGGAGCTCAGCAACAACGCCTTCAGCGATCTCAGCCCGCTCGCCGAGCTGAGCGCGCTCGTGACCCTGTTCGCTGCCGGCAATCAGCTGAGCGATGTGACCCCGCTCCTGAGCTTGCCCGCGTTGCAGGGCGCCGTGCTGGAGCGGAACCCGCTCGACTGCACCTCGGAGAGCTTCCTCACCCTGCGGATGCGCCTCACGTCGCTCACCAGCGACTGCGATGCAGGCAGCCCGGATGCCGGCGCTGTGGATCCCGGCGCTGTGGATCCCGGCGCTGTGGATCCCGGCGCTGTGGATGCCGGCGGGCCCTGAGCAGTAGCTGCACCGGTGCCCGCCGCCGTGCGCTCAGTGCGGCGCATCCGTGGCCACGCCACGGAGCTCTGCCAGATGAGCGCTGGCGTGATGGTAGCGGCCGCTGTGGAAAGAGAAGCGATGATTGCCGGCCATCATGCAGCGCAGCGCCGCCGCGTGCCGCGCCAGGGGGCCGCGTAGCCCGGCCGCCAGCACCTCGAAGCGGGTGAGAATGCCGTTCAGCTCGGTCACCAGTAGCGGCACGGCCTCCGCGATCGAACCGCCACACGACTCCATCGCGATGCAGTGCAGCAGGTTGAAGGCCGATCCGGCGCGCACCACCTCGCGATGGTATGACGCCAGATCGTTCAGGAACGCCACGTGGTCACAGGCCAGCTGGCGTAGCTCGCGGATTACCGGGTCCACCACGTCGGCC
Organism: Polyangiaceae bacterium; assembly: GCA_025937895.1. Lineage (GTDB taxonomy): Bacteria > Myxococcota_A > Polyangia > Polyangiales > Polyangiaceae > SZUA-265. The sequence continues at coordinate 17,178 of JAICQL010000104.1, read as the reverse complement.
TCGCTGAGCTCGGTGTCGTGGCCCAGCTCGACCATGTCCACCACCGCGTTCATGCTCGAGTCCAGCCGCCGCAAGGGCCGATACTCCTCCGGGCTCAGCAGCTTGCCCCAGTGAGCGATGGCCACCCGCGAGCCGTGATACAGGTACTCGTGAGTGTCCTCCAGGAAACGGTGCCAGAGGCGGGTGGAGGCAGCAGCGCGGATGCGCCGGCCCACGCTGGCACTGAAATCGTCAAATGGAGTCGAGCTGCGCGGCAAGCGCCCGGAGGAAAGCGCCTCGAACGCGCGGTCGATGATCTGCTGCACCTGCTCCTGAGAGCTCGCCACCTCGGCGTGGTTGTCGTACTGGTCGTCCAGGAAGAACAGCCACTGATTGAAGCCGCCGCACACCACCAGGGCGGGGAAGGTGGCGCGCGCGTACATCAGCGCGTCCAGCTGCATGAAGTGCTCGAAGCGCCGCACGTCTTCTCCCCGGACGAGCCCCCGCCGCACCACATCGTCCCGCGTGAGCTGGAGATAGCGCTGCGCGTCCGGGTGGCGCTGATGTGCCGTGGCGAGCAAGCCGAGCTCGGCCGTGAACACGGCAGGCTGCGCGTCCGGCGAGGGCACGGCTGGCGAGGGTACCGCTGGCGAAGGCACGGCTGGCGAAGGCACTCGCAAAGGAGACTGCACGCGCGCAGCGATGACCAGCGCAAACGAGGATCGTCACGCGACGATCTCGCCTGGCACTAATTTGCGATCCGCTCACGCCGCATCCTGGCCGCTTTGAGTTGGCCACTTTGGGCTGCTTTCGCGCTCTGCGCGCGGGCCGATCACCCCTGGGGACGATTGCCGCGATTTCAAGTGTGGTGTTGCCAGGGCAGCAGCCCTTCGGTCGGTCAAAAGGAGGCGCGCAGCAAGACGCCGGACTAGCGCTCCCCACCAGCAAAAAGCCGCCCAGCAAAGCGCGGCTCCGGCACGCCTCGGACCCCGGGCTTCACCACGAACAGCCCACCCGCTCCAGGCTGGCTCTGCTTCTGCGCTTCGCCCAGATCCTTCGAGCCGGTGGTGATGAACAACGTGTCCAGCCTGGGCCCGCCAAAGCACACGCACGTGGGGCACGTTGCCGGCACATGGACCCGCAGCGTCTCGCGCCCGTCCGGGCTGTAGCGCTGCACCAGGCCGCCGTGGTAGCGCGCGTTCCACAGCTGGTCGGCTTCGTCCACGCACGAGCCATCGGCGAAGCCCTGGCCGGGAGTGAGCCGTGCCAGCACGTGACGAGGGCCGAGCTCTCCGCTGCGCGAATCGTATTCGTACCAGTGGTACACGTACGTCTCCGAGTCGGAGAAGTACATGCGGGTGCCGTCGAGTGAGAAGGCGATACCGTTGGTCAGGGCCACGCCCTCGATCAAGGTGCGCGCCGTGGTGCCGCCCGCGTACGAGATGACGGAGCTGACCGGGTTGTAATAGCCCTGATGGCAGCCGCCCACCACGAAGCGGCCGCTGCGATCGGTGCACCCATCGTTCAGGCGCGTTGCCGCCAGGTCTGGCTCGAAGCTGGTGAGCCGCTCGCTCCGCCCCGTCGCCAGCTCGTACCGGTACAGGCCCTTGCTGAACGCGGCCAGCAAGTTGCCGTCCAGGTCAAAGGCGAAGGAGCCCAGCTTGTCCGGCAGCGCGCGCTCGATGAGCTGCTGACCCTCCGCATCGCACGAATACAGCTTCTGCCCGTACACGTCGCTCCAGTACACCCGCTCATCGCTCGCGTTCCACAGCACGCATTCACCGAGCAAGTTGCGACAGTCCACCAGCAAACGGGCCTCGAGCTCACGCATGAGGCCAGCCTCCGCTCCGCGCTGCCCGACTGTCCAGCGATTACGCTGCGCGTGCATGGCGCACGCTGTCACGATAAAGCCGCCGCCACTGCCTCCAGCTCGGCTTCGTTCAGCGCGCCGTGCTCCGCCTCCCCGGTGGTATCCGCCGGTCATGCCGCGCGGACATCCCGCGTCCTCGCTCACCCTGCCCGGCAGCAATGCCCGCGAGCTCATCCGGGGGCCAATCCCGCTTCGGATCGATAAGTTGGCGCCCCGGTCCATGTCGTGTATGACCCACCGGGGACCAGCGCCGGAGTGAACATGAGCAACGCCCAATTGTTGAACAGCGATCCCGCTCTCGTGGTGAAGGATGTCGCGGGCATGATGGAGGAGCTCTCGAAGCAGCTCGCGCCGCCGGAAGGGGGGCTGCTGCGGGGAGAGGTGCTGAGCACGTTCAGCGAGGGGCGGGGTGTGCACCTGCGGGACGCAGGGCAGGCCACGGTGGAGGTCCGGGTGGACCAGCCGCTGAAGGCGGAGCGGGGGGACTTTGTCGAGATCCCGGGCTCGCCGGAGCTGGTGGCGGAGGCAGCGCCGGTGGGGTTGCGGGTGGTCTGGCGCGGGGGCGCCGCGCAGAACCGTGGGGTCTCCGAGCGCTTCCGCCAGCGGCGGCTCAACGTCGAGTCGTGTGCCGCGCGGCTGCCCTTCGCCACCCCGCGGATCAATGGCCATCTGCGCAGCGGTGGTCGGGTGCGAGTCGTCACCGAGCCGCGCTCCAAGGCCTGGGAGGAGGTGGCCGAGGCCGCGCGCCAGTACCGCTGGTTCAAGCTGGATCCGCGGTTCTGTGACGACATGCGCGATCCAGCGGCCATCGCGGCGGCGCTGGGGTCGTTCCTGGAGGAGGTGAGCCCGCGCGACGTGCTGCTGCTCGCCTGGGGCGGGGCAGAGCGGGCGGATCTGGACGTGTTCGAGGACGAGCGGGTGGTGCGCGCCCTGGCCAGCCTGACCGAGCGCTGCCCGACGATCCTGGCCGTCGGTCACTCCGGTGACGAGCTGATGACGAACAAGGTGGTGACCTACCCGGTGGACGCCGCGGCGGGCGCCGTGCAGCTGATCTTGCGCGAGAGCGGCGGTGGTTACGATCCCGCCGCCGACGACGTGGAGGAGCGCACCAGCGCGCCGCCGGAAGCGGCTCCGGCTCCCCGCCGTCCCGGCAAGAGCCCGGCGGGCGTCTTCCTGAGCCTGCTCCTGCTCGCCGCCGCCGTGTACCTGGGCTGGTGGGCGCGGGGCTTCTTCCAGCCGGAGGAGGCGCAGCGTCACGCCGGCGCCGCGCCCATCTCCGACTGAGCGCCGGAGCGCCCCCCGGGCCGCTCCCCCCCCCAGCGCCCCCTCAGGCTGCGCCCACGGCGCTTCTGGCTAACCCGCCGCGGGCAGCGGCGCCTTCACGAAGGTCGCCGGTGGCAGCGGCTGGCCGCCGCCGACACTGATCTCGCCGCCAGCAGGCAGGTGCTCGGCGGCCACCTGAAAGGTCACCTCCCGGCTCTCGCCCGCACGCAGCGGGATGCGCGTGAAGCCGCGCAGGCTGCGCAGCGGCGCCTCGCGGTCCGCCCCGCCGCTGACGTACAGCTGCACCACCTCCTCGCCGTCGCGCGCCGAGGTGTTCTCGACCGTGGCGCGCACCTCGGCGCCGCGCTCGTTGCGGGTCACCTTCAGGCCCGAATACGCAAACCTGGAGTAGCTCAGGCCGTGGCCGAAGGCGTACCAGGGCTTGCCCTCGAAGTAGCGGTACGTGCGGCCCTTCATCGCGTAGTCGGTGAACGGTGGCAGCTGCGCCACGCTCTCGTAGAACGTCACCGGCAGGCGCCCGGCGGGGTTGTTGAGCCCGGTCAGGGTCTGGGCGATGGCGGTGCCCGCCTCCTCGCCGCCGTACCAGGCCGCCAGCACGGCGCGCGCGCGCTTGCTGGCGGGGCTGGCCAGGGCGCTGCCGCTGGTGAGCACCACCACCACCGGCTTGCCCGTGGCCACGGCTGCTGCCACCAGCTGCTCCTGCGGCGCCGGCAGCTCGATGCTGGTGCGATCGCCACCGCGGAAGCCGGGGATGTTCACGCCGCGCATCTCTTCGCCCTCGAGCTCCGAGCTCAGGCCGGCGAACACGATGGCCACGTCCGAGTCCTTGACCAGCGCCACGGCCTCGGCGCGGCTCGCGTCGGCGGGCGGCAGCCAGCGCAGCTGCATGGTGCCGCCGGGGCCAGGTTGCCTGTATTCGATGCGCAGGCTGTACTTGCGGCCCTGCTCGAGCCGCACGCGGGCGGGCTCGCCGCCGCGGCGCACGGGAGCAGGTTGCGCCTGGGTCGAGGTCATCTGGGTGACCGGGCCCGCCGCAATCGATGTCAGCTCCTTCTCATCCAGGAAGAGCCGCGCGCCGGCGGTGCGGTTCCACATCCCGATGCGCACGACCAGCTCGTAGTCGCCGCTGACGGGCGGGGTCAGGGTCGCGCTCCAGCGCGCGGAGTACTTCTCGCGGCCGATGGCGGAGAGCACCGCTGGATCTTCCATGTTCAGCTCGAAGTACGCGCGAGGCTCGGTGCGGCGCAGCTTCGGCTCCCCCGCGAGCTCGGGGTTGTCAAAATACTCGGCCAGCACCCCGGGCCCGCCCTCCTTCAAGGACAGGTACGTTGCTGGCACCAGCGCCGAAGTGCTGGCCGTATACGTGGCCCCGAGCGCGTGGCGCACGCGCTCGGCCCCGAGCTGCTTCTGCAGCCCCTCGAGTGGCGTGACCTGCTTGGACGAGATGCCGTGGTAGTTGCCGAGCAGCGCCACCGGGTCATCGGCGGCGGGCCCGAGCACCGCAAGCTTGCCGCTGGAGGCGGACAGCGGCAGCAAGTTGCCCTCGTTCTTCAGCAGCACGATGGCCTCGTTCTCCGTTTCCAGCGCCACCTGTCGGTGCGCGCTCGAGTCATTCAGCGCGATGGAGAGCTTCGAATAGGGCACCCGCTCGTCGGGATCGAACATGCCCAGGCGGAAGCGCGCCACGAACAGGCGCTGCAGCGAGCGGTCGAGCTCCGCCTCGCTGATGCGCCCTGCCTGCACCTCCTCCACCAGGGTGCGGTACTCGCCGCCGCAGGTCAGATCCGTACCGGCCTTCACCGCGGCCACCGCCGCGCCGCCGAGGGTGGGTGTCTTCTGGTGGTTGGCGTGGATGTCGTTGATGGCGCCGCAGTCGCTGACCACGTAGCCCTTGAAGCCCCAGCCCTCGCGCAGCCGCTTCTGCAGCAGATCCGCACTGGCGCAGCCGGGCGCGCCGTTCACGGCGTTGTACACGCACATGATCGACTCCGCCTTGCCCTCGACCACGGTGTCACGAAAGGCGGGCAGGTACGTGTCCAGCATGTCGCGCTCGCTGACCCGCGCATCAAACTCGTGCCGCTCCGGCTCTGGACCGCTGTGCACCGCGTAGTGCTTGGGGGTGGCCACCACCTTCAGGTAGCGCTCATCTTTGCCCTGCAAGCCCGTCACGAAGGCCACACCCATGCGGCCGGTGAGGTGCGGATCTTCGCCGTATGTCTCCTGGCCGCGGCCCCAGCGTGGGTCGCGGAAGATGTTGATGTTGGGTGACCAGTACGTCAGCCCCGCGGTGCGCCCCGGCATCGTCGCTGCCGGGTTGGGCAGCACCGGCGGCGGCCGCGTCTGCGCGTCGTGATACTTGGCGCGCGCCTCGGTCGAGATGATGTCCGCCACCCGGTACATGAGCTCGGTGTCCCAGGTGGCCGCCAGCGCGATCGCCTGCGGGAAGACCGTGGCGCGGCCCTGCATCACCCCGTGCAACGCCTCGTTCCACCAGTTGTACGCCGGCACCCCCAGCCGCTCGATCGCCGGAGCGGTGCTCTGCATCTGCAGCACCTTCTCCTCCAGGGTCATGCGCCCGATCAGATCCGCGGCGCGCTGCTCCGGCGGCAGCTCCGGATCTCGAAAGGGCAGGGCAGCGCCCTCTCCCGGCGGCCCGTTTGCCGGGGCGGGCTGCAGCGCGTTCTGCGCGGCGGCGGGTTGCTGAGCGGTCTGCTGCTGCGTGCCCGCTCGTTGTGTACAGGCGCTCGTCAGGAGGAGCGCGGTGATCCAGCGAAGCTTGGTGGCCATGCGCGCTTCATAGCGGGGAGCGCTCGAGCCGTCCCCGGAAACACCAGCGCCCGGAAGCAGAGCGCACGATTACGCAACCGATTGCATGCTCCTGCTGCAGCCTTCCTCCTCGGCGGCGCTGCACCGTGTCGCAAAACCGAAGATCGGCATCACCTTTGCAGGCTTGGGGCGAGCTCGGTTCACGTTGGGTGAAGAGCACCAATTCGGGCGGCTTTTACCTGGCTTTACCCAGCTCGCTGGCGCCTGCGCGTGGCCTTTTGACGCAGCGAGGCGTGCAGGGCGCAGCTCGACTCATGGCTGCGCTGGAGCGAGCCGTCTCGGAAGCGGGCTGCAGGGGCGTCGGGGTGGTTTGGTGGAGGGTCCATATGACGAGTGAAACGATGAAGCATTCAGCGGTGGCACAGCCGGCGGACACGCCTCGCTGGCGCGAGCGCTGGGGGGAGATCCGCGCACAGTTTGCGCGGCCCGAGCTCGGCTTCGACTGGCTGCGCGTCTACCTGGGCATCGGTCTGGTGGTGCGCGGCGCGCTGTTCGCCAGGGATCCTGCGCTGCTGGAGCAGTTCGTCGACCAGAGCGGCTGGTTCTTCCCGATGGTGCTGGGGCACGGCGTGGTGCTGTCGCACATCGTGGGCGGACTGATGCTGGCCCTGGGGCTGTGCACGCGCTGGGCTGCAGCGGTGCAGCTGCCGTTTGTCGCCGGGGCGCTGTTCTTCGTGCACCTGCGAGAGGGCTTGCTGGCCAGCACGCAGTCGCTCGAGTTCGCCGCGCTGGTGATGATCATGCTGCTCGCGTACCTGATCTGTGGCGCGGGTGATTTCTCCATGGATCAGTACCTGCGCCGGTCGCCGCCGGAGGAGGCCACGGGCGAGCCCGCCCTCTCGCTGCAGCGCTCCCTGCACTATCAGCAACCCCACGTCCCCTACTATGCGGGCGCCAGCCTGCCCGAAAACGGCGATCTCGAGCGCGAGAGCTTGCGCGCAGAGCTGACCGGCAACCACCTCGTCTTGCCCACTGACTCGCCCAAGGCCCGCGAGAAATATCGCGACCTCAAGCGTGAGCTGGCCACCGTGCTGGTGTCCACCGGCGTGCTGTTCGTGCTGCTCCTGCAGGGCGCGTACGTGGCGGCAGCGGCCTGGCTGATCGCCGTGCTGGTGATGCTCACCATCTGGCAGGTGGCGCAGGCGCCGCTCGGCGAGTGAGCAGGGGCTAGCGGCGCGAACGGACGCGCGCCGGCAGACGGCGGCCGGCCATGGTGCGGATGCCGCTGGCTGGCCGCAGCGGAGGCTCATCCGGCAAGGTATCGGCCAGCTCGTGTGGGATCGCGGGTGCGCGCAGCGACACCTCGAGCTCGGGGGTCACCCAGTCCTCATCGGGCAGCCACGGATCCGTGGGTCGAGCGTCATCCTCATCCCACTGTGGCGCGGCCATGGCCTCCATGCGCTCGTCGGGCGGCAAGCTCGCCGCGACCAGCCGCGAGCTCATGTCCAGCGCTCGTGGCGCGATCGCCTCCTTTGACCACACGCACAGGTGCGAGCGGCGAAAGCGCCGTGCAAACAGGAAGCCCAGCGAAAACTCCACGACCACGGTGGGCGTATCCAGCCCCGAGCCGGCGGCCATGCGCAGGCCGGCCGCGGCCTCCAGCGCCGCCGCAAACGCCCGGCGCGGAGGGCCATCGGGGGAGAAGCGCACGGCCAGCAGCTCGCCGAAATCATTGACGATGAAGGCCGCGCACACGCCGCGAGTGTCGAGCAGCACGTCGAGCAGCCGATCGGTGAGCGTCGTCGGAGGCCAGGTCTCCGGGGAGGGCAAGACATCAGCAGGGTGGGCCATGCGCGCTCTGGTCATGATCGTTCGAGTCCGGGGTGCGGGCTGCAACCTTCGTTCTAGCCTTCGCCCATGTGCCTCGCAAAAGCGCGCTCGCCGGTGCGCTCTTGCGCGAGCTCGCTTCAATAGCAGCGACGAGGGGCGCGCTGCCTCGAGAGCTGGAAGGGAGATGTGCCGGGCTGGTGCCCCGCGGCAACACATCGGCGCCATTGCTGCCGCTGTGTTCAAAATCCAGAGCCCGCTGCTGCACGAACTCGTGCGCCTCGCCGCTGTTTGCCTCTCCTGCGCTGTGAGCGGAGGTGTACCCGTTCGCTTCACGTGACAGTGGGGATGATCGGCGCAAAACTATGTGGACAGCGGAAGCTGGAGCTGGGCTCCGCGTGCGCCAGGTCAGGTTCCAGCCAACGGAGAGATGGAAATGTCGAAACGCTTTCCTACTCGGCAGAGCTCGCAGCTTCGGAGCGTGTGGTGGCTCCCCGCGCTGAGCCTTGGCTGTATCGCGCTGGGCTGTGATGAGACGGACGAGGTGCGCATCACGCCGCCAGACGGCTCGGGGGGCTCCAGCGGTTCCAGCGGCTCCGGTGGTTCCACGGGTGGCAACGGTGGAGGTGTCAACACCGCGGGGGGCGTGGGCGCGCCGATGGACGACGCAGGTGCGGACGCCACGGCCCCGGGCGATCTGTGCGTGCCCGGCTCACTGACGGCGTATTGCGCAAGCAACGCCTGCCCTGTCTTCGCCGACGCGCAGCAGAGCCTGCGCCAGGACAGGATGGGTTTTCCCTCGCCCTTACTGGCGATCGTGCAGCGTCCCTGCGTGGCCGATGACGGCAGCGCGCGCATCAGCGTTGCAGCAAACTATCTCGCCTGGACCAAGACCTTCATCTACGACGCCCAGTCGCTTCAGCTCGTGGGGGTAGTGCTGACCGATGACGTGGCCCCCATCTGCGACGGCACGGGCGTGTACCCGGACTCGCTGGCGGCCTTCCATGGTGAGCGTGCGCCAGATTGCGAGTGGCCAGATGAGCTGCCTGCAGCCTGTGAAGCAGCGGATGCCGGGGTGGAGGACGCCGGAGCCGACGCTGGCACCCTGGTGTGTGTGTTGACTCCCTGAGCAGCCTGCAGCTCACAGCTCCGCGTCGGGACCCAGCGCCAGGCTGGCCGCGATCAACGCGGGGCTGAGCGCGGCGGAGTAGATGCGGAAGTCGAGCATGCGCCCGGCGAACGACGGGTCGCCCTCGTATTGCGAGCGCCCGAGCCAGTTGTTGCGATAGCTGATGCTGCCGAGCGACCCGGTGAAGGGAAGCTCTCCCTGCGACACGCCATCCAAATACATGGACAGGCTGTCGTTGGTGTCATCCACCACGGCCACGACGTGCACTAGCAGCTCGGTGGGCAGCGGCGCGGGCCCGTTGAGGCTGATGTTACCGTTGCTCTCGTATTCGACGTGCAGCTTGCCGTTGACCCCGCCGCTCTTCGGGGTGAGGTAGATGGCGTTCGCGTCGCTGCCCTGGGCGCCCTCGGCCAGCGCCGAGTTGCGGCCAAAGTCGAAGATGCGCTGCCAGCTGGCGGTGCTGGCGCTGACATCGCCCGGGCTCCATACCAGCCACGTCTCGATGGTGCAGTTCTCGAGCCCCGTCATCAGCTCGTTGGGCAGATCCAGGTACTCGCCGCCGCCGGCGAACACTGCCGCGCCTTCGGAGAAGCTCACCCCCAGCGAGCTGGCGTGCGCCGTGCCCACCGAGTCCAGCAGCGTGGCCCCGGCGTTGAAGCTGTAGCGGTGCACCAGCGCCTCCCGCAGCGCGTCGCGCAGCGGCCCGGGCACGGGCGTGGCGTCCGGCTCTCCACCGGTCGCCGCGTCCGGAGCGGCAGCGTCCGCAGCAGGCTGCCCCGCATCCGCCAGCGCACCCGTCCCGGCCGTGCCAGGCTGCGAGCCCGTGCCGCCCGCGCCCGCTGTCCCGAACGGGGGCGCTCCGGCAGCGCCACCTGTCTCATCCGGCAACGAGTCCGTGAGCCGGGGCCGGCGGAGCTCGAAATCGTCGTCCAGGAGCTGCGGGCAGCCACAGAGCGCCAGCAGCGCCAGGCCGTGGCTAGCTGCTCGGAGCGGGCTCGGGGGCATCTGCTTCTAGATTGACACGCGCGCGATTCGTCCAGCGCCGGACGTGGTCCTCCGCGGCGTATTCGAGTGCATTCTGGTGCGGGGGTGCCATACAGCTCGCCACACGCGAGCCGCGCCGTGAGCACCCTCCAGCACCCGCCCTCTCTCCGCTACGAGCTCTGGCAGGTCTCTCGCCTGTCGCTGCCGGTCGTGCTCACCCAGCTCGGCATGATGACCATGGGCGTGGTCGACACGCTGATGGTGGGGCGCCTCGGCGTCACCGAGCTCGGCGCCAGCGCGCTCGGCAACACCTGGCAGTGGAGCTGGCTGTCGCTCGGCTTGGGCATGGTGCTCGGCATCGATCCGCTGATCAGCCAGGCGCATGGCCGTGGTGACGGTCCGAGCACGGCGCTGGCCTTGCAGCGCGGCATCGTCTTGGCCTTGCTGGTCAGCGTGCCCATCGGCTGCGCGCTGCTGCTCACCCGGCAGGGCTTGCTCTGGCTCGGGCAAGAGCCGGAGGTGGCCGCGCTCGCCCAGCGCTACAATCTGCTGAAGCTGCCCACCGTGCCCTGCTTCCTGGTGTATTCGGCGCTGCGCCAGTACCTGCAGGGGCGCACCTTGATGACCGCAGCCACGTGGGTGATCTGGCTGGCCAACGTGGTGCACGTGGTGCTCAACTGGGCGCTCATCTTCGGTCACCTCGGGCTGCCCCCGCTGGGCATCGAGGGCGCGGCCATCGGCAGCTCGATCAGCATGGCGCTGCTGGTGGCGGGGCTGACCTTCTGGGTGCGCTGGTTTCGCCTGCACGAGGGCGCCTGGCGGCCCTGGGACAGGGCCTGCCTCGATCGCCAGGGCCTGCGCGCCGCGGCGCGCCTGGGCTTGCCCATCGGGCTGACCGTGGCCTTCGAGTCCTGGGCGTTCTCCGTCTCCACCTTGATGGCGGGCTGGCTCGGCCGCAGCGCGCTCGCCGGCCACCAGATCGTGCTCAACGTCGCCGCGCTCTCCTTCATGGTGCCGCTCGGCATCTCGCAGGGCGCCGCCACCCGGGTCGGCAACCTGATCGGCGCCGGCAACCTGCCCGCCATGCGCAAGGCGCTCGCCGCCTCGCTGCTGCTCGGCGCCTCGGTGATGAGCGTCTCTGCCATCTCCTTCACGCTCTGGCGCCAGCAGCTGCCCCGCCTGTACAGCAGCGATCCCGCCGTGCTGCTGATCGCCGCGCAGATGTTCCCGCTGGCCGCTGCCTTTCAGCTCTCCGATGGCACCCAGGTCGTCGCCAGCGGTCTCTTGCGCGGCATGGGCCGCCCCGACGCCTCCGCCGTGGTCAACCTGATCGGCTACTACGTCATCGCCCTGCCGTTCGCCTACGTGCTCGCGTTCAAATACGGCCACGGCTTGACCGGCGTGTGGCTCTCGCTGGTGCTGGGCCTCACGGTGGTGGCGCTGGCGCTCGTGGGCTGGGTGATTCGCACCGCGCGCCGCCAGGCGCTGGCGCTACCGCGCTGAAGCCGCTGCTGATTGGGGATTGCTGCCGCACCCAGCCTGTCGCATCCGAGCCTGTCGCAGGGTCTGTCGCTACAGGTGACAGGTCGTGTCGATCTTTCGTGATTTCAGACCGGTGTGGAGGGGCCGATATTGAAAGCTGGACGCGTGTGCGCCGCGCAGGCCGCACCCGGTCCGGAAAGGCTAGATCGGAAAGGCTATATCAATGAAAGAATCCACAGGCGGCGGCAGCGGCGAGCCGGTTTCGAGCGAGGCGCCCGGGTTCGGGCTGGAGCGCTCGCGTGCCGCCACTCCGCGCCAGTCGCTGCTGCTGGCGCTCTCCGGCGCTGGCGCACCGACGGAGTCGCTGCAACGCGCCCGCGCGCTCGCCGATGGCCTGGGCGCGGCCCTGCACGTGGTGCGAGTGCTCCCCGAGGAGGAGCGCTCCCCGAGCTCGGCGGCGAACAAATTTCCCGAGCTCCTGCGCTCGGTCGAGCGCACGCTCCGGGCTCATCGCGAGACGCGCGCCTGGATGAGCCAGGCCCTGCCCGGGCGAGGCGTGGAGCGCTTCGCCATCCTGCATGGCGAGCTCGTGGAGCGAGTTGCCGTGTATGCGCGAGAGGCCGACGCAAAGCTCATCCTGATCGGCGCCGAGGACGATCAGGGCGCGGTCGTCACGCGGCTGGTGGCCACCACGGGCGTGCCCGTGCTCGTCTCGCGCACTCCGGCGAAGAACCACACCATCGTGGCCGCGACCGACCTGCGCCATCCGGACTACCCCGTGCTGCAGTTCGCTGCCTTGCTCGGGCGCCAGCTGGAGAGCCACGTCATCGCCGTGCACAACCTGGGGCTCGCTGCCCCGCTCCAGCAGGCACGAGCCGAGGGCTCGGGCGCGGCTCCGGCGGCCAGGGCGCACGCCGAGCAGCTGGATCGCCTGCGGCAAGTCTCGGAGCAGTTCCAGCCTTCCATCCGCGCAGTGGTCCGGCAAGAGAGCGACCCTGTCGATGCCATCCTGGAGCAGGCCTCTGCGGAGGAGGCGGACCTGGTGGTGGTAGGAGCGCGAGCGCGAGCCTGGTTCGAGGGCTCGGGGCGCGACGGACTGGCGGGCACGGTGATCCATCGCGCGCGGCGCTCGGTGCTGGTGATCCCGGTCGGGGACACGAGCGAGCCCGCCGCCGAGCTCGCCTGGGACTGAGCTGCAGATGGCGACACAGGCAGCAAGGCGTTGTCCGCGGCCGCGGCGGCAAGGTGAGTGACACGTGAATGACACTGCCGAGCCGCCTGCCGAGCTGCTACAGCTCCTGCTGTCCAGCCGCATCGACTCCTACGAGCAGCTCGAGGTCCTGCTCCTGCTGAAGCGTTGCGAGGGCCAGTTTTGCCCCGCGCCCGTGATCGCGCAGCTCACGACCCTGTCGGAGAGCAGCGTGGAGGATGCCGGCATGGCGCTCTGCCAGAAGCGGCTGGCCGTGGCGGACGGGGCACGGCCGCTGGCCTTGCGCTACGCGCCGGCAGCTGCCGACGCCGACGCTCTGGTGCTGCAGCTGGCGGCGGCCTGCCAGCAGCGAAAGCTCGACGTGCTGCGCGCCATGACAGCCATCGCCTGTGAGCGCCTGCGTGTGCGCGCAGCAGAGACGTTCGGCGCGCTGATGGAAAGAAAGCGCGACGGCTAGCGCGCGAGGGATCTGAGAGAGCCTCTGATGGTTGCAGTTCCAAGCATTTTTGCTTGGGCCAGCGTGGAACTCGAGCTAGCCTTGACGGAGCTGCTCCGCCGGCACGATGTGTCGCTATCACGGCAGCGTCGTCGCCAGAATGTGTGGTATTGCAGCCGTCTATTCAGGGCGCGCTTCGGGCGCTGATGCGCCACAGGCAGCCCCCATGTCCCACAGCCTGAGCACGCTCCGGCACCGCGGTCCAGACGGCGTTGCCGCGGCTGCCACCGGCCGGGCGCGGCTCGGGCATGCGCGGCTGGCGATCGTGGACGTGCTGGGCGGCGCGCAGCCCATGCACGGCGAGGACCGGCGCTTCGCGCTGGTCTGTAACGGCGAGATCTACAATCACGAGCGGCTGCGCGCGCGGCTGGCGGCCTCCCATCGCCTGCAGACCCGCAGCGACTCGGAGGTGGTGTTGCACCTGTACGAGGATCTCGGCGCTGGCTGCGTTCACGAGCTGGACGGCATGTTTGCGTTCTTCGCCAGCGACGGCGAGCGCTTCGTGGCAGCGCGGGATCCGTTTGGCATCAAGCCGCTGTACGTGGGCTGGAACAACGGCTCGCGCGATCTGTGGTTTGTCTCCGAGTTCAAGGCAGTGCTGTCGCTGTGTGATGGCTTCATGGCACTGCCCCCGGGCAGCTATCTGACCCAGGCAGGGCAGGTGCAGTGCTGGTTCGCTCCGGGCTGGGCGTCGCGGCCGGGCGAGTGCGCGGCGGACCCAGAGGAGCTGCGCAGCCGGCTCGGCGCGGCAGTCAGCAAGCGCCTGATGAGCGACGTGCCGATCGGGGTCTTCCTGTCCGGCGGACTTGACTCCAGCATCATCGCCGCGCTCGCCCGAGCTCAGCTCGGCCCGCTCGACACCTTCGCGGTGGGCATCGCCGGCGCGCCGGACCTCGAAGCGGCCCGTCACGTGGCCCGGGCGCTGGGCACCCGGCACCACGAGTGCACATACAGCCAGCGGGATGTGGCGGCCGCGCTCGAGGACGTGATCTACCACCTCGAGTCTTACGATCCGGCGCTGATCCGCAGCGCCATCCCCTGCTACTTCCTTTCGCGGCTGGCCGCCGACAAGGTGAAGGTCGTGCTCACGGGCGAGGGAGCCGATGAGCTGTTCGGCGGCTACCAGTACTTTGGCGCCATCGAGGAGCCTGCGCGCTTCCACCAGGAGTGCGCGTCATTGCTGCTGAACCTGCACTCCATGAACCTGCAACGGGTGGACCGCATGACGATGGCGCACGGCCTCGAGGGGCGCGTCCCCTTCCTGGACGTGGACTTCGTGGAGTGGAGCATGAGCGTGGATCCCCGCTGCAAGCTGTGGCGCCCCGGTGAGCTGGAGAAGCGGCTGCTGCGCGAAGCTTTCCACGAGCAGCTGCCCGCGGAGATCGTGGCGCGCAAGAAGCTGGAGTTTTCGGCGGGCGCCGGCATCGGTGCGGTCATCTCTGGCTACGCCGAGCAGGCCGTGAGTGATCGCGATCTGGCGAACGCCGGCGCGCGCTTCCCCGTGGACACCCCTGCCAGCAAGGAAGAGTTGCTCTACCGGCGCCTGTTCGAGAGCTGTTTTCCCGGGCACTGGCCCGTTGCCAACGTGCAGCGCTGGCGCGCTTCACCGCATCCATCACCACCAGCGGAGGCCGCAGGCCCCACCCTTCAGCCCTCTTGATCGCCGAATGCCGAGAATGAAAGAAGACTCCGATCCCAGCGCCTCCCGCACCTACTCCGAGACGGTCGCGCGCGGCCTGTACGAACGCAGCCGCCGCGGCCTGGTCGGCAAGCACGACAACGTGCGCACGTACTGGGAGGACGAGCTGACCCGAAACGCCCTGCGACCGTTCCTGCGCACCCGGGTAGCCGCCAGCGCGGCGGCGGGCCGGGGCCTGCGAGTGCTCGATCTGGGGTGCGGCGCCGGCCAGGGTTACGAGCTGCTGACCCAGATCCGGGAGCAAGATGGCAGCCTGGAGGAGCAGCCGCGCCACGTTCTGGACTCGACCGAGCTCGACGTCTATCTCGGTCTCGACCTCAGCGAGGCCATGGTTGCGCAGGGGCGCACCAACTATCGCGGAATGCACCACGTGCACTTTGCCCAGGCGGACCTGCGGGAGGATCTCGGTCCCGCCGCGGCAGAGCCCCCGTTCGACATGTACTGTTCGTCGTACGGGTCGCTGTCGCACCTCAGCGCGCAGCACCTGGAGGACCGGCTCGTCCAGATCGTGCGGCATGCCAGGCCGGGCGCCGTCGTGGTACTGGACCTGCTGGGGCGCCTGTCGCTGGAGTGGCCCGGGTACTGGCAGGCCAGCACCGAGGCGGAGAAAACTCGACCTTATTCCATGAGCTACTTGTTCGCCGAGGAGGAGCGCGCCACCGGCCAGGTGGAGACCTTTCCGTTGCGTTTCTGGACGGGGCGAGAGGTGCGAGAGCTGTGCTCGCGGGTGAGCGAGCAGGCGCAGCAGCCGCTGCACGTCGCGGAGATGTTCGATCGCTCGATCTTCGTCGGGCGGCACATCGACACGGGTGAATACGGCGCGCAGCTGCCGCCGCTGCGGCGGCTGGTCAACTCGCTATTCGAGCACAACGTGCACACACCGCTCGCAGAGCTGGAGATCGGCTACGCGCCCGCTCAGAGCGGTGGCTACCCGCAGGGGCTGTTCTGCCAGCTGGGTCTGTGCTGGGACAGTGTGGTGCGCTTCGCGCACCAGCGCATGACGGGCCAGCGCATTGCCCTGGTGGAGCTGGCGGGCTGGCGTGACTTTCCGGCGCCGCTGCAGATGGCGCTGCTCACCCTCGACCGGGTCATCGACAGCGTGGCCTGGATCGACGTGGGCGACGTTCGCGCCAACATCATCGAGCCGCAGCTCGCTTACGTGCTGCTGCGCATGCTCCATCGCCTCCAGAGTGGAGTGGGCTGCGGGCACGGGCTGGTGGCCGCGCTGACGGTCGGTCCAGCACCGGCAGCAGAAGGGGCGTCCGCACCGCGGCGAGCGAGCGCTCCGGCGTGATCGAGGTCTGTAGGCTCAGCAAGCGGTTCGGCGCGACCCTGGCGGTGGATGCCATCTCCTTCGAGGTCGAGCGCGGCGAGCTGCTGGCCCTGGTCGGGGGCTCTGGCTCCGGCAAGACGACCACGTTGAAGATGCTCAATCGCCTGATCGAGCCCAGCGCCGGTAAGGTGCGGATCGCGGGCGACGACGTGGCACGGATTCCGGGTCACCAGCTGCGCCGCGGCATCGGCTACGCATTTCAGCAGGTCGGCTTGTTTCCGCACCTGACGGTGGGCGAAAACATCGGGCTCACCCCGCGGCTGCTGGGCTGGGACTCGGCGCGCATCACGGCCCGGGTGCACGAGCTGCTGGAGATGATGGAGCTCGAGCCGGCCCTGGCGCTGCGCTCCCCCGCCGCGCTCTCCGGCGGGCAAGCGCAGCGGGTTGGAGTGGCCCGTGCGCTGGCGGCTCATCCGAACGTCTTGCTCCTGGACGAGCCCTTCGGCGCGCTCGACCCACTGACTCGCGATCGGCTGCAGCGCTCCTTCTATGACCTGCAGCGCCGCTTGAAGCTGACCGTGGTGCTGGTCACCCACGACATGGCGGAGGCTCTGCTGATGGCCGATCGCATCGCCGTGTTGCACGAGGGCCGCCTGGTCCAGCTCGGCAGTCCTCAGGCCTTGCTCCATGCGCCGGCCACCGACTACGTGGAGGCCCTGCTGGACACGCCGCGGCGCCACGCGCGCGTCTTCGACGGGCTGGCGCAGGGTGCCGCTCGTGCATGAGCAGCTACGGCTGCTGCCCCGGCTGCTGACGGCTCACCTGTCGCTGAGCCTGTTTGCGCTGCTGCTGGGGGTCTGCATCAGCGTTCCGCTGGGCGTGCTCGCCTCGCGCAGCGCCTGGGCGGGGCGCTTGCTGCTCAGCAGCGCCGCCATCGTGCAGACCATCCCGGCGCTGGCGCTCCTGGCGCTGATGATCCCGCTGCTCGACGGACTGGGCCTGAGCAGCATCGGCTTCCTGCCCGCCTTCATCGCGCTGGTGCTCTACACTGTCTTGCCCGTGCTGCGAAACACGGTCACCGGCCTGAGCCAGCTCCCCGCTCCGCTGCTGGAGGCGGCGCGCGGCGTGGGGATGGACGGCTGGCAGCAGCTGATGCGGGTGGAGCTGCCGCTGGCCTTG
>JAICQL010000259.1 GCA_025937895.1 Polyangiaceae bacterium | reverse complement strand
TGAGCCAGCGCATCCGCCGCATGCTGCGCACCGGCGCGGGCTGAGGCCGGCGCACAAAATGCCAAAGAGCGCGGGGCCCCCCGGCACCCGCGCACTTTTCATGTCCCCGCTCAGCCGGGGGCGCTCAGCTCAGCGGTCGCTCTTGCTCAGCTCGCACAGCCACTCGAGCGCCGGCTCGGGCTCGGTGAACATCTGCGCCTCGATGCCTCGCTTGCGATACAGCTCGACGAAGCGCTTCACGTTCAGCTTCCCCACCGCCTTCTCGGGCAGCACCATCGCCCAGTACCTCCAGCCCGCGGCCTTGGTGGCCTGAAACCAGGCGCTGGTGGCCCAGTTTTCATCTTCATCCGGCAGCGGTCCATTCAGGCGGTCGTCGGAGAGCCAGGAGATGGCGTTGCAGCGCTGCATGGCGGCCGTACCGGCGCGCAGCGCGTCACGGAATGGGACGCCGTAACAGACTCTGTGCATCTGATGAGACACGATGCGGAGCTGGGGGTAACACCAGACGCTGATCTGTTCGCTTTCGAACACGATCTCGCGCGCAGCGGGTGACTTCAACGCAGACGGCGCTTGCATTCGTCATCAGAGCGGCGCCCTTCCCCAAACCTTGAGCCACCCGCACACTCCTTTGCGGACCCATGGCCAGGGCTCGACGAGGACTCGGCAGCGGCAGCGCGATCGTCACTTCCGAACACCCTTGGCAGCCCCGCTGGGCGGCCCTAGGCTCGCGCCTGGCCAGGAGCTCGAGCCCGATGAACCAGCGAGAGTACCGATCGGGAGCAGCCCACACCCAGCGGCGGGCGCGCGCCGGCACGCTGCTCGGCTGCCTCGCGCTGGCGTCGTCCGGCTGGAGCTGTGGCGCTGGGCGTGAGCCCGCCCGAGCTCCGGATGGGGCGCCGCAGGGCAGCACGCCGGCGCGCGCCAGCTCGAGCAATTTGCCCGGCCACTGGCAACCCGCGCGCCAGCAGGCCTGGGCTGAGCCGCGCGCCGATCGCGGCACGCGCAACCTGTTCACGGAGCTGCTGGGCAAGAGCCAGGCCGAGGTGGGCGCGAAGGTTCAGACCGCGGTCCACCGCTTCTTCGGCATCGGCACGAACGAGCCGGCGGAGCTGCTGCGCGACTCGGGTTACCGCGTGTACTACGAGCTGCCGCAGGACCCCAGCATGGCGTTCATCTGGGCGCCAGACTCGAATGACGTGCGCAGCGAGGGCATGTCGTACGGCATGATGGTGGCGGTGCAGATGAACCTGCGGCCACAGTTCGACAAGCTGTGGAAGTTCGCGCTCACGTACATGCAATATCCGAGCGACAGCCCGCTCACGGCCTGGCGCCACTACTTCCGCTGGCAGGGCACGGTGCGCGCGGAGAGCCGGGAGAGCTGGCCCGTCGAGTTTGGCGCCGAGGTCACCCCGGCGCCCGACGGGGAGGAGTACTTCGCCGCGGCGCTGTTCATGGCGGATCGGCGCTGGGGCAGCAACGGCACGGTCAATTATCGCGAAGAGGCCGCCAGGATCAGCCAGGCCCTGCTGCACAACCAGCCCACTGTCGAAGGGCGCTTTCCCATCATCCACCAGCAGGCCAACATGGTGGTTTTCGTGCCGTATCAATCGTCGAACGAGCACTCGGATCCCAGCTACCACCTGCCCGCCTTTTACGAGCTGTTCGCAGAATACGGGCCGGGCACGGACGCGCAGCGCTGGCGCGAAGTCGCCCAGGTGAGCCGCCGGTATCTGGTCGCCTCGGCCCACCCCAGCACGGGCCTGCACCCGGACTACGCGCTGTTCAGCGGCGAGCCCACCCAGGGCTACCAGCCCTCCCGGCACGATGATTTCTACTATGATGCCTGGCGGGTGCCGCTGAACATGGCGCTCGATCACGCCTGGTTCCAGGCAGACCCAGACATGAAGGCGCAGATCGAGAAGTATCACGCCTTCTTCAGCCAGCACCTGGGCGAAACCGAGGTGAGCGCCTCGCTGTTCGAGCTCGATGGCAGCAACCCGAGCGGCGGCGGCTCCACCGCTCTGACTGCCACCCTGGCCGCTGGCGCGCTCGCCTCCGGCGCCGCCCATCGCAAGGTGTTCGTCGAGAAGCTATGGCAGGTGGGCCAGCAGTCAGGGCAGTACCGCTACTATCAGCAGTGCGTGTACCTGCTCGGCTTGCTCGCCACGGCGGGCCGCTTTCAGTACGACTGGGCCAACCTGGAGAGCAGCGTCGGCGTCACCGCAAACTGACCCGCTGCCCGCGCAGTATGCCAAGGGCCAGCGCCGGCAGAGAACGCTCGTGCGCCATTCGATTTGTTGCGCGGGGGGTTGACGAGAGCGCGAATCCCAGCGACTGGCTAGGCATGCCGGGCGGCAGCCTACTAGCGGTTCTCGACGACATCGCGTCGGTGTTGGACGACGTGGCGGTCCTCACCAAGGTCGCCACCAAGAAGACGGCGGGAGTGCTCGGGGACGATCTGGCCCTGAACGCGCAGCAAGTGACCGGTATCCGCGCCGAGCGCGAGCTGCCGGTGGTGTGGGCCGTGGCCAAGGGCTCGCTCGTGAACAAGGCCATCCTGGTACCGGGCGCGCTCATCATCAGCGCGGTGGCCCCCTGGCTGGTGACGCCGCTGTTGATGGTGGGCGGCGGCTACCTGTGCTTCGAGGGCTGCGAGAAGCTGGAGCACAAGCTGTTTCACCGTGAGGAAGACGCGGCCGAGCACCTGGCGCACCTGGCCGCACTGGCAGACCCGAACGTGGATCTGGTCGCCCTGGAAAAAGAGAAGGTCAAGGGCGCCGTGCGCACGGACTTCGTGCTCTCCGCGGAGATCGTGGCCATCGCCCTGGGCACCGTGGCCAGCGCCGCGTTCATGACCCGGCTCTGGGTGCTGGTCGGGCTGTCGCTGTTGATGACGGTGGGCGTGTACGGACTGGTCGCCGGCATCGTCAAGCTGGACGACGTGGGTGATTGGTTGCTGCGCAAGTCACGCGCTGGCGGCAGCTTCGCCGGCTTGCAGCGCGCGCTCGGGGTGGGCGTGGTGCGCAGCGCGCCCTGGCTGATGAAGACGCTGGGGGTGGCCGGCACCGTGGCCATGTTCCTGGTCGGCGGCGGCATCCTCTCGCACGGCATACCCGGCGCGCACGAGCTGATCCATCACTGGGCAGAGGGCGCCGCGGCGCTGCCTGGAGGAGCGGTGCTGGCTGCCGTGCTGCCCACGCTCGCCGATCTGCTCGTGGGCGTGATCGGCGGGTCGCTGATCCTGGCGGTGGTGCTGCTGGTGCGCCGCCTGCGCGGCGGCGCACGGGCAGCGTCGCACTGAGCTGCTGCCACGCTGCCGCTGTGCCGTGCCGCCGTGCCGCGGTGCAGCCGTGCCGCGGTGCAGCCGTGCCGCCGTGCCGCGGTGCAGCCGTGCAGCCGTGCCGTCGTGCAGCCGTGCCATCGAGGTGGCGCGCGCCGCGCACAGCTCTCCGAGCCGCGCAGAACTTCTGAGCTGCGCGCGCATCGTGTACAAGCCGGAGCATGGACTCGCTCTCGCCCTCTGCTTCGGCTCCCCGTCTGCCCGCCCCTCGGCCCCGGTCGGCGCTCGCCAGCGTCTTGTTAGCGGCGCTGGCGTTGCCCGGCTGCGCCGGCAGCGCCGTGGCCCCCGCCGAGCCCAAGCCAGCCGAGCTCCCGGCGCCGCCGGACGCGGGCGCTAGCCCCGCACCGGCAGTGCCGCCGCCACGCCCGGCGCCGCCTTCGCCCAGCAGCGGCTGCGGGCGCCCGCCTGCCGGCGCGGGCGAGAAGGTGGCGCGCGCGGGCAAGCTGCAGACGCCTTATCTGCTCACCTTGCCGCCCGGCTACGACGGCAAGACGCCGGTGCCCCTCGCCTTCGCCTTCCACGGCCGCACGCGCAGCCACACCTTGCTGCACGGGGGCGATGCCAGCCGCCTCGCCGAGGAGCTGGGCTCTCGCTACGCCGTGGCTTATGTGAAGAGCATCGGCGCAGGCTACGATCAACCGAAGGAGCAGCGCGACAACCTGCAGCTCTTCGACGCGCTCTACCCCGAGCTGCTGGCGAAGTACTGCATCGACAGCGAGCAGGTGTTTGCGCTCGGCCACAGCTCGGGCGGGCTGTTTGCAGAGGTGCTCGGCTGTGAGCGCTCGGCGCTGCTGCGCGGCATCGCGGCCGTGGCCGGGGCGCGGGTGGAGGCGGAGTGTCGGGGCGGCGGGGCAGCCCAGCTCATCCACGGCGAGCGTGACAGCGTCGTCTCGGTCTCGCGCGGGCGCCATGCGCTGGCGCAGTTTGCGCGCGCCAGCGGCTGCTCGGAGGAGAGCGCCGCCATCGGCGCCGCGAGCTGCGTGCGCTACACCGGCTGTCAGGCGAGCGCGCCGGTGGAGTGGTGCCCGCATGGCGAGCCCACTTACCAGGACACGAACCACGGCTGGCCCTCGTTCGCCAGCGCCGAGATCGCACGCTTCTTCGGCTCGCTGGAGCGGGTGCCACACGCGGGCGGCACGTCGCTGCTGCAGAACGAGAGCTTTGACGGCGGCAGCGAACCCTGGCAGGTCAGCTTCGGGGGGAAGGCCAGGGGCTCCTTTGCCGTGAAGAAGGGCGCGCTGTGCGCCACCCTCGACAAGTCCAGCGAAAATCCGTGGGACGCCCAGGTGCAACAGGTGGAGCTGAAGCTGGAGCCGGGCCGCCCGTACGTCATCGACTTCCGGCTGTGGACCTCCGCGCCGAGCGATGTGCGGGTGAAGCTGGGCCTCGGCGCCGCACCCTACAGCGAATACTGGATGCAGAGCGTGGCCACCACCAGCGAGCCCCGGCGCGTGACCGATCGCCTGGTGCTGACGGAGACCCCTCCTGGCACGCTGGCCTTCGGCTTTCAGTTTGCGGGTCCGTATGCGCGCAGCGTGCCGCTCACGCTGTGCGTGGACGAGGTGAGCCTCACCCCGGCGCCCTGACGGGCGCGCTCAGCTGCCACCGGCTGCCGGGCGCTCGTCGAGGCCCACGTCCCAGCCGGCGCCGCTCGGGCGCACGTCTCCGTCCACGTCGCTGCGCAGCCAGGGTACACCGAGCGGCAGCAGCGCGTGCGGCGCCTGGCCGAGATCGATGCAGGGCGAGCCCGCCGGCAAATGCCAGGCCTCGAACAGGCCACCGGGGCTGCCGCCCGCCTCGTAGCTGAGCGCCGCCAGCAGGTTGCCGGCGCTCTGGCTGCAGCTGCTCCAGGTGTTGCACTCGTTCAGCGCCAGGCCACCGCTGCACAGCGCGCCGGCCACGTCCACCGGGCACTCGTTGGCAGGTGTGTCTCCGTCCAGGGAGAACACGTTGCTCAGCAAGCGCAGCCCCGAGCCCGCGCTGCGGATGCCCGTCACGGCGCCCGCCGGCGCCTGCACGTCGATGATGCTGTTGGCCACCGTCACCTCGCCCGCGCCCTGCCCGAGAACCAGCGCCGCGGGGGCGGTGCCGCGCGCGCGCAGCAAGCCGTGCACCACGGTAGCGCGACCACCACTGCCCACGTCCAGCGCGGCACCCGCGCTCGAGTCCAGCAGCGATTGCACCACGATGGCCTGCGCCTGGTCCAGCCCCAGGGCTGTCTGCTGCACGTCCAGGCGCGAGCGCCACAGGTCGGCGCGCACAGCCTCTTGCTCACTACCGCCGAGCCACATGCCCCAGTGCAGCGCGCCGGTCGTGGTGTCGCTGTCGTCGCTCACCAGCAGGCGATCGCTGACCAGGCTGGCGCCGGAGAGCTGCACTCCGTACGAGGCGCTGCCATACGGCGCCCCGGCCATGTAAATGCGACTCTTGCGCAGGTGCGCGGTCACGCCGCTGCCCGTGGTCGTGACGCGCACGCCGGAGCGACTGTCGGCCGCCTGCGCCAGCGAGACCTCCAGCTCCTCCAGCCACGGGTCGGCAGAGGGAGACAGATCCACCACGTGCACGTTCGCGGGCCGCGGCATCACGTCCCCCGCCAGCTCGACGGTGGTGCGCGCCAGGAACAGCCGGTACCCCGCGCCCAGTGCGCTCAGGTTGCTGCTGTCCGCGCCGCAGTCGTGATGGATATGGCCGTGCACGAACAGCACGCCGCGCGGCTCGCTGGGGGCATCTGCTTCGGGAGCTAGCACGCGCACCCCCGTGCAGTCGCCGGCGAAGGGCGGCCCGGCTACGCCGATGCCGTCGAGCACGAGGCCGTCTCCACTCACCCCCAGGCGCTGCTGGCCGGTGGTGGCGCTGGAGAACACGCTCAGCGCGGCGGCCGTCTCGGGCCGCGCGTTGAACGCCGCGCGCGTCCACGCGGCGCCGCTCACGCTGAAGCCGCCGATCGCCGAGTGGCGCAACACCAGCGGCTGCTCATCATACTGGCCCGCAGCGGCAAAGATGAAGCGCCGCTCCGAGCCCGCTGGCTCCGCCTCGAGCAGCGCCTCGGCCTTGCCGAAGCTCTGGCAGGGAGCGGCGGCGGTGCCGCACGGCTCGCTGTCACTGCCGGTGGGCGCGATGAACACGCCCTGCGCGCCGCTGGCGACGACGCTGGTGCTCGGATCGCAGTCGAAGTTCACGCCCAGTGACTCGATGCCGCCCGGACGGATGAAGCCGGCATCGTCGTCACAGTCTGCGGCGGCGAGCGGCGGCTGATCACAGCCGATGAAGTAGCCGTCGCCGTCTTCGTCGCGGCAGTTGTCCAGCGAGGACTGCGTCCAGGAGCGCGGATCCGTATCGTCCGCGTCGGGCCCCACGCTGGTCTCGTCAAAACCCTCGGGCGGTGTCGCACCGATGCAGCTCACCTGCTCTGCGCCATGACGGCCGTCGCCGTCGAGATCCTGGTACACGGTGACCTCGCCCAGCGCGCATCCACCTGCGTCGGGCTGCAGCCCACTGCCCGCGCTGCCGCCCTGTCCCCCTGCGGAGGGCCCACCGCCCGACGCGCTTCCGCCCTGGCCAGAGCTCGTGCCTCCGGAGCCGCCCTGCAGGCCCGGGAACGTTACATCGTCATCGCCACAGGCGCCCAGCACCAGCAATGACGTGATCAGAGGGAAGACTCGCCGCGCCGTGTGCTGCATGCGCCGTTCCTTATCCGTTCAGTGCTTCATCGCCGGCGCGCGACACTCGCCGCTCTCGGCCTCGCTGCAACGACGGCGCTGGCGCGAGCCCCTTAACCCCGGCGCTCTGCCGTGGAACGCGCGTGGAACAGCTGCAGACGAAGCGTGGCAACCTGGTCTCTCCCGCACCGGAGTGCGTAAATTCCGTTGCTCGCACGGCGGGGTGGTGCGACCGTGCCGCAGGCGGGCGTCTCATGGAGGGTAGGGGGCGTGGTGCGAGAGCAGAAACCATGGTCGTGGCCAGGCTGGCTCGGAGCGCTGCTCCTGAGCTGCTATTCACCCGAGATCAGGGACGAATCACCTGTCGATGGAGCAGGTGGGCCGCTCGGCACCAATGTAAGGAGCAACATGCCGCCGCCGGACTCCGCTGCTCCGCCGGACGCCCTCGCTCCGCCTGATTCCTTCTCCCCGCTATCTCCAGGTGGCCTCTCCGGCGCGGGAGGCAATACCAGCACTCGCGGCAGCGAGCCGGCTGCCGCAGGAGCCAGCGGCGGTCCGCTCGCGGGCGCGCCGGTGTCGGCGAGCTGCGCGCCCCGCCTGGTGGGCTCCGAGCTGCTGCCGGCAGCCTGCGCCGGAGAGCAATATTTCGCCCGGCTCCAGCTCGAGTGCAGCGAGCGCGGCGCAGCGCCGGTCAGCACGGGTGTGCGCTGGCAGCCCACGGCTTTGCCCGCGGAGCTGACCTTGACCGCGCAGGGTGAGCTGCTGGGCAGCGCAGCGCTGAGCGCCGGCACGCACGAGCTGCGGGTGCAAGCGCAGCT
Source organism: Polyangiaceae bacterium (assembly GCA_025937895.1). Taxonomy (GTDB): domain Bacteria; phylum Myxococcota_A; class Polyangia; order Polyangiales; family Polyangiaceae; genus SZUA-265. The sequence continues at coordinate 3,233 of JAICQL010000259.1, read as the reverse complement.
CGCCGGCGGTGAGCTCGAGCTGAGCTTGCAGCTCGAGGTGCTGGAGCGCTGCTTCGTGTTCATGGCCGCGCGCGCGCCAGCTGCTGAGGGCTGGTAGAGTCAGACCCGCATCCTGGCGCAGCGGCTGGACGCAGCCGCCGCCGCGTGGCTCCCGGAAAACCTGGCGGAGGGCAGCAGCGTGCTGGGCTTTGACCGCTCCAGCGATGGCCGCTGGCTCGCGGCCACCAGCAGCAGCGCCACGGGGCAGCGGCTGTTGCTGTTCCAGCTGCGCGCGGGGAGCGTGACGGAGCTGCAGATCGAGCATGCCGGCGCGCACGTGGCGCATGCCTTTTCGCCCGACTCCGCGCGGCTGGCGGTGCTGACCGAGCTCGCCGCGCCAGCGGGCGCGCCGCCCGCTCGCCGGCTGAGCCTGGTGGAGCTCGGCTCGCTCGGCGCTGAGGCTCGACAGCTCACGCTGGAGGAGGAGCTGGCGCTGCCGTATCAGCAGGGGCTGGCCTGGTCCAACCCGGGCACCCTGCAGTTCATCGGTGTCTCACCGCAGTTTCCCACCTTCTTCACGCCACACGTGCTGAGCATCCCCGCATCGGGGCTGAGCGCTGCCCAGCTCTCGGAGCTGCTCTACCCGATGGACCCGGCGGATCTCATTCGCTGGTTTCACCCACTACCCGGCGGCTTCTACGTGATGAGCAACGCGCTCGTCTTTGTCGATGCCAGCGGCACCCTGGCCGCGCCGCACCTGCAAGCCCAGGCGCTCTCACCCACGTACGAGTACTCGGCGCACACGGCAGACGGGCGCCTGCTGCTGCACGCGCCGGACCTGAGCGACGATCAGCCCGCCACCCTGGAGGCGAGCGGGTGTGAGCGCCTGCTCGCCTGGTCCAGCGACGGGCAGACCTTGCTGTGCGAGCTCGAGGGGCGGCTGACCCAGCTCCAGCTGAGCGAGAGCGAGCTCAGCGCCACCCCGCTGGACACGCCATGGCCCGCCGGAGGAGTGCAGCGCAGCGTGCTCTCCAGCGCCGGTCACTGGTCAGCCCTGGCCGACGACGAGCACGGGCTGTTCCTGCTGGAGAGCGGTGTGCCACCGCCCGCCGAGCCACTGCTGCCCGTCTCTCCCGCAGAGCCGGGCTGGGACTTTGCCATCTCGCACGACGAGCGCCATCTCTGGATCCAGCAGGGCGGGCGGCTGTCCATGGCAGGGCTAAACACGGGCGAGAGCGCCCAGCTCACGTTGCTCTCGGAGAGCATGGCAGCCCCGGCGCCCTGCGCAGAGAGCGGCTTGCCGCTGCCCGGTGAGTGGTGCGGCGCGCCCGAGCGCGCCGGGCCTGTCCAGCTGCGCCGCGAAGGCCGCTACCTGGCCTTCGCTGATGCCAGCGGCGCGCTGACCGTGGTCGACATGGCAGCACCCGCACGCCGGCACGAGCCGCGCGCGCAGCTGGCCAACGAATGTACTGAACATTGCATTCAGTTTCAGTGAACCCCAAACAGGAGAAAACATGGCCGCGTATCAAGCCAGGTTCACTGGTGGCGTCGCCAACGCCGCCACCAGGACCATCACCACCCAGGACAATCTGCACGGCAACAAGCTGATGACATTGACGTTCTATAGTAGCTGCCCGGGCTCGGGGCTGGATGTTCCGCTCGCGACTACCGTGCGCCTCTCCGCGGCGTGTTATGCTGCGCTGGAGGCCGCCGTGAACGGCAGACACACCGTTCAGCTCAACGGCACGCAGAATGGCTTCGCGCTCAGCGGGGTCGTTCACGCCATCTTGACCTGACGATAGAGAGGGGGACCGTCAATGAACTCGTTCACCATCCTGAAGAAGGGCGCCACCATCCTGCATGACGGCATCGCGGCGCACACTCCGGAGGGCACACCGGTGTTCATTCTGCCCGCCAACTTGCCTGCCCCGCAGCTCGCTCATCAGCCAGAGGGCATGATCGTGTACTCCGTGCCGGAGCAGCAGTTTCCGCCGCTGGTGCTGGAGCTGCTGGGCAGCAAGGAGCGCCTGCGCCTGCCCGTGAAAGGGCCGCAGCACGAGCCGCCGGACCACCCGCGCTCGGGGCGGCGGGAGCAGCAGGTGGACGCGGACAGCGCAGGCGCGGACGATCGGCTGACGGGGTGAGGCGTGCGCCATTCCCGGTGGGCTAGCGCTGCCTCGACCGCTGCCTGCATGGCGGCGGCCAGCGGCAGCAGGCACACGCACGCACGGCGCGCGCTGGGCGCCGTGCGCAATGGCTTGCTGGTGCTGAGCTTTGCCGCGCTGAGCGCAGACGCTCGAGCGCAGCCGTCAGGGGGCGACTGCGCTCCGCCAGTGAGCTCACGCTCGGGGCAGCGCTCTTCGGCCGAGGAGATCGCCACGCTGTACCGCAGCTTCGAGTGTCACTTCGCGCGCAAGGAGTACGCGGCCTGCCTGCCCTACCTGGAGCAAGCATGCCGGCTGACAGACTCCCCGCGCTGCCTGCTCAATCTGGGCGCCGTGCACCACGCGCTCATGCACTGCCAGCTGGCGCGGGGCTATTACCAGCAGTACCTCGATCGCTCGCCCTACGATGAGGACGTGGTCGCCGCGCGCGGCGCGCTGGAAGAGCTACGGCGCGCCTGCCCGCCGAGTGACAGCGAGGCAGACGATGCTGCCCCGCTTCCCAGCGGAGCTGGCCTGCCCCCGAGTGACGGCGCGCTGCAGCCCGTCGTGCTCCCGCTCACGCCAAGCTCGGCCTCCGTGTCCGAGCGCGAGCCTGCTGCCCGCCCCGCACGAGAGGCCGTGGCTCCCGATACGCAGCCAGGCGCCGCCCGCAGCGACCGCGTGCTGATCTGGTCGCTGCTCGGCGCTGGCGCCGCCACCTTGACCGGCACGGTGGTGCTGGCTGCGTACGGAGCGCGCGCCGAGGGCGACTATGAGGCTCGCGCCAGCCGCCTCTCCCCCGCAGCGCGCGGCGAGGATGCAGAGCTCCGCGCCATCGATCAGCGCGGCCATCGCCTGAATCAACTCGCGCTCGGGCTGGGTGTGCTCTCGGGGCTGCTCGCCGGCGCGGGCGCCACGTTGTGGCTCAGCGAGCGCTGGCAGGGCGAGAGCGCGGGGCTGCGCCTGCAGCTCTACCCCGACGGCACGGCGCTCTCGAGCTACGCCGGCAGCTTCTAGCGACCGGGCTCCGCCCTCGCCCTTTCGAGCAGGCACTCGCCAGAGCGCGAGGTCCAGAGCGCGAGGTCCAGAGCGCGAGGTCCAGAGCGCGAG
>JAICQL010000200.1 GCA_025937895.1 Polyangiaceae bacterium | reverse complement strand
TGCACCTTGCGCTCGACGTCGCCGCCGAAGGTGGTGAAAGCCGTGATGGCCACCAGCGCCACCAGCCCGATCAGGATGATGTACTCCACGAATCCTCCGCCGCGCTCATCGCGCAGCAACAGTCCGATACGTTCGTTCATGTTCCGTTCTCCTCGTTGGCAATGGAGGCGCCACCAGCGGCGCCTTGCGGTCCTAGGTGGGCTTGTCAGCCCCCAGCGTTCAGGGGATGGGCGCGAGGATCAGGCTGCGCACCAGCTCGAAGTTGTCGACGACGGCGATGCCGACCCCGACCAGACCGAGCGCGCCGCCCAGAGCGACGGCGCCGACGACGATCGCGTATTCCACCATGTTGCTGATGAGCTCCCTCGCGCCGGATGCCTGGCGCACTGGCTGCCGCTCCTCGCGAGCGACGAAAGAGTCTGGTGCAAGAGCGGGGCCAGCCGCGGGTGAGCTTGCCGGCGGCGCAGAACACAGGGCTCTGGCGCTGTTTCCGCGCGCAGCGGAGCCAACGCCGGCCCTCGTTACCGCACGCCGACAGCTGCACCGCCAACCTGCGGTTGGCAGCGCCCGGTTGCATGCGGCGCCGGGGTTGGCGGCGGAGCGCGGCTCCCGTGCGCGGGCGCAGGGGAGAAAATGGCGCCAGGGACGCCAGGTGAGGCCAGCGCAGGCAGCTGGTACGGGGCCTGCAGAGAGCCCTCTCGTGTTGCACTGTATACCTCAGCGCACGCTCTCGCAGCTGCCCGCGCAGTGCTCCGGCGCCGTGTTCGTCGAGCTCCTGGTGAGCTTTCTGCCGGTGTACGTCTTCTTTCTGTGCCTGATGCAGCTGGGCCTGCTGTTCACGGCGCGCCTGCTCACGGAGCACGCAGCGATCAGCGCGGCGCGCGCCGCCGCCGTGGTGATCGGCGATGACCCGCGCCGCTATGGCGGTGAGCCGCTGCATCGCATCAACGCCGAGCGCGGCCGCCGCCACGATGCCGTGCGCTCCGCGGCGCTCCTGGCGCTGGCACCGCTGGTGGCAAACGGCACGATACGCGCAATGAAGGTGCTGTTCCCGCCGGAGCAGCAGCCCGGCGGGCGCGCGCGGGGCGGAGCGCTGCGCTTTGCTCCGCTGGGGCAGCAGGAGGTGAGCAAGGTGCGGGTGCGGGTCGAGGTGGAGGCGGCGTGCCGGGTTGGCTTTGCCAACCGCATCGCCTGCCCGCTGCTCGGCGGGGGCATGCGCTCGCTGCTGGGCGCGCCCACCTTGCCGATCGCAGCGGAGGCGGTCTTTCCCTACCAGGGAGCGAGCTATGACTATCCGTGAGCGGATCTACGGCTTGCGTCAGGATCAGCGCGGCGCGGTGCTGCTCCTGGGCGTGTTCATGGCGGCGTGCCTGGTCGGCATGCTCTGGTACCTGGCGGGCGTCGGCGACGCCATCCTGCATCGCCAGCGCCTGCAAGAGGCGGCAGATGCCGCGGCCTTCAGCTCGGCGGTGTTGCACGCGCGCGGCATGAACCTGCTGGTATTGATCAACCTGATCATGGCCTGCGTGCTCGGCGTGCGCGTGACCCTCAAGGCGCTGGAGCTGGCGCTGGGCATCGCCGCCATTCTGTGCGCGATCGTGCCCGGCCTGCAGCCGTTCGCGACGCTGTGCACGCAGGGAGTGGTGGCCATGCAGCGGGCCATCACTGCCACGCGCGCACCCATCAACCAGACCTTGAGCGCGCTCAGCAAGGGGCAGAAGGCCTTTGCTGCGGTCGTGCCTGCGGCGGCCGCGGCCGGCGCGGTGCAGGTGGGCGCGCGCTATCGCCCGCTGGTGAGCAGCGCCGTGGCCGGCAGCCCCACGGGGCTGAAGGGTTTGCCGGTGGAAGAGGAGAGCATCGATCGGCTGTGCTCGGAGGCGGGACAGAGCGTGGTCGGGCTGCTCTCCCTCGCCATCCCCAGTGGTCTGCGCACGGGAGGCGCACAGCTCGCGCTGGACAAGATCGAGGACGTGGTGGGCGAGGTGGTCTCGGCGGGCGGCGCATTCTTCTGCGAGCTGGGCGGCGGCAGCGCCGCGCCACCGGATCTCAGCTCACACACCGAGCAGCTGGCGGAAGACGCCTGCAGCCGAGAAGAGGAGCGCCAGCGCCGTAGCGGCAAGGGCGGGCGCTTCGACCTGGCCCAGTGCCAGCGCGACAAAAAGGACGAGCTGCAGCGCCGCGTACAGCCGGGCGCTCCCGGCGGGGTGGGCTCCGGCAGGGGCATGACCCCGAAGAAGCTGAGCCCGGGCTGGCAAAACGGAGTGGATGCCGCCCAGCTCAACAGCATTGCCTTCGGGCGCGGCGCAGGGCTGCAAGCAGGCGAGCAGGGGGTCCGCGCGGGCGCCTGGAATCAGGCTCCGGCGGGCGGCGCCGCCAGAGGCGAGCAGGGCTTTGCCCAGGCGGAGTTCTTCTTCGACTGCACGGGGCGCTGGTCGAGCGCCTCTTGCAACGGCCCCGCCAGCAGCGAGCTCGCGCTCTGGAACTTCCGCTGGCGCGCGCGCTTGCGCCGCAGCAACCCGGGGCTGTCGGCGCTGGGTCAGGTCGAAGGCGGCGCGGCGCTGCTGCGCGCGCTCTTTTCCAGCTCGCCCGCCGACATGGAGCCGCGCCTAGCGGGCGAGCTCCAGCGGGCGGCGCGCGCGGGGGTCATTCACTGAGCTCCATCACCGCTCGAGGTCGATCATCATGCCATCATCCGCTCATCCTATCGCTCGGCGGCGCGCTCGCGCGCGCGGCGCCATCTTCGTCGAGGCGCTGGTGGTGATCTCGGCGCTGTCGTTGTGCTTCGCCGGGCTGGTCTACTTCCGCCAGCTGTATCTGCGCCAGCTCTCCAGCGCGCAGCTGGCGCGAGGCGCGGCGCTGGCCCACGCCCTCGCGGCCTGCAAGAGCAACGCACCCGAAGCCTGGCTGGGGCGCGACCTCGCCGACCATCGCTCGCTCACCCCAGCTCGAGAGCGTCAGCCCGCGCGTGGTGGGAGCGGGCGAGGCGGCTCGCTGCGCGGGGACGGGGGGCGCGCCGCGCGCCTGTTTGGTGGCTCCGGAGCGGCCACGAGTGACGGCGAGGGCTTGCTCAATCCCATCACCACCGCCGACGTGTCCGGGCAAGCCCTGCTGCGCGGGCAAGGCGTGCTGTACCAGGGTGAGGCCCGCTCGCGCTCCTTCGTGAGCTGCGGAGAAGAGGTAAAGCAGGGCGACTACGAGCAGCTGGTCCCGATGATCCGGGACGAGGCGGCGGCGCTGTTCGGAATGCGCTGAGACCATCGGCGCCCAGTGGGGCGCTTGCTAGCGAAAGGGATCCGGTCATGAAACGAGCCAGGCCTCGCGTGCGGGGCTCCATCTGGAGGCTGAGCCTGTACCTCGCCTGCGCGTTCACCGTGCTGGGCGCGCTGAGCGCGTCTGCGCTGTATGCGCGCGCAGGGGATGCCGCGCTGGCGCTGGGCGCGGAGCTCTCGCGCCTGTCGGAGCTGAGCGGCGCCGCGGAGCAGGGGCGCCCGCTGGAGACGGTGCTGCTCAACGGGCAGCGCTTTCATCACGCAGTGCTGCTGAGCGAAGGCAGCCCGCACGAGCTGCTGGACCGCCTGCAGAGCGACTGCCAGCAGCAGCCCGGGCCCTTTGCGACGGCACTGGCCGAGCTCGCGGAAGCGGCCGCCGCAGCAGGCGCCGAGCCCGGCTCAGCTTTGCGCCAGGGCGTGTTGCGCCACGAAGAGGACGGGCGCGGCACCTTGCTCTGTTTTCCAGGAGAAGGCTTTCCGGGTGAAGGCGGAGCGGGGCTAGGGGAGCTGGAGCAGCGGCTACTGCAGGTGGCGCGCACCGGCAGCCTCGCCGCGCTGGGCCCGGTGCGCTACGTGTACGTGCAGCGCACCGGCGCCGAGCACAGCCGGGTGACGGCGCTGTGGAGCGAGCAGGGGCTCGACCCCGCCGTGTCGTTCCCCAGCAGCGGCGATGCGCCCGGCAGTGACTCGCTGCTCGTGCCGCGACCGCCCGACTCGCGCCGCTTGCTCTCGGCGGCGGCCGAGGGCGTGCCGCTGCTGCTCCTGCACTACGCCTCGCACGCTCCACGGCCGCTGCTGGAGCGCTTCTACGCCGAGCAGCTCAGGGCGCGCGGCTTCGAGTTGCTCGCCGCAGAGGGCGACGCCGTCGTGTACCAGCGCGCGGACGGACGCCAGCTGTTCCTGACGTTCAGCGAGCAACGCGCGGTGGCGCAGGTGACGTGGATCGAGAGCGAGTCGGGCTTCTCCCAGCTCGAGCTGGCGCCAGCGTTGGCGACAGAGCCGGCAACAGAGCTGGCGGAGGCGGTGCCATGAGCCGCGCGTCGCCTTCCCGTGCCACACGCCGCCGCTCGCGTGGCGCCGCCTTGCTCGAGCAGGTGGTGGTGCTCGGCCTGGCGCTGCTGGGGCTCATCGGCTTCTCTCGATTCGGCACCGAGCTGCACGCGCAGCTCGGTCAAGAGGCGGAGCACATCCGCGGCCGGGGCATGCCGGGCTCCGACCTCTCGCTCGGGGCGATGGCCAGCAGCTATCAGCCTCTGCCCGGCAGCGGAAGGCCAGCATTGCCGGCTGCCGGCTCTGGTCGCCCGCGCGGTGGCGGAGCTCCTCCAAACAGGTCTGCCGCTGGCAATCCAGGAGGTTCGCCGAGCGCTGCCGCTGCGGCGCCAGTGCGGTCGGGCCCCGCCGCCGGCTCGACGGCACCTGGAGCCGGCGGCTCGGGGACGGGCTCCTCTGGAGGGGGTGCATCGGGCAGCAGCAGCTCTTCTCGCTCCAATCCGGACCTGGAGTGCGGCGACTTCGGTCGCTACAAGTACGACCTGGGCGCCGGCAGCGAGAGCAAGAAGGCACCGCGCGTGCCGCCGGGGGTCGAGCTGGATCGGGATCACATCCCGCAGGGCCACTCGCTGCGCACCCGCGCCGAGCAGCTCCTCGATCTCGAGGTCCAGCGTCGCGTGCGCGAGCAAACCAACAGCCGCTGCCGCGACCTCACCCCCGCGGAGGAAGGTGAGATTGTGCGCTCGGTCGTGGATGAGATGGCAGGGCACATCGCCGGGAACCTGAAGGAGGCCGTTCACAATGACGGCTTCGCCATCGCGCTGCCGAAGGGCTTTCACGACAAGGGGCGTACTCACTCGAACTCCTCGCTGGCAGCCAGCGAAGCCGGCGATCTGGGCGCGGCCGCCCGGGCCGACATGGATTTCTACCTGGACATGCTGGACGACGAGGTGGAGGCGGGGACCATCGACGAGGACTGCGCGAAGATCGTGAGGGCGGTCTTCGAGGAGCGCAAGAAGATCACCACGAAGCAATACGACGAGCGCATTCAGAAGATCGTGCTGCGCTACGTCAAGAAGCACTCCGGAAAGCTGGACAAGGCAGTCAACGAACGCTTCGCGCAAGAGGAGAAATGCCAATGACCAACCTGGTACTCACAGACGGCGCACCGCCGAGCGAACACCTGCTGGCCCTGCTGGGCACGCCGGGCGGCGCCCCCGCGGTCCGCAGCCTGCTGGCTGAGCTGCAGCTGGCGCCCAACCTGAGCGGGCCGTGGTCGGTCGCCGTCGCGGCGCCTGCACACGGGATCGATCTGCGCTTTCGCTGGAGCCACGAGCTCGCCGAGGCGCTGCACCTGGGCGCGGCGCAGGAACAGGTGCTGGCCTGCGTCTTCTTCCACGCGCAAGGGCATGAAGGCCATCAGGAGTACGCCCCCGCGCTGCCCTTCGGGTTAGAATTCGGCGACTCGCGCGCCCGAGCTCGCCAGAAGCTGGGCGCGCCCTTCTGGCCCGGCACGCGCCACGTGAGCGATCGCTGGAATTTCCCGGACCGCTACCTGTGCCTCGACTTCAGCGCAGACGAAGCCTCGATTCAGCTGGTCACCGTGGGGCTGCCATGGCGCGCTCGAGCATGAGTCGGGTGTCCATCTGTCCGCCCCGGCGCGCGCGCGGCTTGCCGTTGCTGATGAGCGCGGCGCTGGCCTGCGGCGCTGCAGAAGAAGCAGGGGAGGGCGGGCAACCCGAGCCCAGCGAGCCGTCCTTCGCGCTGACCTTGGCCGCCAGGGCCGAGCTCGAGCCGCTGAGCGGGGTGCGGGTCTTCGCTGGCGACGCGCTGCTCGGCGCGACGGGCACGAGCGGCACCTTGCCGCTCGAGCTGCAGGGCAGGGAGGGCGAGCGAGTGCCGCTGCGCATCGAGTGCCCGGAGAGCTATCACTCTCCGCCGCAGCCGCTGGTGGTGGGCCTGTGGCAGCCGAGCGAGGGCGCGCCAGCGCCCACCTTCGAGGTGGAGTGCCTGCCCTCGGTGCACTGCTTCGTGGTCGGCATCGCGGTGGAGAACGGCCCTGGGCTACCCGTCTCCTACCTGGATCAGCGCGTGGGGCAGACCGATGAGGGGGGCGTGGCTCACGTGCTGGCGTGTGCACCCAGCCAGGAGCAGGTCAGCTTGACCCTCGACACCAGCTCGCGGCCCGAGCTGCGCCCTCAGAGCCCGGAGCTGACCTTCGTGGCGGGCGACAACGCAGAGCTCGTGTTACTGCAGCTCGCGCTCACCGAGCGGCGGCGCGCGCGGGCGCCCCGCCCCTCCCGCCCCATCCCCATCGAGATCAAGCACTGAGGGGCGGGAGGAGACAGGCGCCGGCGGCCGAGCTCAGCGCTCCTGATGGTACATGCGCATGGCGATCGGCGCGCTGACGGCCGTCACCAGCGCTGCCACTGCCAGCACCCACAGCACATCTCCCGCCACGGGCGTGCCGTGCATCAGCCCGCGGGAGGCCACGGTGAGGTGGGTGACCGGGTTGTGGCGGACGATCGCCTGCAGCCAGCCAGGCATGGTCGACAGCTCGACGAAGATGTTGCTGGCGAAGGTCAGCGGCATCAAGAACAGAAAGCTGGTGGTCATCACCGACTCCGGCGTCTTCACCTTCATGCTGAAGATGATCCAGATCCAGGAGATGGCGAAGGCGAAGCCCAGGACGAGCAGGAACGCCAGCACCACCCCCAGCAGCCCGGCGCCGGGGCGGAAGCCGAGCAGCGCCCCGAGCACCAGGATCAGCAGCGACGCCACCGAGTAACGGAACAGGTCCCCGACCAGCGCACCCAGGATGGGCGCCGGCTGCCACATCGGCAGCGAGCGGAAGCGGTCGAACAGGCCCTTCTGAATGTCCGTGTTCACCCCCACGCCGGTGTACACGGTGATGAACAGGATGGTCTGCACCAGGATGCCAGGCAGCAAGAACTGGATGTACACCTCGGGCGAGCCAGCCAGCGCGCCACCGAACATGTACGTGAACAGCAGGGTGAACATGATCGGAGTGATGGTCACGTCGAACAGCTGGAAGGGCACGTGCTTGATCTTGAGCATCGCGCGCCAGGCCAGGGTCACCACGGCCGAGAGCGCGGACGCGGGCTGTGAGCGCGGCCGCAGCGCCAGCGCGCGGGCGGAGGGGAGGGCGTCTTGGCTCATGCGATTACCTCTGTGGCGTTGGCGGCATCTGCGGTGTCTGCTTCGCTGGCCTCGGCTTCCTTGCTGGGCGCCTTGCCGGTGAGCGCAAAGAAGACGTCGTCCAGGCTCGGGGTACCGAGCGAGAAGTGGCTCACCTCCAGCCGCGCCTGCGAGAGCGCGGACAGCACGGCCGCTGCAGCGGCGGCGTCGGGCACCTGCACGGCGAGAGTGGTGGGATCGGCCTCCGACAGGGCTCCCGCGCCCAGCATCCGTGCCACCAGCGCCACGGCCTCGGCGCGCCGCGCCTCCTGCAGCAGCTGGAAGCGCAACGTGCTCTTGCCGATCGAGCTCTTCAGCTCGCGGCTGGTGCCCTCGGCGATGACCCGGCCATGATCGATCACCGCCATGCGCTCCGCCAGGCGATCCGCCTCCTCCAGATACTGCGTGGTGAGCAGCACCGTGGTGCCGCCGCCGGCGATCTGCCGCACCAGCTCCCAGACCTGATTGCGGCTGCGTGGATCGAGCCCGGTGGTGGGCTCATCCAGAAACAGAATGTCGGGCTTGGTGACCAGGCTGGCCGCGATGTCGATCCGCCGGCGCATGCCGCCGGAGAAGGTTCGCACCTGGCGCCCGGCAGCCTCCGTCAGCCCGAACACCGCCAGCAGCTCCGACGCGCGGCTGCGCGCATCCGGCCAGGACAGGCCCAGCAAGCGGCTGATCAGCACCAGGTTCTCGTGACCGGTCAGATCCTCGTCGATGGAGGCATATTGCCCGGTCAGGCTCACCCGCTGCCGGACCTCTGCCGCGTCCTGCACCACATCCAGCCCGAGCACGCGCGCCGTGCCAGCGCTCGGCCGCAGCAAGGTGGTGAGCACGCGGATGGCCGTCGTCTTGCCGGCGCCGTTCGGCCCGAGCAAGCCGTAGACCGCGCCGCCGCGGATGGAGAGATTCAGCGCGTCCAGCGCGCGCGTGGAGCCGAAGCTCTTGCAGAGCCCGGCCGTTTCGATGGCGTGTGTCATTGCGGTAGAGCAGCCTTTCCGGGCGGCGCGAGTGGGATGCCGCTCAGCGACCGAGGTCGCCTCAAATCACGCTCAGGGCCGCCGCGATGCGTGCCGCAGTGGTACCGCGGCGGGCCCGCCACTCGAAGCGCAGAGCCGGCAGAGCCGGCAGCCGAGGCTCCCTCCGCGCCGCCAGATCCTCCGCGACCGCGCCCTCATTCAGGCAGCCCAGGCCCAGCCCGCCGCGCAGCGCCGCAAAGATCCCCGCCGTGCCACTACAGGTCACCGCCACGTAGTGTGGCAGCCGCGCGCGACTCAGCGCCTCCACGGCCAGAGCGTGCAGCGGACAGTCCGACGGCAAGAGCACCAGCGGCAGCTCGCCCTGCTCCGGCAGCGGCAGCTGCGGAGCGCTGACCCAGCGCAGCGCCTCGGCCCCCGCCGCACGCCCGCGCGTGATCCGCGCGACCACCGCCACATCCAGCTCCTCCCGCTCGAACTCCTGCTCGAGCACCCGCGACTGCGCAACCCGCAGCTCGAAGCGATGCTCCGGCCACTCACCGTGTAGCCGCCTAGCAAAGCGCCCCAGCCGCTCCGGCCTGAAGTATTCGCTGAAGCCTATGCGCAGCACCGGCCGCGGCCGCTCGCCCCGCAAGGCGCTCAGCGCCGCCTGATTCACCTCCAGCAGCCGCCGCGCGTGGGCCACGAAGCGCTCCCCGTCCGCGGTGAGCGCCAGCCGCCGCGTATCCCGATCGAACAGCCGCACCCCCAGCTGCTCCTCCAGCGCCAGGACCTGCGTGCTCGCGGTCGACTGCGTGCGAAACACCCGCCGTGCCCCCGCCGAGATGCTGCCTTCCTCCGCCACCGCCAGGAAAGTGTTCACCAGCGCCGGATCGAGCAGAGGGCCGCTGGCAGCGCGCTTCATCCCGCCAATCTAGCGCTTCCGGGAGTCATCGACAATTGCGATGAATGTAATCCGAATTATTCGCTACCCGAATGAGCGAGGAAGGCTGATGTCATGCAGCACAGAGCAGGAGGAAATTGTCATGCCCTTCGTTGAAATCTTCGCCCCCGCCCAGCGCCCCGGCAGCCAGAGCCGCCAGGTCGCCGACGCCGTGCAGCGCGCGCTCGTCGCCGCCATCGGCATCCCCGCCGACGACCGCTTCCAGGCCATCGTGCCCGCCAACCCCAGCCAGCTCATATACGATCCCGGCTATCTCGGCATCGAGCGCAGCCCCGACTTCACCCTCGTGCGCGTCACCTTCCGCAGCGGCCGCACCCCCGAGCAAAAGCGAGCGCTCTACCGCACCCTCGCCCAGGAGCTGAGCCAGAGCGCCGGCCTCCGCCCGGAAGACGTCATGGTCGTCCTCGTCGAGAACGAACCCCTAGACTGGTCCTTCGGCAAGGGCATCGCCCAGTATTCACCCGCGCCCTAGCCCCACGCCCGCGCCGCTCGGGCCACCTGCGCCCGGCACTCAGATAGCGCGCAGCCTGCCCTGATTCAGCTTCTCCTGAAGCTTCTTCAGCGCCTCCTCAGCCGATCCCGGTGTCGGGTCGATCACCCGCACTGTGAGCTGCCTGCCCCCACGGACAGCAGCAAGCTCATCATCCCGCAGCTCGCTCACACCGGTGTGCTCAGACTTCGTTCGCATCATGGCAACCAGGTCGGAGCACGCCCCCGCCTGGTTGCGCATTCAACCCGAGATGTCGCCCTGCGCAGGCCTCAGTTGCAGCCCCTAGCTGCAGCCCTTGCGGCGCTGCTGGCACTCCACGGCTGGAGCACGGCAATCTTCCAGCAGCTCCTGTTCCGCCCTGGGCTCGCAGCCGACCACTCTGCCACGACAATCGAGCGTTACCTGACACACCTCGTGAAACATTGCGCGCAGCTTCTCGCGCCCTCGCTGCACGCGCGACTTCATTCCGGACAGCGAGATGCCCAGCATTTCGGCGGCCTCCTTCTGCGTCAGCCCCTCCAGCTCCGTCAAGGTGATGGCCTCGCGGTAGCTGGGGGGCAGGCGTGCCACGAACAGCGCCACGCACTCGCCAAGCGCCGCGTGCAGAGCCTCGCTCTCGTCGCCGAGCTCTCGCGCTGGCTCCGGCGGCTCGGCCACGCCCAGTACCGGCTCGCGCGCGCGGGCCCGCGCCCGATCGACCATGACATGCTGGGCGATGCGATAGATCCAGCCGCCGAAGCGCTCGCTCTCGCGCAGGCCCGTGATGCCCCGCTGCATGCGCAGGAAGATCTCCTGCAGGATGTCGTCCACATCTGCAGCCGAGGCCACACGCCGGGCGACATAGGGCCGGAGGCGCGCCTCGATCTCGTGCCAGGCACCACGGGCTTCTGCGGGGATCATGCTCTGAGCTCCGTGTGCGTCAGGTGCAACAAGAAGGGCCGCAGCAGCTCGCGCCACCGGGCTTCGTGCCCTCGATGGTGGCCGAAACGACGTACTCCTCGGCTCCCGGCATGCATTGACCGATGACCGCCCGACTCTCGGCTCGAGGCACGATCTTTACCTGCTCGAACCCAGCCTCCACCAGCAGGGCTCGCAGGGTCTCTATCTTGGCGGCGCCGGCCACGCACCCCGTCAACGCAGACAGGTTCGCGGTCAGCTCGGGCGGCATGTCCGCGGTGGCCACCACATCCGAGATGGCGAGGCGCCCGCCCGGCTTCAGCACGCGGAACGCCTCGAGAAATACGCTGCGCTTGTCCGGCGAAAGGTTGATGACACAGTTCGAGAGCACGACGTTGACTGATTGGTCGGCGACGGGCAGGCGCTCGATCTCACCGAGGCGGAACTCGACGTTGGTCGCCGCCACGTGCGCGGCGTTGCTGCGAGCTTTGCTCACCATCTCCGGCGTCATGTCCACGCCGATCACCCGGCCCGCGCGGCCCACTCGCCGCGCCGCAAGGAAGCAGTCGAAGCCCGCGCCGCTGCCCAGGTCGAGCACCGTTTCACCCGGCCGTAGGGCTGCGATGGCCTGCGGATTGCCGCAGCCCAGGCCGAGATCGGCCCCTTCCGGCACACTCTCCAGCTCCTCCTGCGTGTAGCCCAGCGCCAGGCTGCCCGCGCCGTCGCTGCCGCAGCAGCCGACGCTGCAGCCGCTAGCACCCTGCGCGACCCTCGCGTACGCGCTGCGAACCTGACCCCGTAGCTGATCCATTTCTCTGGTTTCCATTTTGGCCTCCACACCTGAGGACGCCAGCGCCGACAAAAGGACGCAGAGGACTAAATCGAAATTAGTCGAAATAGCGGACTGCGCCTTTGCTCGTACTTTGATAGAAGTACGAAGGTGTCATCCAAGCTGGACCGGCACGCGGAGCAGCTGAGCGCCCTGGGGCATCCGGTGCGCCTCGCCATCCTGCGGTTTGTCGTGCAGGGAGGCGGTGCCGGGACGTCTGCAGGCGAGATTCAGGAACACCTCGACATGCCCGGCTCGACCTTGAGCCATCACCTCAAGCGCTTGACCGACGCCGGGCTGATGAAGAGCCGCGGCGAGGGCACCTTCCACTACTACAGCGCCGAGTATGCAACCCTGCGCGCCCTCACTGACTACCTGTGGGAGGATTGCTGCAAACGCGGCAAGAAGGGGTGTTGCTGACGCCGGGGCGCCCCAGCCCAGGCCAAGAGATCGCGCATGAAGACGGTACTGTTTGCCTGTGTTCACAACGCCGGTCGCTCGCAAATGGCGGCGGCTTGGTTCAATGTGCTCGCGGATCCAGACAAGGCGCGCGCCCTATCTGCGGGCACCGTCCCAGCCTCGCTGGTACACCCCGAAGTGGTGGAGGTGATGCGCGAGGTTGGCATCGACCTGGCCACGCAGCAACCGAAGCTGCTGACAGAAGAGCTTGCGCGCGAAGCCGCTCTGCTCATCACCATGGGCTGCGGCGAAGCCTGCCCCATACTACCCACGGCCATGCGGCTGGACTGGCCGCTGGAAGACCCGAAAGGCAAGCCCCCCGAGCGGGTGCGTGAGATTTGCGCCGACGTGCGCGCCCGCGTGATGAAACTGCTCGTGGAGCAAGGCTGGGCTCGCGCAGTCGACATCCACCCGCTCGGCGAAGCAGAGCTACCAGCAGTACGCATGCTGCTCGAGCAGCACCAGCTGCCCACCCACGGCGCAGGCCAGCTCAACGGCTTCTACGTGGCGCGCGCCAGCGGCCGTGTGATCGGCAGCATCGGCGTGGAGCAGCACGGAAACTCAGGCTTGCTGCGCAGCCTCGTCGTCGACACAGCCCAGCAGAAGACCGGCGTCGCCTCCGCGCTCGTCCACCGAGCCATCGAGCACGCAACCCAGCGGCGCCTGAAGGCACTCTACCTGCTCACGACCAGCGCACCCGGCTTCTTCGAGAAACACGGCTTCTCCACCTGTCCGCGCAGCGAAGCACCACCCCAAATCGAAGCCTGCTGGGAGTTTCGAACAGGCTGCCCCTCACCGCCACCTTCATGCGCCGCCACCTCGGCAACTGACCACCCGCCACCCCCCCGAACGAGGCAAGAGCAGAGGCAGCGCCAGAGCTAGAGGTAGCGCGCGCGCCAGAGCGAAAGCGTGAGTGGGGGGCCGCCCCACCGCCAAACCCTTGCGCCAGTTCCGCGCGTCCTCCGCCTCAACCGAGCAGGCCCGCGCTACCATCACCGGCGCCCAGGCGGCGACGTCATCCCTGGCGTCCCAATGTATATCGAGCAAAGCCGGCGCCACGTTTAGTCGATGTCGACGGACATGAGGACCTGCGTAATCGCGTTAGGCTCACCGGTGAACTGGCTCCGAGCGATGACGGTGAGGTTCGCCGTCGAGGACTGCGAGAGAGCGGCTGGCGAAGGATCTCCCCGGTGCTGAGCGAGTTGGCCCGCCGCCACCTACTGGTAAGACGTCACTGCGACCTAGACTAGCTGCAGCTGGTTCGCTGCAACAGGGGCGTCCTGCGCTGTCCAGGGGCTGTGGTGGCCCGAGACGCCGACCAGGATGGCGATGACGGAGCCCCAGAGCTTCACGGCTGATCGCCGGCAACGCGCTGCCGCAACTCGAACGCACGCACCTGCGGTTCAGTGTCACCGGCGAAGAGCAGGCCGAGCTCGATGATTGTCCCTCCTCGGCGATATCGAAGCAGACGTCGGAGGTGCTCCGCGCTCACCACGGCTTCTCCATCGAGCGAAGTGACGGTCGCGCCGACGAGGCGGGGCTCGATCTGCAAGAGGCGAGGTTCGGCGCTCACGATGCGCGCACCCTGCTGAAAGCTGACTGCCCCAATGGCTTGAACGCGCATCTCCAGACTCGAGGGTGCGCCCGGAATGGTGAGATGCCCTTCGTAGAGCTGTCCGGCTCGTACGAAGTGTACGGTGGCTGTTCGAGCTGCGGACTCGTTGAGAATTCGCTCCAGCTCCGCCGGCGAGGACACGATGTTGCCATCGACGAACAGAATGGCGTCGCCGCGCTCGATGCCGGCCACCGCCAGTCGGCCCGCCTCCACCACCTCGACGCTGGACGGGATCTGGACCCCAGAGGTTTCGAGCTCGACCCCCAACAAGCCGCCACACTGAGGAACTTCAGTCCAGCCCCGCGCCACCAGCAGTCTTCGCTCCACCTCCGGTAGGCGCGACAAGCAGTCAGACTTGCCGCACTGCAGCGCCAGGGCTTCTCCGGTCAGGCGCCCACCGGTGCAGCCCGCCAGAGCGTATCCGAAGGCCGAACCCGCCGAGCCGAGAGTCGCCGCGATCCCGACGATGCAGCCGAGGAGCGTTGTATCGCCCTTCTTGCGCTCTTCAATTGCTTCGCATTGGGCCTCGGCGGCCAGCTGCTGCAGGCACTGCGTGTGGGCCAGGCTGACTTCGGCCTCCACCCGCTCGACACTCGCCTTGCATTCGAAGAACTGCGCGTCGGCAGCTGCGGCTTCGATTAGCCGCTGCTTCTCGCGAAGCTCTGCTTCGGCTGCGGCCATGCGCGCCTCGATGTCGGGTAATTGCGCATCAGCCGTATCAACGGGTTCGCCGTCCTCATCAGCTTGGTCAGAGACGCACGCCGCCAACGAAAGCCAACACAGTAGAATAGTGGCCAGTCCTGGCCGTGGGAACGAAGCGGAGCGGCGCTGCCGGGTGCAGCTGTGGATGTACATGGTGGCGCTCGAGGTCTCCAAGGGGCGCGACTCTATCGTCCTCCAGCAAGCTGTTCGATGTTGCGGTGCCTGGCCGTGCACCCGTGAAGGCCGCTTACGGACGCCAGAAAGATGTTCAGTCTTGCGGCGCTATCAAGACACACGGGGACCTGGGTTTTTCACGCGTTCGCAGCCAGCGAGGCCTTAGCGAGCTCGACCACCAGTCGGCGAAGCTCCGCCGTCTCGACTCTGACCACGGCGCCCAGCCCCACGAGCTGCCGGGCAAGGGGCAGCACCGCGGCGGTGAAAGTTGAAAATACCGCGAAGTCCCCGCAGGTTTCGCGGTGCAGCGGGAGCGACTCTATCAAGCGGTCTTGGACCCAGTCGGCGTCGGATTTGTGCACACGGAAGCTGCAGCAGACTGCATTTGCGCCTGAATGGTAACCATCCACACTCTGGTCCAGGAACTGCGCGAGCTCCGAGCTGCGGGCGGGGTGAAAGACCGTCTCGGGCTCCACGCAGACGGAAACGATCTCAGGCAGCCGGAACCATGACAAACGAGCCTCAGCGTGGTGCGTCGCGACGAAACGCTGGCGCTCCAGGAAGATCAGGT
>JAICQL010000294.1 GCA_025937895.1 Polyangiaceae bacterium | reverse complement strand
GTGCGCAGCGTGTTCGTGCCCATCGGGCGCTTTCGCATCGAGCTGTCCGGGTACCAGCTGCTGTTTGGCGCCCTGCTGCTCCTGGCGCTACCGCAGGTGCTGTACCTGGTTTCGCGCAACGTGAGCTTGCAGTGGGCGGAGCTGCCCGTGGGCTTCCGCGTGCACCTCGATCAGGTGCTCGCCGGCTCACCCGGCAACTGTGAGCTGCCGGGGCAGCCGCCGTGCCGGGTCGACGCCAATGGCAGCAACGCGGGGCTGCAGCCGCTCGTGGCGGGGCTCGTGTGGGCCAGCGCCTGCGCTGCATTGTTGTGGCTGAAGCGCGGCGAGCGCCGGGCGCGGCGGCTGTATTTTCTGGCAGCGTGGCTGTTTACGGGGCTGTCCTTCATGGGCAAGGGCGCGCCCGGCCTGGTGCTGGTGCTGTTCACCCTGGGCGGCTACCTGACGGTGCGCGGTCGCTGGCGTGAAGTCAGCGAGCTGGAGCTGCCAGGCTTCGGGCTGCTGATGCTGGCGCTGGTGGCGCCCTGGTTCGCGCAGGAGTTCCTGCGCCATGGTCGCGAGTTCTTCGAGCGGCTGTTCGTGCACGACATGTACCTGCGCGCGTTCGAGGGCGTGCACGACACCAACAAGGGCGACGACACCAGCTTTCGCTACTACGTGTGGCAGCTGGGCTACGGGCTGTTTCCGTGGAGCGGACTGTGCGCGGCCGGGGTGTTGCACTGCGTGGCACGCACCTTCGGCGGGCACAGCGAGCAGCGCGGGGTCACGGAGGGTGGGGACACAGAGCGAGGGGTTACAGAGCTGAGCTACTTCAGCCTGCTGTGGCTGCTCGGAGGGTTCGGGATGTTCGCCATCACCGACACCAAATACCACCACTACGCCCTGCCGCTGGTGCCCCCGGCGGCGCTGCTCACGGGCGTGTTGCTGGCGCGCTTCTTCGGCAAGCTGGCTCCGGAGGGATCCGCGGCGCTGGCGCCGGCGGGCACGACGCTCGCGGCCGGGACAACCCTTTCCGGACCATCGGCGCTGCAACAGAAGGCCGCGCCGACGGACGGCGCCTGGGCCATCGGCGCCGCTGCCGTGGTGCTGCTGTGCGGCCGCGATCTCGCCGTCACCCGCCCCGGTGACGTGGAGGGCGCGGCGCGTCTCATCCAGCTCATCACCTACAACTACGGCCGCTCCTGGCCGAAGACGCTCGACTATTCGCTGCCCCTCTGGCTGTTCACGGCAGCCGCGGCGGCGTGCACCCTGGCGCTCCTGCTGCGGCCGCTCCGGCGCTGGGCGGCGCTCGGCACCTGCGCGGTGGGGCTAGCCTGCTGCGCCTGGGTCATCGACGGCTACCTCGTCGAAATCTCGCCGCACTGGGGCCAGCGCGAGACCATCGCCGAATACTACAAGCAGCGCACCAACCCCGCCGAGCCCCTGGTCGCGTATCAGCTCAACTGGAAGGGCGAGAACTTCTACACCGGCAACAACGTGGCCATCTTCGTCTCTTCCGGCAAACGCTTCAGCGACTGGGTGAAGGCGCAGAAGGAGAATGGTGTGCAGGTGATGTTCTTCACCACCGAGCACTCGCGCATCGGCTCGTTGAAGCGCGAGCTCGGCGCCACGCAGACCTTCGAGCTGCTGACGGACCCGAGCTTGAATGATAAGTTTGTGCTGGCTCGGGCGGTGTTGTGAGGGGCTCTAGCAGGAGCGTTCCATCGGCGTGAGATACCGCTCGCGGAATCCGCTGGCCGCGGCGTCGACTTCTTCGAGTGCCGTGACGATGTCTTCGAGCGTTCTGGCCTCGAAGGTGGCTGGCTGGCTCGGGTCGAGCGTCAGCTGGTAAGCCGCAACCGCTTCACGGCAGCGCTCGTTGATCTCGGGATAGGCCACGACGAACAGCGCGCTCTCCAGGTCTTCGACCTTCCGCAGGGCGAGCACGAGCAGGTGATCGAGCCACAGTTGCTGCAGCCGTCCCCCCCGGAGGCAGTCCATGGCCTCGTGGTGTGGAAGACGGCGATATCGGCCGCAGTGCCATTGTCCAGGTAGCGTGGGTTCCAGCGGCCCGGTGACCATTCGAGCTCGATGCGCGTCACACGAGCGACCCGTTCTGGCCAGAGGCGTCGTGCAGCGGCGGTCGCACGCGATGGGTCGCGCGCCAGCTCGCCGAAGAGGTTGAACGCCAACGCTGCGACGAGAGCAGATCGGCGAACAGACGTGGAAAGCCGTACAGCTTCTTCTGCTCGCGAGGTAACGAGCGATTGGCCAGATACTCTCCACGCTCGCGCCCTGGCCCGAGCGCCCTGCCGCTGCCAGTGCTCCTCGGTCGAAGGATGCGAGTTCCGGCAGAAGCCCGCGTTTACTCGAGGGACAGCGGCTGGCCCTTCCACGGACGCCACACCGCGCACCATCCCGCGCACGGGACCGCGTCGCTGCGCCGCAAATCCACGACAATCGGCAACAATGCCGCGCCTCTAGGGCGTATGGCGGTGTGCAATGGTGTGGCGCTCAAAAATGCCTCACTGGTGCAACATGGAGCCAGATTGCCCCGAGTGAGCGCTGGAATGCCTGGTTTCTGCCCTATTCGCGAGCGGCACGGCGGTTGCTAACTGGGGCGAACGGTCATGGTCGCGAGGGATCGGAATGAACCCGGTTTTCACATCGTCGGTATTGGCGCTTCTGCCGGCGGGTTGGATGCACTCGAGCGCTTCTTCGACGCGCTGCCGGTGAACACCGGGATGGCCTTCGTGGTCGTCCAGCACCTGTCGCCCGCCTTCAAGAGCATGATGGATGAGCTGCTGCGGCGGCACACCGAGCTGCCCATCCACCTGGTGGAAGACGGGATGGTGGTGCAGCCGAATCACATCTATCTGATCCCGCCGAAGAAGGAGATGATCATCTCCGATGGCCGGCTGCTCTTGAGCGAGCGCGATCAGGGTCACGAGCTGTCCTTGCCCATCGACGTGTTCTTCCGCTCGCTGGCCACGGACTGCGGCGAACGTGCCGTGGGGATCGTGCTGTCGGGGGGCGGCAGCGACGGCTCGCGCGGCATCCGTGACATCCACGAGGCCGGTGGCCTGGTGCTGGTGCAGGACGAGGCCAGCGCGCAGTTTGACGGCATGCCGCGCACCGCGCGCGACGCCGGGGTGGCGCAGTGGGTGCTTTCGCCCTCGGAGATGCCGCGGGTGCTCCTGGACTACGCCTCGGGGCAAGCCGGCAAGCGGCCACCGCTGGGCATAGCGGGCGAGCCGGAGGGCATGGGCGCCGTGTACAGGATGCTGCAGGAAGAATACGGCATCGATTTTACTCACTACAAGCCCAGCACGGTCACGCGCCGCATCGAGCGCCGGCTGTCGCTGGCGCGCTCGCACAACATCCACGAGTACGTGCGCCACCTCAGGGAGGACAAGGCGGAGCTCGACGTGCTCTACCGGGATCTGCTGATCGGGGTGACCCGCTTCTTCCGCGATGACGGCGCCTTCACCGTGCTGGAGCAGAAGGTGCTGCCCGAGCTGCTCGAGCGCACGCCGCCGGACCGCCCGCTGCGTATCTGGGTGGCGGGCTGCGCCACGGGGGAAGAGGTGTATTCGCTGGCGATCGTGCTCACCGATCTGCTGCGAGAGCTCGGCCCGCGGCCGCTCAAGATCTTCGCCACCGATGTGCACCGCGGCTCGCTGGAGCGCGCGGCCCGCGGCACCTACGACGAAGAGGCGGTGGCCAAGGTCAGCCCCGAGCGCCTGGCGCGCTACTTCACGCGCGTGGGTAGCAGCTATCAGGTGGTGCCGGATCTGCGCCAGCTGGTGGTGTTCGCGCCGCACAACGTGATCCGTGACGCCCCCTTCACCCGCGTGGATCTGGTGGCTTGCCGTAACCTGCTCATCTACTTGCAGCCCCCGGTGCAGCAGAAGGTGCTGAGCTTGCTGCACTTTGCGCTGAATCGCGGCGGCGTGATGTTCCTGGGGCCGAGCGAAAACGTCGGCGGGCTGAGCCGCGAGCTGGAGACGCTGGACAAGCACTGGAAGCTGTACCGCAAGCTCAGCGACGCCCGCGCGGCGCAGGGCCCGCAGCACGCCCCGCTGCTCGCTCCGCCGCGGCTGGAGCTGGGCGCGCCGCAGGCGCCGGCCTCGCGTTATTCGCTGTCTCAGCTGCTGGCCACGTATGACGCGCTGCTGGACGACGTGATGCCGCCGGCGCTGCTGGTGAGCGACCGCGGTGAGCTGATCCACACCTTCGGCGGCGCCAGCCGCTTCCTGCGCTTCCGCGACGGGCGCCCGGGTCTGGAGGTGTTCGACTGCGTGGACCCCGAGCTGAAGCTGGTGCTGGTGGGCGGGCTGAAGCGGGCGCTCGCCGAGCACGTGCCGATCGTGTTCCGGGGGGTGCGCCTGGGTACGGACGGCGAGAGCGGAGTGTACAAGATCACCCTGCGTGCGGTGCAGCGCCGGAACATCGGGGTGCCCCACGTGCTCATCTCGTTTGAGCCGCTGGAGGCGGAGGCGCGCAAGCAGGAGGCCGAGACCGAGATCGAGATGGATCAGGTCTCGCGCGAGCAGCTGGCGCAGTTGGAGGTGGAGCTGAGCCACGCCAAGCAGAACCTGCAGGCGGCAGTGGAGGAGCTGGAGACCTCGAACGAGGAGCTGCAAGCGTCCAACGAGGAGCTGCAGGCCTCGAACGAGGAGCTGCAGAGCACGAACGAAGAGCTGCAGAGCGTGAACGAGGAGCTGTACACGGTGAACACCGAGTACCAGCGCAAGATCGGTGAGCTGACCGAGCTGGCCAACGACATGGATAACCTGCTGTCCAGCACGGACGTGGGTACCATCTTCCTCGACAGCGAGCTCTGCATCCGCAAGTTCACCCCGCAGGTGGCGGGCTCGTTCAGCCTGGTGCCGCACGACGTGGGCCGCTCGATCGAGACGTTTGCTCACAAGATGAGCCACCCGGAGCTGGTGGACGAGCTGAAGCACGTGCTGCGCACGGGCGAGCGGGTGGAGCGCCAGCTGCAGGACGTGGCGGGCAAGGCGCTGTTCCTGCGCATCTTGCCCTATCGGGCCAAGGGCGGCATCGACGGCGTGGTGCTGACCTTGATCGACGTGACGGGCCTGCGCGCCGCGGAGGACGCGCTGTTTCACGAGCGCTACCTGCTCAACAGCCTGCTGGGCGGCGTGCCCGACGCCATCTACTTCAAGGACGCACGCGGCCGCTTCATTCGCATGAATCAGGCCATGGCCAGGCGCCTGGGCCTCGGCTCCCCGGATGAGGCGGTGGGCAAGACGGTGTTCGAGCTGCGGGACCAGGAGCGCGCCCTGGTGTTGCACCAGCAGGACGAGGCGGTGCTGCGCAGCGGTCAGCCGCAGCTGTACAAGGAAGAGCAGCGCGTGGCGGAGGACGGCAGCGAGCACTGGGATCTGGTCAGCCGCCTGCCGCTGAAGGACGCGAGCGAGCGGGTGGTGGGGGTGATCGCCATCTTTCGCTCCATCACCGAGCAGAAGCGCGCCGACTACAAGATCCAGGAGGCGGTGCGCCGGCGCGATCAGTTTCTGGCCATGCTCTCGCACGAGCTGCGCAACCCGCTCGGCGCCATCGCCACGGCCTCGGCCTTGCTCAAGGGTGACCTGGAGTCACACGGCACGGGGGCGGGGCAGCCCAAGCTCCTGGACGTTGTGGATCGGCAGACCCGCCAGATGGGCCACCTGCTCGATGACCTGCTGGAGGTGAGCCGGGTCACCGAGAACAAGATCGAGCTGCGCAAGCGGGTGGTGGACCTGCGCGACGTGGTGACGGAGGCCAGCGACGCAGTGGGCCCGCTGATGCGAGCCCGCGAGCTCAGCTTCAGCGTGACCGCACCGGAGGAGCCGCTGTACGTGCTGGGTGATCCAACCCGTCTGCAGCAGATCCAGGTGAACCTGCTGAGCAACGCCGCGAAATACACGGAGCCGGGCGGCCACGTGTCCCTGCACGTGGAGCAGGAGGACGGCGCCGCGCTCGTCCGCGTGCGCGACGACGGGGTCGGTATCGCGCGCGACATGCTCGACTCCGTGTTCGAGCTGTTCGTGCAGTCCGCGCGCACCCTGGATCGCTCGGCGGGCGGCCTGGGGGTGGGCTTGACCCTGGCGCGCTCGCTGGTGAGCATGCACGGCGGCACCATCAGCGTGCACAGCGAGGGCGAGGGCAAGGGCAGCGAGTTCACGGTGCGCTTCCCGCTGGTCGATGGCCCCGCCAGCGAGCGGCCGGCGCCGCGCCCCGCCAGCAAGCCCGCCGGCAGGGCGCGCGTGCTGATCGTGGAGGACAACGACGACAGCCGCGAGCTGCTCTGTCAGCTGCTCGAGCGCAACGGCTTCGACTGCCGCAGCGCCAACACCGGCACCCGCGCGCTGGAAGAGCTACGCACCTTCGCGCCGGACGTGGCGGTGCTGGACGTGGGCCTGCCGGAGATGGACGGCTTCGAGCTGGCGCGCCGCATTCGTCGAGATCCGGAGCACGCGCACATCATCCTGATCGCCGTCACCGGCTACGGGCGCGCCTCCGATCACGAGGCCTCGCGCGAGGTGGGCTTCGACGGGCACCTGGTCAAGCCCGTGAACACCACGCACCTGCTCAGCCTGCTCGGCTCGATCCAGAGCTCGGACAACTTCCCCGACTCCGTGCGCCGAGCGGAGCTGATGCGGCAGGATGGCAGGCTCAGCCGTCCGCCTGGCGGCGGCACGGGGGAGCACTACCCGGACAGTCAGCGCAGCGAGGGGCACTACACGGATACCCATCGCGTCGACGGCGACGGCGAGCCCACGAACGGCCACTCCCAGGGCCCTCACTCCGAGCGCCACCCCAGGGGCTCGCTCGATGGGCTCAGCGATGGGCCCGCCGCGGCTGCGCGTGCGCAGGCCGGCGATCAGCCGAAGCGCGCCTGATACGCCTTGGCATCGAAGCCCACCAGTACGAAATCCTTGCCCAGCACCAGCGGGCGCTTGATCAGCTTGCCGTCGGCGGCCAGCGCGTCGAGCGCCTGCGCGTCGCTCAGCTGCGGCAGGCGCTCGCCGAACTTGCCCTCACGGTAGCTCTGCCCGGAGGTGTTGAAGAAGCGCTTCACCGGCAGCCCGCTCGTGGCCAGCGCCGACTCGAGCTGAGCCTTGCTGGGCGGGCGCTGCACGATGTCGATCGCCTCGTATTTCACGCCCTGCTGGTCGAGGTAAGCGAGCGCTTTGCGGCAGGTGCTGCACTTCGGATACTGATAGACGGTGAGGCCGGGCACGGCGCCCGTCTTACTGCAACGAGCCCGGGCCTTCCACTGGCCCAGCTGGCCGGCAAGCACGGGCCTCCGTGAGTGACGAGCCGCGGGCTGTGGGCTCCGTGGGACAACGGGCCGGATGCGGGCGGGGCGCGACAAAACGAGGCGCTGCAGGCGGCACCGCGAGCGCTCAGTCGTGTAATGCTCGCCGCGTGAACGGCATGCAACCCGGCAAGGTCTACCTCGTGGGCGCTGGTCCCGGTGACCCCGGCTTGATCACGGTGCGCGGGCGGGAGCTGCTCGCGCAGGCGGACGTGGTGCTGTACGACGCGCTCTCGCACCCCGCGCTGCTGGAGCTGTGCTCGCCCCAGGCCGAGCTGCGCGACGTGGGCAAGCGCGGCGGCAGCAAGAACCCCTCGCAGGACTGGATCACCTCGCAGCTGATCGATCTGGCTGCCAGCGGCCGCAACGTGGTGCGCCTCAAGGGCGGCGATCCGTCCCTGTTTGCGCGCGGCGGGGAAGAGGCGCTGGCGCTCTCGCGTGCGGGCGTTGCCTTCGAGATCGTGCCGGGCGTGTCCTCGCCGGTGGCAGCGTCGGCATACGCCGGCGTGCCGCTGACCCATCGCGATCTGTCCTCCAGCGTGACGTTCATCACCGGCAGCGATCGCGAGGGCCGCGCCTGGTCGCCCGATGCCTGGCATCGCCTGGCCACCGCGACCGACACCATCTGCGTGCTGATGGGCATGCAGCGCATCGACGCCATCACCCGCGCGCTGATCGAAGGCGGGCGCTCCGCGCAGACGCCCGCGGCCGTGGTGCAGTGGGCGGCGCGCCCGGCGCAGCGCGTGCTGACCGCGCCGCTCGGGCGCATCGCGGAGGTGGCGCGTGCGGCGGGGCTGAGCAACCCTGCGCTGATCATGGTCGGCGACGTGATCAGCCTGCGCGAGGAGCTGCGCTGGTACGATCGCCAGGCGCTGTTCGGGCGGCGCCTCTTGGTGCCGCGCCCCGAGCACCAGGCCACCGGCACGGCCGAGGCCATCCGCCGCCGCGGCGCCGAGCCGATCGTGATCCCCAGTATCGAGATCGGCGCGCCCCCCGATCCGGAGGCGCTGCGCGAAGCCGCGCGCAACGTGCACAACTATGATTTCTGCCTGTTCACCAGCGC
>JAICQL010000139.1 GCA_025937895.1 Polyangiaceae bacterium | reverse complement strand
GCGAGGGCAAGGAGGGCAGCGCCGAGTCGAGGCGCGCCGAGTCGAGCGCAGCAGAGCCGTCAGAGCCGCTCGAGCCGAGCGCGGGCAAGCTGAGCAGCTCCGAGCCCGAGGGCGCTGCTGCAGCGGCGGCGCTCTGCACGCGAATGCGATACGCGCCGATGGCAAACTCGTTGTCACAGCCGCTCAGCGGCTGGGGCTCGGAGCGGGTGAGCCGCCGCTCTCGGCCGCCGCCGGCTCGCACGCGGACGCCGTTGGTGCTGCCCAGGTCGAGCACGCTGAGCCCCGCCCCCGTGCGCTCGATGCGCGCGTGGAAGCTGGACACGAACGGGCGCGGCAGCCGCACGTCGTTACCCTCGTGACGGCCGATGGTGATGGGCAGCTCCGTGAACACGTAGCTGAGCGCGATGCCCCCCTGCCCCTCGCGTACCTCCAGCTGCCAGCGCTCCTTCATGCGGGACCTCCAGGTTGGTTGGCAAACAGCTCTGCCGGACACTCCAGCCGCTGAAACGAGCCGGTGCCGGGCAGGCGCGTGGCGCCGGACGCGCGCAGCTCGAGCAGGATGCGCGTCTGGCCGCGGTGCAACAGCCAGCTCGCCTGGCCACGCCGTGGCTCGCCATCGTGCGGCTCACCCGGCGCCGGACTCGCCCGCAGCCCGCCCTCCCGCAACAGGCGCAGCCAGCCGAAGCTGCCGGGTCGCTGGATCTCGTCGGTGAAGGGGCCCGTGCGCAGCTGCAGGGTCGCCCCGGCAGGGGCAGCGCTGCCGGGCCAGCTGAGCGGCAGCCAGCCCTGCTCCGCGGGCGCGCCGGTCCCTTCCGGCGTTCCCTCCAGCTGTTGCCCGTCCACCGTCAGGCTCAGCGAGGCCAGGCTCGGACCGCTGCTCGACAGCCGCACGAGCACGGGCTCCCTGCCCTCGCCTGCGAACAGCAACTCGCGCAGCTCGCGCGCGGCGCCCAGGCAGTGCAGCAGCCCGGGGTGCAACAGCGCCTCCCCGCGCGCGGGGGCGGCCAGCTCGAAGCGCCCGTTCACCTCCCGGATCCTCCCGGCGAGCTCCGCCTCGATGAAGCGCCACAGCGCGCCGCTGCCCGGCGCCAGCAACGCCTGCAGCTGCCCGAGCTCCACGTCCTGGCTGGCGCTGGCCTGAAACGGAAATCGCTCCGCCATGCGGCGGAGCGGCTGCGCCACCTGCTCGCGCCACAGCTCGCTCAGCCGGCGCTGTTCGCGCGAGCGCTGCTGGGCCAGCCCCTCCTCGATCGGCGCCAGCAGCAAGCCCTCGAGCAGCTCGCGATCGGCGCGGGTCGAGCTGCCCAGCAGCCGCTCGACGGTGGCGGCCACGCGCTGCAGCTGGGCCGAGCTCGCTGCAGGGGTGCCAGGCGGCGTGCTGCTGGCCTGCTGGAGCTCTACCACCAGCACGCGCAGCTCCTTCTGGTATTCGGCCAGGGCGGAGCCGGGCGAGATGGCGGAGCCGGGCGAGATGGTGGGTCCCGGCGAGTTGACGGGGCCCTCACCCCCGAACGCGAACGCCAGCAGCCCGGCGAGCTCGCGCTCCAGCACGGAGGGCGCAGGCGCGGGCGGCGCGCCCAGCTGCTCCTTCAGCTGGCTCAGCGCCTGCTCACCCAGCGCGGCCGCCGGAGCTGCCAGCGGGAAGCGCACGTTCTCTGCCAGCAGCTGAAACAGCCGCACCAGCGGCGCGTCCGGCTGCGCCGCGCTCTGCAGCCGCCGCATGCTCTCCTGCTCGCCCCACGCGGGCTCTGCCGCTCGCTGCGCGCGCGCCGCCGCGCCCAGAGCGCGAAAGAGCGCGCGCCAGGCCTCCGCGTGGCGCTGCAGGTGCAGCTGCTGCACGCTCTCGCTCGACCAGCTCTCCGGCACGGGCCGCTCGAAGATCCAGGCCTCCGCCGCCGGGAACACGGCGCGAGAGAGCGCGGGCCGCATCAGCTCCCAGCCGGCACGCGTGTACTGCCCCGGCACGAACGCATCCGCCGGCACGTTGCCGCTGCGCGCTGCGGCGGGCTCGAGGAGCTGGGTGGCGCGCACGGCGGGAACGTCGCGCGCCAGCTCCGCCAGCCAGGCCAGCCCGAGCTCGGGCACCGGCAAGGCGAGCAGCCGCGCGCGCACCCGCGCCGCCAGCGAGTCGTTGAGCGGCAGCGCGAGACTTGCGTCGCGAGCCAGCGCCCGGAGCCAGCGCTCGACGTGCGTCTCGAGCCGGCCCGAGCCACCGCACGCGCCGCGCTCGCGCGCTCTCTGCCAGCTGTGCAGCAAGCGTGGGGCCGCCCAGGTGGTATCGAGCTGCGCCGGCTGCGCCAGCATCAGATGCAGCTCGAGCGCGTCCGCCGCCTGGCGGAAGTTGTGCCAGTCGAAGCGCACCACGTCGGTCACGGCGCGCAGCTCGGCCTGCACCTGCTGGTGGATCGGGCCACGCACGAGCGCTGCCAGGCGCTGCTGGTAGCGCTCGGCCACCCGCTGCTCCAGCTCGGGTGCAACGTAGGGGCCCCACCAGTGCCGCAGCTGAAAGCGCTGGCTCGCGCGCTCCAGCCGCTGCAGCTGCGCGAGCAAGACGTCCAGCTCCGCGCCTTGCTCGGAGCGCGCACCGGGCGCCTCGGGCCGGGGCTCGGACAGCTGCAAGCTGCGCGCGGTGGACTCGATCAGCTCCAGGTTCGTGCTGCGGCTCAGCAGCGCGGGCAGGCACGCCAGCAGAGCGGCGAGCAGCAGCGCCCCCGAGCGCCAGCGCCTGCGCCGCTGCTCGCGCTCCAGCGCCGAGGCAGGCAAGCGGACACTGGCGCGGTCGGAGAGGATGCCCCGCTCGAACAGCTGCCGGAAGAACCAGCCCGCGCGCTGCGAGTGCTGGCAGGGCGGCTGGGCGCTGCACAGGTAGAAGCCGCGCAGCAGCAGCCGGGGGCGGCAAGGATGGACCTCCGTCAGCTCGTGTACGTGGCGCGACAGGCGCTCGCCGAGCTCTGCGAAACGCTCGCTGAAGCCGAACAGCTCCGCCGCGTCCTGCGCGCCGGCGCGCGCGATGACGTGCAGCGCTCGTCCGTGCAGCGCGCGCCCGAGCAGCGCCCACTCGGCCGCAACCCGCACGCCAAAGCTGCTGCCCTCCGCGCGGCGCTCCTGCCAGCTGGCGCCCCATGGCTCCTGGCACTGCTCCCACTCCACCCGCGTCCAGAACGTTGCAAACCCCGGCAGGCGGTCCACCTGGGTCAAGAGCAGGTACACCGGCAGCTCGTATCCGAGCCGCCGCTGCAGCAGCTCGAGCGTGGCGCGCAAGCGGAGCAGAGCCGCCTCGCGAGTGGCGTCTGTCTCCGCCAGCAGCTGCTTCACCGGGAGCGCGACGAGCACGCCATCGAGCGGCAGGCGCTGCCCGCGCGGGAGCTCGCACACGGCGTCCTCCACGCCGGGCTGCCCCGGGCTCGCCTGCAGCAGCTGCGCAGAGAGCTCCCAGCACACGGCCTGCCCGGAGCACCAGGCAGAAATCAGTGCCGGCTCGCTCGCGCGGGCCTGCAGTGGCTCGAAGCCCAGCGCGCGCAGCGCCGCAGACTTGCCCGAGCAAGCCTCACCGAGCAGCGCGTAGCTGGGCGCCGACCCGGCGCGCAGCCAGCGCGAGCCGAAGCCGAGCTCGTGCAGGCGGCGCTGCGCTGCCGCCACGGCCTGGCGCAGCTCACGCTGGGTCTCCGGAGGGCGTGGCTCGCGCTGCCGCCACCTGCGCCAGCGCCGCCGCAGCGCGTTCATCACGGGGCCAGCACCTCGCCAG
The DNA here is from genome assembly GCA_025937895.1 of Polyangiaceae bacterium. Lineage (GTDB taxonomy): Bacteria > Myxococcota_A > Polyangia > Polyangiales > Polyangiaceae > SZUA-265. The sequence goes on along the minus strand of JAICQL010000139.1, from coordinate 18,013 downwards.
CGTGGTCAGCGGCCCTGAGCTCGCCAGCGACCGCGCTGCTCGGCGCGCCCAGCTCGACCTCACCAGCGCGCTGCACCGACCAGCTGCACAGCACCAGCACCAGCACCACCGCCAGGACCGCCGCGCACGGCGCGAGCAGCCAGGACGACCGAGAGCGCGGCGCGTCGGCGCCAGGCGGACGGTCGAGGTGCGGGCTGGACACCTCCAGCGGCGGCAGCGCGGCGGACAGGCGGCGGAAGGCGGCGCGCTGGAACTTGGCCAGTGCCGCGGCGTCGCTGCTGCGCTGGTAGACACCGCGAAAGCCCAGCGCCAGGCACAGCGCGTACGCCTGGATCGCAGGCAAGCGGCGCGGCGCCTCGAGCAGCGCGCGCAGGCGCCGGAAGAAGTTCTCGCCCGCCACGTTCTCGCGATGGCGCAGCAGCTGTAGCGGCTGTTTCATCCAGTCCTCGCGCCCGGGCCAGCTGGAGCGCAGCACCCGCTCGTCGATGAAGGCCACGAGCGCATAGCAGGCCTCCTCCAGATCCGCGTCCTGTAGCCCGAGCGCGCGGCCGCGGGCCACCATGCGGTCCAGCTGAGCGCCGAACCAGTCCCTGACCTCGAACGGCTGCGCCGCGGGAGCACCGTCGGGAAAAGCCAGCGCGCACAGCAGCGGTGGCGTGCAGATGCGATGCATCTCTTCCAGCACGGCTCAGCGCAGGTGCCCGGGGTCGATGGTGTACAGGCTCAGGCTCGCGCCCTGCCACTCGAGGTCGCGCGGCAGATACAGGGCGATGGTGCCCGAGCGCTCGATGCCCTTCCAGAACGAGCCCTCCTTGCGCAGCCGCAGAAAGCAAGCTCCCGGCTCCAGCGGCAGCGCGGCAGAGGGCTGCCACTCGAGCTCGGCGCGCAGCGCGTGTCGAGCTTGCTTGACGACATCGTAGATCTGGGTCCAGTCCGCGATCTTCAGCACCTGCGGGGCCCGCTCGCGCGCCAGCGTCTGGCCCGCTCCAGGGCGCAGCGCCACGAACAGCTCACGCCCGCCCAGCTGCTCCACCCTGCCCAGATAGATGCCGTCGGAGCGCCGCTCGAGCTGCACCTCGCGATACGGCAGCTCCACCTCCACGGCCAGCTGCACGAGCAGCCGGGCAAACAGCTCCTCGAAGCAGCTGCCCAGCGCCAGGTAGTCGAACGCAGGCAGCTCCGCCGGCTCCGCGCTGCTGCTGAAGCTGCAGAGCTGACCGGCAAGGCCAGCGAGCGCGAGATACAGCTCCTCGGGGTGCGCGTGGCCCGTGTCGAACAGGTGGCGCAGGCCAGGGATGGCGCCGTTGAGCACGTGCAACAGCCAGAAGCGCTGCGCCGCCGTGGCGTGAAACTCGATCTGCCCCGGCTGCCGCCGCGCCCGCTCGCTCGCCAGCTGGCGCTGGCGGGCGATGGCTGCCGACAGCACGCGGTGCAAGCCGTTGAGCAGAAAAGGCGAGCTGCTCAGGCGCAGCAGCGGCGGCACGTGGGTGTCGCGCAGCAGCACGCTGCCTGCGCCGTCGCGCACCAGCTCCGCGATGCGCACGGTGGTGAACGCATCCTGCGGCTCGTCACCGAAGAAGATGCGCAGGTTCGGCCGTGCCCACTCGACCTCGCCCTCGGCGCCGCCGTTGGCGTCCCGCACGCTGCGCAGCGTCGCGTGATAGCGGCGCGCGGCCTCGCCATCGGCCTCGTTCAGCTGCGGCTGACCCGGCAGCTCGCGCGCGAGCCCCACGTACACGGGCAGCGCGCGCGCCTCTGCAGCAAAGAGCGCCTCGAAGCTGCGCGGCTCCGGGCAGGGACACGCCGCCGCCTCGCCACAATCCACGCTGGTGCCATCGGGCCAGATGGCGCTCAGCCGCAGCAAGCGGAGCTGCCGGGCTGCCAGCGCGGCCTGATCGATGGAGAGCTCGAGCAGCCCCCAGTCGTGGTGCGCTAGCGCGCGCAAGCGCTCGCCGAGCAGCTGCTCGTGATAGTGGTCCTGCTGCTGGAAGTGGTGCTGGGTGAGCAGCACTCCTTCCGACCAGATCGGTTTGCACGCCATGGCTATCCCCTGCCGCGCCGGGAGGTCAGCGCTCCGATTGCTCGTCCAGCACGGCGCGTGGTTGAGAAAAAACGTCCGGGCAAATGCACTCGCGCACGCAGGCCCTGACGAAAAGCCGCAACCTCGGCTGCGCCGTCACCGAGCCTCGGGAGCCCGCGGCAGCATTTCCTGTCGTGGTGCCCCTGCAAGGAGAGCGAGCAATGGCTGTCGATATGTTCCTGAAGCTGGAGACCGTCACTGGAGAGTCGATCGACGACTCGCACAAGGGAGAGATAGATCTGCTCTCCTGGGCCTTTGGCGCCACTCAGAGCGGCACCGCGCAGACGGGCGGCGGCGCCGGGGCAGGCCGCGCGCAGATCCAGGATCTGACCGTGACGAAGCTGGTGGATCGCGCCTCGCCGGTGCTCTTCTCTCTGTGCTGCAAGGGCGAGCACGTGCCCAAGGCGCAGCTCACGGTGCGCAAGGCCGGCGGCTCGCCCCTCGAGTATCTCAAGGTGCACCTGGAGAAGGTGCTGATCAGCGGCTACTCCACCATCGGCAACGGCGAAAATGATCAGCTGGTGGAGAAGCTGAGCCTGAACTTTGCCAAGGCCAAGCTGGAGTACACTCCTCAGAAGGACGACGGCTCGGGCGCGCCGTCCATCATCAAGGGCTGGGACATCGGCGCCAACAAGGCCTGGGACTGAAGCGCAGCCCCGGGCTGCCGCTGCGGGCGCTCAGCGCTTGCAGCGGCTCAGCATCGCCTTGGTCAGGCGCTGCTTGCCCCAGTCGAAGTTGGCGGGCACGCACTCGTCGGCGTCGTCTGCGCGAGCGACCAGGCGCTCCAGTGCCTCACGGGCTCGCGGAGCGCCGTCGCTCGGCACGCGCAGCGTGAACTCCTCCCCTGCCTCGCCCGGCACGATGTCCGCCAGCAGATCGGGGTTGAGCTCGCGGATGCGGGTGGCGCTGCTGCCCACTGCCCGCGCCACCTGACCCAGACGGGTGCCGGCGGGCACGGACATGGGCGTGGAGGAGGCGCCGAGCGCCTGCTGGGCGGCGTCAAAGCGGAAGTGCTCCAGGTTGGCCAGGATCAGCGCGTACGCCTCGATCCTGGGCACGTAGTTCGCGGTCTCCAGCGGCAGGCGCTGGGCGTTGACCAGATCCCAGAAATCCGTGCCCGGGCCCGCCCGGTTGATGCGCGACACCAGCGCGAAGGGGCCCATGTTGTAGCTGGCCAGCGCCAGCTCCCAGGAGCCCAGCTTGCTGCGCAGATCACGCAGGAACTCGAGCGCGGCGTCGGTCGCCTTGATCGGGTTGAGGCGCTCGTCGAGCACGCCCGCCTGGACGCGCAGATGATATGCGCGCGCGGTCGCCGGCATGAACTGCCACAGCCCGCGCGCGCCCACGGGCGACTCCGCGTCCAGCACGCAGCCGCTCTCCACCATCGGCACCGCGATCAAATCCAGCGGCAGGCCGTGCTGGGTCAAAGTATCGGCGAACAGGCCGTGATAGGCACCGCAACGAAACAAGAGGCCTTGAAACAGCTCACGGCCGACGGGATCGCTGGTGTGATAGTCCACCAGCTTCTGCACTCGCGGATCATCCTTCACCCCGATCAGCGGCTGCCGCAGCCCCTGGAGCCAGCCGCTGAGCGGAGCCGGCGGCGGGGGCGGCGCCTGGTCGAGCGGCGGCTGCTCCAGCATCTGCCGGGCTTGCTCCGCCAGACGACAGCTGGGCGAGCCGGGCACGCAGGGCTCGACCAGCGCCTTGGCCACGATCGCCACTTCCTCCTGGATCAGATCCGCCAGCTCGTTCGACTCCGTGCCGCCGCCCTGAACGAGGGCGAGCAAGGTGAGCCGCGCCTCGCGATCATCGGTGAGGCGCTGCACGGGCAGCAGAGCCTGCGTGTGAGCCAGGGCCTGAGGCGTGCCTGGCGGCGCGGCGATGTCTTCCCGCCAGGGGCGCAGCAGCAAGGCCAGCAGCGCCACGCCACCCAGAACCCCGAGCGCCAGCGGCCGCAGCCACCACAGGCGCGCACGCGGCGCACGGCGCACGAAGCGCGCCTCCGACGGCGGAGGTAGCTCGATCGACACCTCGCCACGGCCGAGCGGAAACGGCCCGGCGCGACGAACCCGCTCCAGACGGATCTCTAGATCCTGATCCGTCAGCTCCTCGTCCGCGCTGGCGCTGCTGCTCGGCCAGAGCGAGCTCAACGGCTCGGGCGGGCGCGGTGAGGCGAAGACCTCGGGCGGACGCGGTGATGCGGAGACCTCGAGCGGCGCGGAGGCCCCGAGCGGCGCGGAGATCTCCAGCCGCGCCGGGCTGGGCCGAGGCTCGAGGCCGGCAGGCTCCGAGAGCAGCGGCGGACGCTCGCCTGCCGGCGGAGCCGGAAGCGCGCCCGAGCTGGCGGAGAGATCGGGGGAAGCGGACCCTGTATCTCCCGCGAGCGAGCCGAGCAGCGCAGGCGGCTGCACGAGCGGCGCCGCGGCTGGCTCTGAGCGCCGCCCGGTGAGCTCCGCCACTCGCTGAGCCAGCTCCTGCCGCGCGGGGCGCGGCGGCCCCGAACGAGGCCGCTCGACTTCGAGCTGGATGGCTGGTGGCCGCAGGGCGCCTGCGGGTGCTGCCTCTGGTGCGAGAGCCTCGGGCGACAGACCTTCGGGCGGCAGAGCTTCGGGCGGCAGAGCTTCGGGCGGCAGAGCTTCGGGCGGCAGAGCCTCTGGCTGCGCCTGCAACGGGGCTGCCGGTGGCTGCGCCGCTGATTGCTGCGCTGGCGAGAGCGCGTCGGGCTGCGGCGAAGCAGCAGCGCCAGCCTCATCCAGCCACCCGCTCTCGAGCACGGGCTCCGCGAACACGCTGCGCGAGCTGGGCACGGGCTCGGAGAGCGGCGCTTCCTCCTCCGCTTCCGGCGACGACTGTGACGGCGACGACGACGACGGCTGCGACGGCACCGACTGCGACTGCGACGGCACCGACTGCGACTGCTCGCGCTCAGCGGGCTCACTCTCGACGCTGGAAGGCACGCTCAGCGCCTCCACGCTCGGCAGCACGGACATGGGCGGCGGGCTCACCTCGGTCGGAGGAGCCGTCGACTCCGGCGGGGCATCGAGCTCCGCGAGCGCCGGGCGCAGGCGGGCCCGCGCGACATCCGCCGAGCTCAGCCGCTTCCAGCCCGGCCACGGGTTGGAGAGCAGCGGCGGCGGCACCAGCGCGGACTGCGGGCTGCTGCGCACCTCGCTCTCTGCAGCGCTCGGCGGGTCAGCTGCTGGCACCGGCGCAGCGCCGCTGGCCGCTGCCGGCTCCGGCCGCGACCGCTCTAGCTCTTGCGAGAGCTGCCACGCCAGCTCCAGCACGTTGGCCAGACAGTGCTCGAGCCGCTCGCGATCACCGCTCTCGGCGTGCTCGTTGCACACCCCGAGATGGTGCGCCAGGCCGCCCACCCCCGCTGCCCGCGCCCGGAGCTGCAGCGTCTTGGAGCGCTCGCGCAGCTCGCTCACCTGCGGGCTGGCCGCAGACAGCTCGCTGGCGAGCGCCTCTCGCCAGGCCTCGACGAAGGCTCTGGTATCCGCCACCAGCAGCGAGCCCACGAAGTCGAGCTGCTCAGGCGCGGCGCTGTCCACGGATGCCATAGCAACCTGCCTGGTTACCACAGCGCGGGCCGCGCGCCCACGCCGAGAAAACCAGCAATTGGCGGCAGGGCCTGGTCGAACGAAGACCCAACTCGGGCCTGCCAGCGGCAGCCGGGCTGAGTGGCCCCAGCAGGGCCGACGCGGCGCAGCGTGGCAGCGCCCCGATCCGGTGCTGCCGCGGCAAATTTCCCTGCCGCCATTTTTCCAACCTGCGCCGAAGCCCTGCGTGGCTTTCGCGCCGAGCACACAGCGCCAGCGCCACGCCTCGAGACCAGGCTCCCGGCGCTCGCGCGAGAACACCCGATGTCTGTCTTGCTGAGCTCTCGATCCCAGGCTGCCATCACGGCTTCACCCACCTCGGCGGCGCCTTCCTCCGCTCCGCCCAGCCCCACCTCCGGCAGCGCTGCTCGCCTCGCCAGCTGCGAGCACGCCCCGCTCGACTGGTCGCAGCTGCTCGCGCCGGTCTCCAGCGCTGCGCCGAGCGGCCCCAACCTGGAGTACAGCGCCGAGTTTGCCGAGCTGGAGCTGCTCGCATGCGGAACGCCGGATCGCCAGATGGGTGCAGCGCTGGTGCCGGGGCAAGCTCCGGATCCCGCCGCGGTGCTACAGCGCGGCAGCGCGCTGCTGGCACGCACGAAGGACGTGCGCGTGCTGGCTCACCTGCTCGCAGCCAGCCTGGCGGTGCTGGGCCTCGGCTGCTTCGTGCAAGGGCTGGGCGCGCTGCGCGAGCTGCTGGAGCGCTTCTGGGATACCGTTCATCCCACGCTCGACCCCGACGATGAGCTGCAGGCCACCGCCAGGGCGAACGCGACCATGGCCAGCGCTAGCCCCGAGCTGCTGCGAGCGCTGCGTCGCGCGCCGCTGATCGAATCGCGCCCGAGCGGGACCATCTGCCTGGAGGAGGCGCTGTTGGCACTGCGCGAGTCCCCTGCCGAGAGCGGCGCGGGCGCTGCACGGCTCATCAGCGCGCTACGCCAGCAGCCGCCGGACGAGCTGCGGGCTCTGGCGAGCTCGTTGCGAGCAGGGCTGACACATGTCACGGCCATTAGCGAGCTGTTCGCGGCACGCTCCGGGGCGATCTCGAACCTGAGCGGGCTGCAAGCGTTCTTCGAGGACGCGCTCGGAGTGGTGCGCCAGGGGCTACCCGAGCCGAGCGCCGCGAGCCCGTCAGGGGCACAGCCCGTATCGGACCTCGGCGCGCCCGCAGCGCCCGCGCCCACGCTGCCCGAGCTCGCGCCCCTTGCCCGAGCTGCCACCGCTGACCTCGAGACCACACCACGCGGCGCGATCAACGGCCGCGACGACGTGCTCCGCGCGCTCGACGAGCTGTGCGAATACTACCGCGCACACGAGCCCGCCAGCCCCGTGCCGCTGCTCTTGCAGCGCTGCCGGCGCCTGGTCGGCCTGGATTTCATGGCCACCCTGCGCGAGCTCGCACCCGAGGCGCTGGCCAAGGTCTCGCTGATCAGCGGCGCCGCGGCGCCAGACAGCGCCAGCTAGCTTTCAACCACCAGTAACGAGGAGCCCACGACATGAGCAGTCAGAAGTTCATCGCGCGCAACCGCGCGCCGCGCGTGCAGATCGAGTACGATGTGGAGGTCTACGGCGCCGAGAAGCGGGTGCAGCTGCCCTTCGTGATGGGTGTGCTGGCCGATCTCAGCGGCAACCTAGGTCAGCCGCAGCCGGCGCTGCCGCAGCGCAAGTTCCTGGAGATCGGCAGCGACAACTTCGACGACCGGCTGCGCGGGATCAAGCCGGGCGTGGCGCTGGACGTGCCCAACACGCTGAGCGGCGAAGGACGGCTGCGCGTGCAGGTGAGCTTCGAGGCGCTGGATGATTTCTCGCCCGCGGCCATCGCGCGCAACGTGCCCGCGCTGCGGCAGCTGCTGGACGCGCGCAGCGAGCTCGCGAACCTGATCGCGTACATGGACGGCAAGAGCGGTGCGGAAGAGCTGATCGCCAGCCTCATGCAAGATCGGCCGGCGCTCGAGCAGCTCGTTCAGAGCAGCGAGCCCGCGGCGGACGCTGTGCTGACGGAAGGAGAGAGCCAGTGAGCGAAATGTCGGCTCAGACGTTGACTCAGGCGTGCCCCGCGCCAGCGCAGGCCCCGCTGCAACCGACCAGCGTCGAGCTCGCCCTGCGGCTCCAGCAGGAGTTCAAGCCGCAGACGGAGCGCGCGCGCGCCGACGTGGAGTCTGCCGTGCGTGCGCTGGCCCGGGCTGCGCTCAGCTCGCGCGCCACCCTCTCTGCCGACGCCGTCGAGTCGATCGAGGCCATCATCACCGAGATCGATCGCAAGCTCAGCGAGCAGATCAACCTCATCCTGCACCACCCCGAGCTGCAGCGGCTGGAGGGCGCCTGGCGCGGGCTGCACTATCTGGTGACCAACACCGAGACGGACTCGCTGCTGAAGATCCGGGTGATGAACGTGACCAAGGGGGAGCTGCATCGCACGCTCAAGCGCTTCAAGGGTGTGGCCTGGGATCAGAGCCCGATCTTCAAGAAGCTGTATGAAGAAGAGTACGGTCAGCTCGGCGGGGAGCCGTATGGCTGCCTGGTCGCCGACTACTACTTCGACCACAGCCCGCCGGACGTGGAGACGCTGGCGGAGCTGAGCAAGACGGCTGCCGCCTGTCACTGCCCCGTCATCACCTCGCCCGCGCCGTCGCTCTTCCAGATGGAGTCCTGGCAGGAGCTGGCCAATCCGCGCGACATCGTCAACGTGTTCGGGACCCCCGAATACGCCGGCTGGCGCGCGCTCCGCGACACCGAGGAGTCGCGCTACCTGGGCATGGCACTGCCCCGCTTTCTGGCGCGGCGCCCGTACGGGCAGCACTCAGATCCGGTGCTGGAGTTTGCCTTCGAGGAGGACTGCGCCGGCACCGACGCCAGCAAGTACACCTGGGCCAATGCGGCCTACGCGATGGCCACCAACATCACTCGCTCGTACAAGACGTACGGCTGGTGCTCGCGCATCCGCGGCATCGAGTCCGGCGGCGCCGTGTCGGGGCTTCCCACCCACAGCTTCACCACCCACGACGGCGGCATCGACCTGACCTGCCCCACCGAGATCAGCATCACCGATCGGCGCGAGGCTGAGCTGGCCAAGGCCGGCTTCATGGCGCTGGTGCACAAGAAGAACTCGGACCTGGCGGCGTTCATCGGCGCGCAGTCGCTGCACCGCCCCGCGCAATACGACGATCCGGATGCCACCGCGAACGCCGCGCTGGCGGCGCGCTTGCCGTACCTGTTCGCGACGTGCCGCTTCGCGCACTACCTGAAGTGCATCGTGCGCGACAAGATCGGCTCCTTCAAGGGGCCCGAGGACATGCAGCGCTGGCTGCAGAGCTGGCTCACCCAGTACGTGGAGGGCGACCCGGCGCACGCCAGCGAGGAGGCCAAGGCGCGCAAGCCGCTGGCGGACGCAGAGGTGGTGGTGGAAGAAGATCCGTTGAACCCGGGCTACTACAAGTCGAATTTCTTTCTGCGCCCCCACTACCAGCTGGAGGGGCTCACCGTGTCGCTGCGCCTGGTCTCCAAGCTGCCCTCGGCGAGGGTCTCCGGATGACGGCACGGCGGCCGCCGCTGTTCGATGTGCTCGCTCCACCGGCGAGCTCGCCCGCCTCGAGCACGGGCGAGCCGGGCGACGGCAGTGGCCTGGCAGAGCCGGCCTCCGGCGGCTTTTCGCTACGCGAGTCGGTGCGGCGCGAGCTGGCGCTGCTGTTCAACTGCACGGCGCTATCCGCCGCGAGACCGCTCGAGCAGCTCTCCCACGTGCGCCGCTCCACCCTCGAGTATGGCTTGCCGGATCTGGCCGGCAAGGCCGCCAGCAGCCTGGATCACCGCTGGCTGGAGGCGCAGCTCGCGCAGGCGATTCGCCTGTTCGAGCCGCGGCTGGAGGCCGAGTCCGTGCGCGTGCGCGCGCGGCCACAGCGCGCCGTGAGCCACAACGTGCTGAGCTTCGAGATCGACGCCGCGCTGCAGCCGTCGCTCGGCGCCGAGAGCATCGAGCTGGCCTCGGAGCTCGATCTGGAGAGCGGCGTGGCGCGTGTGCTGGCGCGCCCGCGCGAGCGCGGTCTGCAGCCAAGGGCCCGGGCCTGAGCCGATGGATCGCCGGCTGCTGGCTCACTATGATCGCGAGCTCGCCTACCTGCGCGAGCTGGGGGCCGAGTTCGCACGGGAGTACCCCAGAGTGGCGGGGCAGCTCGGGCTCTCGGCTGCGGAGTGCAGCGATCCGCACGTGGAGCGCCTGCTGGAGGGCTTCGCCTTCCTGGCGGCGCGGGTACAGCTGGCCATCGACGCGGAGTTTCCCCGCTTCACCGAGCAGCTGCTGGATCTGATCTACCCGCACTGCCTGGCGCCCACGCCATCGCTCGCAGTAGTCCGCTTCGAGCCCAACCCACGCCAGAGCATCGCCGCGCGGGGCTTCGTGCTGCCGCGCGGCACGCGGCTGCAAGCGGAGGTAGCGAGCCGCCCCGGCTCGCTGTGTCGCTATACCACCGCGCACGAGGTCACGCTCTGGCCGATCGAGCTCACCCGCCTCAGCCACCAGAGCGGCGCTGCAGGCCTGACGGCGGCGCAGCACCAGCGGCTGGCGCGCCCGGGGCGCAGCGTGCGCGGCAGCCTCAGCCTGCGCCTGCGCACGCTCGACAGGCGCCCCTTCTCGGAGCTGGAGCTGGACCGCCTGCCGCTGTTCATCCCCACTCGCGACGCGATCGGTCGCCAGCTGTTCGAGCTCTGCCATGGGGCTGCGCTGGGCGTGCACGTGCGCGCGCCCGACGGCGAGCTCCTGGGCGCGCTGGGCGACGAGGGCGTGCAGGCCCTGGGCTTCGAGGACGAGCAGGCGCTCCTGCCCACCACGGCCCGTGCCATGCAGGGCTACCGGCTGCTGCAGGAGTATTTTGCGCTGCCCGAGCGCTACTCGTTCGTGGAGCTGGTGGGGCTTCAGCCCGCCTTGCGCGCCTGCCGGCACGCCGAGGTGGAGCTCACCGTGCTGCTCGATCGGCATGAGCCCGAGGTGGAGACGTCGGCGCACTGCCAGCACGCGCAGCTGTTCTGCAGCCCCGTGGCCAACTTGTTCGAGCTGCGCACCGATCGGGTCACGCTGTCCGAGCGCAGCCACGAGTATCACGTGTTGCCGGATCGCACGCGGCCGCTGGACTACGAGCTGCACAGCGTGCTGGAGGTGCTCGGCCATGGCGCGGATGGCGAGGCGCCGCGGCCCTTCTTGCCCTTCTACGCCGACGCCTCGGCGCCGCGCTCGGCGGCGGGCGCGGGCTACTTCAGCGTGCACCGCCGGCCGCGCACGGTCTCGTCGCGCGAGCGGGCAGCCGCCGACGGTAGCTACACCGGCAGCGAGACCTACCTCTCGCTGGTGGACGGCAGCCACGGCCCCTATCGGCCTGGCTTGCGACAGCTCTCGGTGCGCGCGCTGTGCACCAACCGCGACCTGCCGCTGGCGCTCGCGCGCGGCGGCCCGCCAGCTGCCTTTCGCTTGCAGGTGGCGAGCCCGGTGGCGGCCATCCACACCGTGGCTGGGCCTTCGGCGCCGCAGCCATCGCAGGCCTGGGGCGATAGCTGCTGGCGGCTCATCGCGCGGCTGTCCTGCAACTACCTCTCGCTCGCGGGCGAGGGCGGCAGCGAGGGCGCGGCGATGCTGCGGCGGCTGCTCGAGCTGCACGCCAGCCCCGCGGCGCCGAGCGCGGCCCGGCAGCTCCAGGGGCTGCGCTCCGTCACCAGCACCGCGGTCGTGCGGCGCCTGCCGCTGCCGGGCCCGGTGTGCTTCGGCCGCGGTCTGGAGGTGAAGGTGGAGTGTGACGAGGCGGCCTTCGAGGGTGTGAGCTTGCTCGGCTTCGGCATGGTGCTGGCCCGCTTTCTCTCGCGCTTTGCCGCCATCAACTCCTTCACGGAGCTGGTGCTGTGCGGCTCGCTGCGCGGTGAGCTGGCGCGCTTCCCCGCTCAGCTCGGGCGGAGGCTCAGCCTTTGAGCAGCGCGGCTGCTTCGCTCGGCGAGCTGGCAGCGCGGCCCTGGGCCGTGGACTTTCACCAGGCCCTGCGCTGGCTGGAGGCCGCCTTCCCCGAGCTGCCTCGCGCCGGGCACGCACAGAGCCCGCGGCTCGAGCCGATCCGCCTGGGCCAGGACGCCTCGCTCGCGTTCGCGCCGGCGGCGCTATCCCGCTTTCAGCCGCCCCGCGCCGGCGCGAAGGGGCGCTTGCGGGTCGGGTTCTTTGGCTTGCTGGGCCCGCACGGGCCGCTGCCGTTGCACCTGACGGCGCTCGCGCAGGAGCGAGCGCGCGCAGGCGACGCGGCCCTGCTCGACTTCCTCAACCTGTTTCAGCATCGCATGTTGCTGCTGTTGCACCGCGCGTGGGCCACGGCAGACGCCGCCGCGCGCGAGGATCGGCCGGAGGACGGCGGGTTTCGCCGCTACCTCTCCGCGCTGTGTGGCCAGAGCGCGAGTTGCTCCAGCGAGCCTGGCGCTGCACAGCGCGCGTGCTGGGCGTTCGCCGCGCGCTTTCTACACCCTGCCCGCTCGCCCGAAGGGCTGGAGGTGGTGCTGCGCGAGTACTTCGGCTCTCCCGCTCGCGTCTGTAGCTTCGTGCCCGACTGGCTCGAGCTGCCGCCCTCTCTGTGCTGGCGCCTGGGCTCCACCGAAGCAGGACGGCTGGGAGCCTCCACGGTGGTGGGCCGCCGCGTGTATCAACCCAGCCAGAAGTTCCGCGTGGAGCTCGGGCCGCTGTCTCACGCCGAGTTCGAGCGCCTGCTGCCTGGCACCCCTGGCTTCGCCGAGCTCCGCTCGCTGCTCACCAGCTACGCGGGGCCCGAGCTGCGCTGGGAGCTGCTGCTGCGGCTCGAGCGCAGCGAGCGCCCTGCGCTACGGCTGGGCAAGAGCGGCCGGCTCGGGCGTGACGCCTGGCTTCTCCCGCACGGGGCCGCAGCAAGCCCCGCTCGCGGGCCACGCGGCAGAAACGCCGAGCAGCACGTGCTGATCCAGTCCGAGCCCCCACAATCCTGACCGTACCGGCAAATGGCGATGGTATGCTGCGATCGGGTGACAGAACCTACACACTCCATCGCCAGGCTCGGGGGCACTGGCAGGGCGGAGCAGCCGACAGCAAAGCTCTCGCACTCGACTGATCGCCCGGCTGGAGCAGCTGGCGATGGCGAGCTCGTGCTGGGTGGAAAGTACCGGCTGATTTCAGAAATCGGTCGCGGTGGCATGGGCTCGGTGTGGCGAGCAGAGCACCTCGGCTGGGAAGCGCCGGTCGCGGTCAAGCTGATGAACCGCGACGTGGCGGAGCTGCCCGAGGCGCGCGCTCGCTTTGAGCGCGAGGTGCGCCTGGCTGCAGAGCTGCGCAGCCCGCACGTGGTGCAGGTGCTGGATCACGGCGTGGATGAGAGCACGCGCATCCCCTTCATCGCCATGGAGCTGCTCGAGGGCGAGAGCCTGGATGCGCGCTTGCGCCGCAGAGGGCCGCTCTCTCCCGCGGAGACGCTCGAGATCATCAGCCAGGTGGTGCGAGCGCTGAGCCGCGCGCACGAGGCCGGCGTGGTGCATCGCGATCTGAAGCCGGAGAACATCTTCCTCGTGCGCAACGAGGAGCAGAGCCTGGTCAAGATCCTCGACTTCGGCATCGCCAAGGGCAGCCGCCCGAACCTGGCGGCGCGCCTGACGCGCCCGGGCCGGGTGCTGGGCACGCCCTTCTACATGAGCCCCGAGCAGTTTCGCGGCACGGGCGAGATCGATCAGCGCGCAGATCTGTGGAGCCTGGGCGCCATCACCTGCGAGTGTCTCACCGGGCGCCGTCCGTTCGAAGCGAAGGATCTGGGTGAGCTGGCGCTGCTGTTGCTGCGCAACACGGGGCGGCCCTTGCCCTCACAGCTGGGGCCCGTGCCCGCGGGCTTCGATGCCTGGTTTCTGCGCGCCACCCATCCGGAGCTGGAGCAGCGCTTCCAGTCCGCGCGCCAGCTCGGCAACGAGCTCGCACGCGTGTGCGCCAGCAGCTCGCACCAGCCAGCGGCGGGCCTGGGCCCGACCGAGGAGCTGCCGGCGGACAGCGAGGCGGGGCTCGGAGCTGCGGTGCGTCTGCTTTCGGGCACCCGCCTGCGCTGGACTCCGGCACGGATCGCGGGCGCTGCCCTGCTGCTCACGTTACCGGTGGGAGCGGGCGCGCTCTGGCAATACCGGCGCACGGCAGCGGCGGCAGGCGGCGAGCTGCCAAGCCCGGCGGCAGCGCTCACCAGCCCGCCGGAGGTTGCGCGCCTGGGGTTGCTGCCAGCGCCGCCAGCCACGGCCACAGCCGAGCCGCCGCCCTTGTCCGGCGAGGCAGCCGTTGGCAACAGCGGCGGAGGTGCCGCTGCCTTGCCTGCCGTCGCCTCCGCGGTGAGCACGCTGCCTGGCGGAGCGCCCGGGCACGCGGCTGCGCCCGCGGCGAGCACGAGCGCCCCGGCGAGCACGGCAGCCGAGCCCAAACCGCCAGCGGAGGCGCGCTCTGGCTCCCGCGCGGCGCGGCGCAAGCAGCGCCCGGCGCGCGCCGCCAGGTCCGTCAAGCGCGAGCGCGCGGCCGAGCCAGCGCAGAGTGAGCTGCCCGCCGTCGACATCAACGGTCGCCCCATCCTGATGACCCTCGACTCGTCTCCCTGAGCGCTGCTTGAACATGAAACTGGCACTGAAGCCCTGTCGGACCGCCCTTCGCTCGTGCGCCACGGCGCTGCTGGGCTGCGCGCTGTGGGCCGCCAGCGCCCGCGCAACGGACCCCAGCGCCGAGGCCCGACGCCACTTCGACAAGGGTGTCTGGCACCTCACCACGAGCGACGCCGATCGCTTCCAGAAGGCGTATGTGGAGTTCAAGGCGGCGTACGCGGATTCCTCGTACTGGAAGATCCTGGGCAACCTGGGCATGGTGGCGGAGGCGCTGGAGCGCGACGGCGAAGCCATCGAGGCGTATCGCGGCTACGTCGCCGGTGCGGGCAAGGAGCTCAGCGCCGCGGAGCGCGCGCGCTTCACGGCGGATCAGGCCCGGCTGGAGCTGAGCTCGGCGCTGGTGGTGCTGCAGACCGAGCCCGACGGCGCATGGATCATCGACGAGCGGGTGCGCGACGACGGCAGCCCGATCGTCAATCGCTACGGCCCGAGCGCGGGCACGGTGGAGCTGAGGCTACGGCCCGGTCGCCACCGCATTCACGCCGAGCTCAGCGGCTACACCAGTGAGACGTGGGAGCTCGAGGTGCGGCCAGGCGCGCAGGGCAGCCACGCCTTCGAGCTGCGTCGGGCCGACGTGCCGTGCGAGACGCCGGCTTCACAGCAGCAGGAGTTTGACGACCGGCTGGTGTCGAGCGAGGCGAACCCGGCCGTGCGCGTGAGTGGCTATGCCGCGCTGGGGCTGGGCGGCGTGGGCGTGGGTCTGGGCACCTGGTTTCTGATGCGCGCGTTCGACGAGCGGCGTGAGGGGCGCACCGCTTACGACAGGTGCGTCGGCTCTGGGCAGGATCAGGCCGCCTGCGCCCTCAGCGACGAGAAGACGCGCGCGGAGCGCAGCGAGCGCAACCGCTCGCTGCTCACTTACGGCGCCGCCGGGGCGCTGCTCGTCACCGGCACGCTGCTGCTCCTGCACGCGGGGCCCGAGAGCGCCGAGCCCGCGGACGAGCTGGGGCTCTTGCCGTGGATCACGCCCGAGCAGCTGGGCGTGACCGGCCGCTTCTGAGCTGCTGACCCTTCTCTGCCGGGGTCCAGGGCAAGCCTCGGCGCGCCGGAGCGGCGCGCCCGCTTGACATACCTTGCGGTTCGAGGCATATACCTTGCGCTGAAAGGTATCCGCCCATGGTGAGCTCCAGGAGCAACCCCGCCTTCATGACCGGCGTGCCCGAGATGTTGATCCTGCGCCTGCTGGCAGATCGCGAGATGTATGGCTACGAGCTGGTGCAGGCCATCGAGGTGGCCACGGGCGAGGCCATCAAGCTGGGTGAAGGCGTGGTCTATCCCGTGCTGCACGCGCTGGAGGAGAGCGGTTGCCTGCGCTCGCGGCGCAAGCTGGTGAGCGGCCGCACGCGCGTCTACTATTCGGTCACCACGGCCGGCAAGAGGCGCCTGGCCAGCGTCACGCGCGACTGGGCGCGCATCACGCGAGCCGTGTCTCAGGTCCTGGAAGGAGCGAGCCATGCCCCAGCGGCGGTTTGAAGGTCTACGCGAGCGGCTGCTGCGCGCCGGAGTGGCTCCTCGCCACGTGCGGCGCTACCTGCAAGAGCTGCAGGAGCACCACGAGGACGCGCGGCGCGCAGAGCTGGCGCGAGGCGCAGAGCCCAGCGCGGCGAGCGAGGCCGCCTGGGCACGGCTGGGCACGGAGGACAGCCTGGCGCAGGGCATGCTGGCGCGTCCGGAGCTGCGCTCCACGGGGGCTCGCTTCCCCGGGCTAGTGTTCGGGCTAGGGCCGGCGCTGCTCTGGCTGGCCGCGCCCGTCGCCATCATCGCCGGGCTGGTGCTCCTGCCCGAGGCGATGCCGCGGCTGAAGGTGGACGCCACGTTCATCGAGACCTACCACACGCTGTGCTTCTTCTACCTGCGGGTGGTGCCGGTGCTGCTGGGCGCCAGCGTGCTCGCCGTGGCGGCCAGCCGCCGCCTGCCGCTGCGCTGGCCCCTGCTCGGCGCGGGCGTGGTCGACGTGCTCGCCGGTACGTTCACCGTATATTCCCTGCCCGGACAGCTGGGGGTCAGCTCGTCGCTGTTGCCGTTCCTCGTGCCTTTCAGTGACGCGCTCGGTCCCCGAGACGTGCTCGCGCTGGGTGAGGGCCTGCTGCGGGCCGCCTTGCTGCTGGTGCTCAGCTTGCTGTTGCAGCAGCTCCTGCGCAGGCTCAGCCGCATCCAGCGCACGAGGCTCGTGGCACAGTGAGCGCAGCTCCGCTCGGGCTGGCGCTGCTCGCGCTCGTTACTGGCTTCGCGTGCGGGCGGCAGGCACGTGCGCCCGCTGAACCGAGCGCTCCCGCCGCGGCGAACGCTCCTGCCGGGCCCAGCGCGCCAGCCGCAGTCCTGCCGGCACCGCAGATCGCGTACACGGCCTCGGGCAAGCCCGCAGAGCTCCGGGAGGGAGCGCGGCACCAGGTGCACAGGGTGGAGGTGGGCCCTGGTGCCGTGCTCGAGGTGCTCGACTGGGGCGGCAGCGGGCCGCCCGTGGTGCTGCTCGCGGGGCTGGGCAACTCAGCCCACATCTTCGATGATCTGGCCTCTGCGCTGCTCGATCGCTGGCGGGTGCTGGGCATCAGCCGGCGCGGCTTCGGCGCCTCCAGCACCCCCAGCACTGGCTATGACGTGCCCACCCTCGGCGCCGACATCCTGCGCGTGCTCGCTCGGCTCGAGCTCTCGCGTGCCTTTTTCGTGGGCCACTCCGTGGCGGGGGAAGAGCTGACCTGGCTCGGCAGTGAGCATGCCGGTCGAGTGCTGGGGCTGGTGTACCTGGACGCAGCCTACGATCGGGTGGCGCTGCGCGAGCACCGGCCGCCACCCACGCCGGAGCCGCCCACGACAGCGGCAGACCTGGCGAGCCCGGCGAGCTATGCGGCCTACATGTCGCGCGGCATGGGCATGCCCATGCCCGTGGACGAGGTGCTGGCCAGCTTCGATTTTGCGCCCGACGGGCGCTTCGTGGGCCTGAAGCCGAAGCTCGATGTCATCGTGAAGATCGCGGACGCCGTGCGGGTGCCGAACTACGGCCAAGTGCGGGCCCCCACCCTCGCGCTCTACGCGCTGGCCGATCACTGGAACGAAGACTACTCCGCTTACACGGCGCGAGAGCGCGAGAAGCTAGGTCGCGCCCTGCCCTCCGCGCGCATCGTGGTCATCCCGCACGGTAAGCACTACCTCTTTCTCAGCCACCGCGCCGAGGTCGTGCAGGAGCTGCGCGCCTTCCTCGCCGAGCCGCAGGGGTCGGCGCTGAGCGTGCGCCAGGACTGAGGCGTGCAGCGGCGCCGTCAGCCCGCACGCCAGTTGCACCCGGCGCTGGCCGCGCTGGGGGCGCTCGCGCTGCACGCCGCCGTGTGGCTGACCCAGCGCTGGATGCTGGGTCCGCTTCCCCCTGCTCTCTCCCCACCCGGCGAGCCTGCGCCCATCGAGCTCTCGCTGACCGTCGAGGCGCGAACGAGCTCGGCGGCGCCTGCAGCAGCGACGCCCGCTGGCACTCATTCACCAGCGTCAGCGGCGCGCCAGCTCACCAAGGCCGGACGGGTGAGAGAGCTTCGTGCCGGCGAAACGAGCGCCAGCACCGACGAGCGCGCTGTCTCTCCGGCGCAGCTCGCGTCTGGCGCTGCGCCTGCCCGCCCCATCGATCTGGGCTTGAACGGCGGCGTGCGGCGGGCCGCGCTCCACGCCGGCGCGCTCG
>JAICQL010000360.1 GCA_025937895.1 Polyangiaceae bacterium | reverse complement strand
TTGCTCGCGGGCGTTGCGGGTGAGCCCCGCGGCGCGCTCGAACTCGACGCGCGCCTCCGGCAGGCGGCCCAGCTTGAACAGCAGGTCGCCGCGCACGCTGGGCAGTAGATGGTAGCTGGCGAGCGCGGGCTCGCTCGCCAGCTCCTCGACCGCCTCCAGACCTGCGGCGGGACCGAACGCCATCGAGAGGGCCACGGCGCGGTTGAGCGCGACCACCGGCGAGGGGCTGACCTCTGCCAGGGCCTCGTACAGCGCGGCGATGCGGATCCAGTTGGTGTCCTGCGGGCGCAGCGCGCGCGCGTGGCAGGCCGCGATGGCCGCCTGCAAGGCGTAGAACCCACGCGCCCCGCCCAGCTCCTCCGCCTTTGCCAGGGCCGCCAGACCGCGGCGGATGAGCAGCTGATCCCAGCGCGAGCGATCTTGCTCGAGCAGCAGGATGGGCTCGCCGCCGGGCCCCACCCGCGCCTTGGCGCGCGAGGCCTGGATCTCCATCAACGCCAGCAGGCCCTGCACCTCGGGCTGCTCGGGCATGAGCCCCACCAGGATGCGCCCGAGGCGCTGCGCGTCTTCACACAGGGCGGGCCGCAGCCAGTCTTCACCCGCGGTGGCCGAGTAGCCCTCGTTGAAGATCAGGTACACCACCTCCAGCACCGAGCCCAGCCGCGCCCCGAGCTCCGGCCCGCGCGGCACCTCGAACGGCACCTGCTGCTCTGCCAGGGTGCGCTTGGCGCGCACGATGCGCTGCGCCACCGTGGGCTCGGAGACGAGGAAGGCGCGCGCGATCTCCTCCGTGGTGAGGCCGCCGAGCAGGCGCAGGGTGAGCGCCACGCGGCCCTCCGTGGACAGCACGGGATGGCACGCGGAGAAGATCAGCCGCAGGAGATCGTCACCGACGTCGTCGTCGATGGCCGCCTCCAGATCGGGCACGCTGAGCTCCTTGTCGTTCAGCTCGCGACCGAGCTCGGCATGCTTGCGCTCCAGCAGCTTGCCGCGGCGCAGGCGATCGATGGCCCGGTGCTTGGCGGTGGACATCAGCCAGGCACCGGGGTTGTCGGGGATGCCGCTGTCCGGCCAGCGCTCGAGCGCAACGAGGAGCGCGTCTTGCGCCAGCTCCTCCGCCAGGCCGATGTCCTTCACCACCCGTGTGAGGCCGGCGATCAGCCGCGCCGACTCGATGCGCCAGACGGCGTCGATGGCGCGATGAGTGGCCTCGTGACTCATGGCACGCTCGCGCAGCGGCTCACGATCGGAACCGCTGCTCAGACCGTGCCGCGGCGCTGCTCGAGCTGCGTGCGGATGACCAGCATGCGCTCGGTGGTGAGCGGGTAGAACTGGATCAACACCAGCGCGATGAGCAGGGCGGTGACCGGGATGCCCGCGAACAAGATGCGGATCCAGAGCACCGTCTCCGGCGACTGCGCGCCGCCCAGCTTGGCGTCAAAGCCCGTGGACTCGAGCAGCGGGCCGCCGATCAGCATGCTCAGCATCATGCCCACCTTCATCACCCAGGAGAACGTGGCCGAATACGCGCCCTCGCGGCGCTTGCCGCTGTTCAGCTCGTCAAAGTCGATCACGTCGGCGGACATGGCCGGCAGCACCACCCACAAGCCCGTGGCGGAGAAGCCGTTCAGGCCCATGCACAGAATGCTCAGCTCGGGCATGGCCGGGGTGTACAGCCACCAGCTGGAGCCGAACGCCAGCAGGCCCACCAGGAGTGCGGCGATCAGGGTCTTGTGCTTGCCGAGCACGCGCGACAACCGGTTGGCGGCCACGATGCCGGCCAGGCCACAGACCAGGTAGGCCATGCCGCTCCAACCGCCGATGCGGCCCGAGGCGGCGATGTCACCTTGAAACACGTAATAGTTGAGCGCGTAGAAGCCCAGCGTGCCGACCAGACCGGTGGGCACTGCGTACACCAGCGCCGTACCGAGCAGCACCAGGTACGGCTTGCACTGGAAGGCATCGGCGAACATACGGAAGAAGCCGGAGCGCTGCTGCGCCTGCGCCTTGGCGTAGTAGCGCTCTTTGACGAACACGAAGTTGATCACCCCGGAGAAGATCATCCACGCGCCGCAGATGGCCGCTGCCCACACCGCGCCGCGAGCCACGTCCGGCTTGCCCGTGACGGGATCGTTGAACATGGGCAAGGTGGCGAACCACAGGCCCCAGCCGATCAGCGCGCCGGCGCACTTCTGGATGACGCCTTTGTAGCTCATCACGCTGGTGCGCTCGTTGTAGTCGGGGGTCAGCTCTGCCCCGAGGCTCTGATAGGGCGTGTTGTAGGAGGCGATGATCGGCGCGTACAGCACCGCCGAGACGATCATGTACAGGTAGATGTAGCTCGGATCCCAGGTGGGCCGCGCCATGAACAGGCAGGGCAGCCCGAGCCCGGCGATGATCGAGCCGATCAGCACGAAGGGGCGGCGGCGGCCCCAGCGGCTGCGCGCGTTGTCCGAGAGCCAGCCGAAGAACAGGCCGCTACAGGCGTCGACCAGCAACGTGATGGCGCGCACCACGCTGACCTGCGAGGGCGAGAGCCCGAGGAAAACGTTGTAAACGGGATCGACGAGGTTGTTGTACAGCCAGTGGCCGAAGATGTCGGTGCTGCCGCCCATGGCATAGGCGACCTTGGTACCTGTAGGCAGCTTACCATCGTCTTTCCCGACCTCGGCGGCGGCTGGCGACGCGATGGGCGGGGCATGACCCGTGGCGGACGGGTCCGAATCGAGCGCTTTGGGGCTTGTGACGACGGTGAAAGAATCTGCCATTATAGCTCCTGAAACGCCGTCCGCCGTGGCAGCGAAACGCGATGGCATCAGCTCACCCCGAAGCTCCTGCCCGGTCAAGCACAACCTCGGTGTGCCGCAGTGCGTGCGGCTATCGCTCGCTGCCGCGCGTCGCTATACCTAGCGAGTGGACTTTGCTGCCTATGCGGCGCAGCCCGACGAGGCGCTGGATCTGCTCGAGGGCGCGCTGCTGATCGCCGCCGATGCACGCCCGGGGCTCGATCGCTCCAGCGTGGTACGACAACTCGAGGAGCTCGCGGCACCGCTCCGGGCGCTGCGCCTGGCGGAGCTGCCACCGCGCGCCCAGGCGCGCGCGCTGGCGGACCAGCTGTTCGTGCGCGCAGGCTTCCACGGCAACACGGCGGACTACTACGACCCGAAGAACTCGTTTCTGGACGAGGTGCTGGCGCGCAGGACCGGCATCCCGATCTCGCTCGCGGTGGTGTACCTGGAGGTGGCGCGCCGCGCCGGGGTGCGCGCGGTGCCAGTGGGCTTTCCCGGGCACTTTCTGGTGGGTCTGGATCTGTACCGGGAGCGGCTGGCGGTGGACCCCTTTGGCGGCGGCCAGGTTCTGGATGAGGACGCGCTGGCGGCGCTGCTGCGCCGCTCGGGTTCACAGCTGAGCTATGCGCCGGAGCTGATCGCGGCCACGCCCGTGCGGCAGGTGATCGCGCGCATGTTGATCAACCTGCGCGCCATCTACGCACAGCGCGGAGAGCTCTCGCGGCTGCTGGTGATCTTCGATCGTCTGATCGATCTGCTGCCTCATGCCGCAGAGGAGCGGCGCGATCGGGGTTTGTTGTTCGGGCGCCTGGGCGCGCCGGACGCCGCTCTGGCCGATCTGGAGCGCTACCTGGAGCTCGCGCCGGAGGCCCCGGACGCGCCGCAGGTACGGCAGTGGAGGGCGCAGATCCAGCAAGCCAACACCGGCAGGGCGCGCAGCTAAAACCTCAGCGAGGCCGGAGCGCTAGTCCGGCGCGCGCTCGCGCCAGCGCCCGCGGCTGCCGAGAACACCCAGATCGATGAGCGCTGCCAGGGCCGTGAGCAGCCAGCCGAGCGCCGTCAGCTGCTGGCCGGTGGCCAGCGAGTGGCTGGCGAACGCGAAGGTCAGCGTGGTTAGCGGCAGGAACAGGAAGCCCGCGATCAGCAACAGGATGTTGCGATACACGCTGTCCAGGTAGTTGCCGCCAAACAGCCAGACCAGGAACAGCACCAGCCGGGGGAAAATCAGCGCCAGTAACCCGAATAACCAGGGCATGAGCTGTGGGTGGTGCGGGACCGCTGTCGCGGCAAGTACCGAACTGCCGCAGTTTGATCGCTGCATCGCCGTCCGGGCGCTCAGCCCGCGTGTGCTCAGCTCGCGGCCAGCTCCTGCAGCTTGTCCATGATGCGCCGCTGCCAGCGGCGATTGGCCTCTTGCTCGGGCGCGGAGGAGCGCTCGTACACCTGCAGCGCCTCGCTCAGCACGCTTTGCGCCCGCGGCTTCTGACCGGAGGCGGCGCAGTAGTGCGCCAGCGCCAGGCGGTGATTGAAGCGGCCCGTCTCGCGCACCAGCCCGTCGAGCAGGCCGATGGCGTCGTCCGTACGCCCCGCCCGGTGCAACGCCTCGGCGTACTCGAGCGCTCCGGAGTAGTTGCGGTAGCGCGGATCGATGCCCATCAGGGCCTCGTATTTCTCGAGGCCCTGGCGCTCTTGCCCCAGCTCCATCAGGCAGCGCGCCAGCCCGTGCAGGGCACGTGGATCGTCGGAGCTCCGCTCTAGCGCGCGCTGATAGAGCGCCGCCGCCTCTTCAAAGCGCCGCTGCTCCTCCAGCTGATCGGCGCGGCTCAGGCCGGGATCGCCCCCCTCCTGCATGCCCGGCGGCAGATTCGAGACGGACGCGGGGATACCCAGCCGCCCGCGCAGGCGGGGCGACGTGGCGACCTTCAGATACACCAGGTACACCAGGCCGCCGTACGGCTGGATCATCAAGATCAGCACCACCCAGAGGAAGCTCAGCCGGCGACGCAGCACATCGGCCACCATCCAGAAGCTGAAGGCCCAGACCAGGGCGGTGATGATCCACGAGGCTTGCATGGCGGGTGGTCTCGGTCCGCGCAGCAGCCGCCTGCGGCAACCACCGGGGACCCTCGAAGCTGGTCTTTTATCCCAGCAGCCTGGATTCTGCACGGCTTTGCGCTTGCCCGGGGCGGCTCTGCGCGCGCGCCGCCGTGCATCCGGGCGGCGCGCCGCCGTGCATCCGGGGCGGCGCGCCGCCGGGCATCCGGGCGGCGCGCCGCCGTGCATCCGGGCGGCGGC
>JAICQL010000340.1 GCA_025937895.1 Polyangiaceae bacterium | reverse complement strand
GCGGGCGAACGGCGCTGAGCAATGTGCGGTGCCGGGCGGATGGGGTGAACGGCGCTGAACAATTTGCGGCGCCGAGCGGAGGGGCGAACGGTGCTGATCGAGGTGCGGTGCCGAGTTGAGGGGCGAACGTCGCTGAACAACGTGCGGTGCCGGGCGGATGGGCGAACGGAGCTGGTTCAATGTGCGGCGGGAGTGGGCGGGCGAACAACGTGCGGTGCCGGGCGGATGGGAGAACTGCGCTGAATCAAATGCGGTGCCGAGCGGATGGGGGAACTGCGCTGAATCACAGTGAGGCCCGAGCGGCTGGGCGAACGGCGACCGTTGTGATGCGATCGAACGGCGAGTGCGTGTGCGGACACGGGCGGCGAGCGAGCGTGCTGCGAATGGCGCGGGGCACAGAGGGCTCATCCTGGCGAGAAGCAGCGACGGTCGGCGCCGAGCCAAACCACAATCTCATGATTTCGCGTAACCGCCGATTCATTGCCAAATCAAACCGTACCGTCGAATCCGCTTGCGATCGCGCACTGAACGCGCTACCAGTATATCGTGGTCGCACGGGGGAAAAGGCAGCTGGGCTTCACGTTTCGCACGCACGGCGGAGCGCGGCGAGGGGCAGGGCGTCCGCCGAAAGGTGAGCGCGCGGGCGTCTCACATGCGCGCAGGGCAGCCGTCTCTCCGCATCATCCTCTCCACGTGACCCTGAGGGTGCGCACCGGCTTGCCCTTACTGCGTGAAGGCGCGCTGTTTACCGACGTACGCGCCGCGCTCGCAGCCGGCAATGAGCGCGGCGGCTTTGCGCTCGTACACTTCTCCGTGCAAAGCAATCACCTGCATCTCCTGGCAGAGGCCAAAGATCGTTACGCGCTCGCGCGCGGCGTTCAAGGCCTGTGCGTGCGCCTCGCGCGCGCCGTCAATCGCCGGCTCAGCCGCCGCGGCCGCCTCTTTGCCGACCGCTACCACGCGCGCTCCTTGAAGACACCGCGCACCGTCCGCCTCGCGCTCCGCTACGTCCTGCTCAACGCCCGCAAACACGAGGCGGCCGCCGTCCCCGCCGGCTTCGTCGATGCGTGCTCCTCCGCGCCCTGGTTTGACGGCTTCGCCCGCCCCCGCGCGCTCATCTTCGGAGCCGAACGCGCCCGCAGCGCCTGGGCCCGCTCCAGCGACACCCCAGCGCCCGTCGTCGCTCCACGCAGTTGGCTGCTCCGAGCCGGCTACCAGCGCACCGGCCCCATCGATTGCGACGACTTCCCCGCCGCAACGTAGTCGCCACTCCACGCGCCCACACGTCACGTCGGAATGGACCTGACGTCCGGCGGCGGAGCGGGCGCTTCTTGGTGGCTCGGAAACACAGCGCAACCGCCGTCGCCAGAATGTGCCCACCGCACGTGGCGCGCGCTACGACGATCGCGCACTGTCAATCGCGCCGTGGGTCGCCATCGCGCTGCGCGTCGCCGTCGCGCCATCGCGCTGCGCGTCGCCGTCATCGCGCTGCGCGTCGCTGTGAGCCGCCATCGCGCTGCACGTCGCCGTCAGCGGCCATCGCGCTGCGCGTCGCCGTCATCGCGCTGCGCGTCGCCGTCATCGCGCTGCACGTGCGTGCGTCGCCGTGCGGCTCCATCGCGCTGCGGCGCCGTAGCACCGAGCCTCGCAACGTTCGTCGCGTCATCGCGCCGCCCGGTCGCCGACCGCCTTATCGCGCGCCCTGCGCGCTGCCCGTCGCAGAGCGCGCCATCGCACCGCCGCTCGCTGCCCGCTCACGGTGCCCGCTTGGCTGGGGCCTCGCTCCGCAATCCCACCCTTTCAAACACTCTGCGCGCGCTGCAAGTGCGCCGCGTGGATCGCGGATTCGAGCACGTTGGCGAGGTCGCCGGGGGTGAAGGGCTTCTGGATGCAGGGGTTGGTGGTGCGGTCGAGGAGCAGGCGGGCTTCGGGGGTGAAGGGGCCGCCGGTGATGAAGACGAAGCGTTCGGAGAGGCGGCTGTCTTGCTTGCTGACCATGGCGTGGAGCTCCATGCCGGTCATCTCGGGCATCATGACGTCGCAGAAGATGACGTCGTATTCGCCGTTGCGCAGGAGGTTGAGGGCCTGGCGGCCGCTGAGGGCGAGGGTGACTTCGTGCTGGGGGCGGAGGAGGCGGCGTATGGATCTGCCGACGAAGACGTCGTCGTCGACGACGAGCACGCGGAGGGAGCGGGAGGATTGGGCAGGGGGGCGGGAGCTGGGCTGAACGGGCAGGAGCTGGCGCTGTTCGCTGTAGGGGAGGGAGACGCTGAAGGTGGAGCCGATGCCGACTTCGCTGGTGACTTCGATGCGGCCGCCGAGGGCTTCGGTGATGTTGCGGCAAATGGACAGGCCCAGGCCGGTGCCGACGCCGATGGGCTTGGTGGTGAAGAAGGGGTCGAAGATGCGGGCGAGGCGGTCTTCGGGGATGCCGACGCCGGTGTCGCGGATGCTGACCAGGACTTCGCGGGTGGTGTCCTTGCGCTCGACGGCGACGATGATCTGGTTGTTGCCGACGTCGCCCTCGGGGATGGCGTGGGCTGCGTTGAGGATCAGGTTGAGGAACACCTGGCCGAGGCGGGCGTTGGCCTCGACGGGGGGGATGTCCTCGTAGTTGCGCACGAGCTGCGCGCGGTGGCGGATCTCGTTGTGGGCGACCTTGATCGCGCTGTCGAGGATCTGGCGTACGTCGACGGGCTCGATCTTCTCGCCGTCGGAGCGCGAGAAGGTCTTCAGATCCTTGACGATGTCGCGCACGCGCTCGGCGCCGGAGCGGGCCTCGCGCAGGGCGCTGCTCAGCTCGTCGTGGCCTTCGGGCAGGTGGGCGAGCGCGTAGGACAGGTTGTTCATGATGTACACGAGGGGGTTGTTGATCTCGTGTGCCACGCCGGCGGCCAGCACGCCCACGCTCGCCAGGCGATCGGACTGGGCCAGCTGCGCCTCCATCTGCTTGCGCTCGGTGATCTCGCGCGCCACCAGCATCAAGTAGTCTTGCCCGATGAAGCGCCGCAGCTTGACGGTGACCTCGACGGGGAAGGTGCTGCCGTCCTTGCAGGCGAACAGCTGCTCGGCAGACAGGCTGTTCTCACCCAGCTCGCTGAGCGCGCGGTCTTGCCAGGGCAGCTTGCCGACCACGATGTCCTCGAAGGTCATCTTCAGCAGCTCCTCGCGCGAGTAGCCGAGCTGCCGGCAGGCGGTGTCGTTCAGATCCACCAGGCCGTGGGTGCGCGGGTCGATGACCAGGATGCTCTCGCCCGCCTGATCCAGCAGGGCGCGGAAGCGAGCCACCTCGGTGCCCACCCGCTGCTCCAGCTCCAGCATGGCGTCGTGCAGCGCCTCTTCCGCGTGCTTCTGCTCGGTGATGTCCTTGACCGCGCCGAACACGCGCACCACGCGCGTGCCGCTGGCGTCGAGCTCGGGGCGCCGGTAGTCGCGCAGCCAGCACTCGTCCCCCGCGCGGGTGCGGATGCGGTACTCGAGCACGCCGGGGCCCTCCATGTAGCCGGCCTCGGCCGCGTCGAACTCAGGCAGATCGTCGGGCACCACAATCGAGCGCAGCCCGCCGCGCTCGTTCAGCTGCTTCACCGAGTAGCCGGTGATCTGCTCGAAGGCCTCGGTGGCCCACTCGATGTTGACCTTGCCGTGCTCGTCCTCGGCGCGAGCGGCGTACACCCAGTCGGTGGAGAGCTCGGAGATGATGCGGTAGCGAACCGCGTCCACCTCGGACATGGCCACGACCTTCTCGGAGCGCAGGCGCGTGCGCTCGATGGCGAACGCTTGCTTGACCGCCACCTGAATGCGCTGCCGGAGCTCGACCCCCAGGTCCCCATCGGCTTCCGCCTGCTCGAGGACGCGAGTAATTCGATCTTCAATTGCCATGTCAGTCGTGTCAGCTGAAAGAATACGCCCGATCGGCGCGCTCTGCCCGCGGGGGCTCCGTGAATTTGTAGCGTTTCCCGCGGGGCTCGACGCTCACCCCACCAGGTGCGGGGGCTGCCCCGGGCTCAGAGGCAAATTGGGCCAGGGCTGATTGGGGCAGGGCTGATTGCTCGACCATCTCGCGAGCCGCGTTGTAGTTGTAGCGGGAGCTACATGCGCATCCACATCGTCGCCGTATCTGGCACCGGCATGGGTCCTCTGGCCGGTTTGCTGCGTTCCATGGGGCATGAGGTGACCGGCAGTGACGTCGCCTTCGATCCGCCGATCGGGCCGCGGCTGCTGGAGTGGGGCGTGCAGTGCCAAAAGGGCTTTGATCCAGCGCACTTGGCTTATGGGCCCGAGCTGGTGGTGATCGGCAACCTGTGTCGAGCCAGCAACCCCGAGGCCCGCTTCGCCATCGACTCGGGCCTGCCCTACACGCACATCGGCGGCGCGCTGCAGCGCTTCGTGCTGCCGGGCACGCGCCCCGTCATCATCGCCGGCACGCACGGCAAGACCACCACCTCCGTGCTCACCGCCGGCTTGCTGGAAGCAGCGGGGCTGAAGCCGGGCTTCTTGATCGGGGGCGTGCCGCAGGGGCTGGAGCGCAGCTTCCGCGCTCCGCCGGTGGAGCGCAGCTTGCTGCGCCCGGGGCGCCCGCCGTTCGTGATCGAGGGGGATGAATACGACACCGCCTTCTTCGAGAAGACCGCCAAGTTCCTGCACTACGCGGCCGAGCTGGTGGTGCTCACCTCGATCGAGCACGATCATATCGACATTTACCCCAGCCTGGCAGACTACCTGGTGCCCTTCACCCGGCTGGTGAGCGAGCTGCCGGAGTCGGGGCTGGTGGTGGCGAACGCCGCGGACGAGCACGTGGTGCGCATCGTGCGCGAGCATGCGCGCTGCCCGGTCATCTGGTACGCGCTCGAGGGGCAGCACACGTTTGGCGTGCCGCCGCACTGGCTGGCGGCGCCCTCGGCCGCGGACGCGAGCGGCTCGAGCTTCGATCTGTTCATCGGTGGCGTGGCGGTGGGGCGCTGGGTCACTCCGCTCATGGGGCGCCACAACCTGGCCAACCTCACCGCTGCCCTGGCGCTGGCCAGCCACGGCTTTGGTGTGGACCCGACGGGCCTGCGCACGACCGTTGCCGAGCTGCGCGGCGCCGCGCGGCGGCAGGAGCTGCTGGGCAGCCCGGACGGGGTGGCCGTGTACGATGACTTTGCCCACCACCCCACGGCAGTGCGCGAGACCTTGCTCGGCTTTCGCTCGCGGCACCCCGAGGCGCGCCTGTTCGCGGTGTTCGAGCCGCGCAGCGCCACGGCTTGCCGCAGCCTGCACCAGGAGGTGTACCCCGACGCGCTGGCGGTGGCGGACGGCGTGCTGCTGGCTCCGGCCGCGCGCGAGCTGCCGCCCGATCAGGCGCTGGACGTGCCGCGGGTGGCGCGCGACGTGGCCGAGAGAGGCCGCTGGGCAGGCTTCTTTCCGACCGTCGACGAGATCGTGCGGGCGCTCGCCGAGCGCGCGCAACCCGGCGATGTGATTGCGGTGCTCTCGAACGGCACGTTCGGCGGCATCCACCAGAAGCTGCTCTCGGCCCTGGAACAAAGGGCGCTGGCGCGCGGCTCCGCAGGCGATTAATCTGCCGCCCCAGAAAAATGAGCCAGTCCAACTGTCCCTGCGGGAGCGGCAAGAGCTACGCTGAATGCTGCGGTCCCATCATCTCCGGTGCCAGCAAGGCGGAAACCGCCGAAGCCTTGATGCGTGCGCGCTACTCCGCGTACGTCAACAGTGAGATCGACTTCTTGCTCGACTCCCTGCACCCGGACGGTGCGGGCGGGGTGGACCGGGAGAGCACCAAGGCCTGGGCACAGAACGCCAGGTGGCACGGCCTGGAGGTGCTGGATACGGCGGCGGGCGGCCCGAAAGACGAGACGGGTGAGGTCGAGTTCGTCGCCAAGTACACGATGCAGGATGAGCCGCAGCGCCACCACGAGCGCGGCATGTTCAAGCGTCACAACGGCAACTGGCGCTACCTCGACGGGAAAGAGATTTACCCCGCACCCGTGGTGGGCCCGCGCCTGCGCGTCGGCAGGAACGACAGCTGCCCCTGCGGCAGCGGCGGCAAGTTCAAGAAATGCTGCCAGTCGGTGTTTGACTCCGGCGCCAGCACGCCTGAGGCGCTGGTGCGCGCACGCTTCGTCGCGCCGCTGGTGGGGGAGAGCCGCTTTCTCAGCCGCTCGCTGCACCCCGATGCGGTGCAGGCCGCGGCCAAGGCCGAGGCCGATCCGCCGAGCCAGCTGAAGCTGATCGAGTGC
>JAICQL010000035.1 GCA_025937895.1 Polyangiaceae bacterium | reverse complement strand
GCGGCTCGCCCTCCGCCCTCGGCAAGTTGATCACCTCGACCGCCGTGGCGTTGGCCTCCACCCACTGACCGAGCGCCTGCTGCGCGCGCGCCACCTCGATGCCCACGGTGGGCGCTTTCACCAGCTGATACGCCGCGACGACGCGCTGCAGCGCCCCCAGGTGGTCGCCTTCCACAAACGCGCGCCTGCCCTCCAGCACCCAGGCGCGCGCCGTCTCACGCTGCGCGGCCGTGGGCTCGGCAGCCGCCGTGTTCTCGGCCGTGCTCTCGGCCGTGCTCTCGGCCGTGCTCTCAGCCGTGCGCGGCAACGGCGCGCTCTCGGCAACGGAGTCCTGCGCCAGCGCTCCGCGCGCGATCGTCACCGCAGCCAACAGCGCCGCGCACCAGACGCGCGCCCCACGCTGCTGCACACCTCGACTGCCGGCACCGCGCTCGTAGGTCTCCGTCATGCTCACTCCTCCGCAATGCACACGCCGATGCTGCGCCCGCCCACCGGCGCCGTCGCCAGCTCGCGCGGCGCGCAGACGGTGCCTGCAGCGCAGTCGTCCGCGCCCAGCTCGCACAGCGGCAGGCACAGCCCTGCCTCGCAGTCGAGCCCGGCGCCGCAGTCGCCCGTGCCCGCGCAGCCCCCGCCCGCCGCCACCGGACCCGAGAAGATACACGCCGTGGTGGCGCCCTCGGGCCCGTCGAAGTCCAGGCAGCGCAGGCCCGGACCACACGGCAGAAAGCCGGGCGCCGGCGCGCCGGGCGAGAGCATGTCGCAGTTGCGCGAGCAGATGCCCGTCTCCGGATCGTCTTCGTTCAGCACCAGGCACTGCGTGCCGGCGGCGCAGCTCACGGATGTCTCACAGCGCAACATGCACACGCCGAAGGCGCAGTGATGAAACTGCGGGCACTGCGTGCCGGCGTCGCAGGCAAAATACGGCGGCACCGGCTGCGCGCTGACGGCGCGGCACGAGCGCACCGCTCCGTCATCGACCGAGCAGGTCTCACCCTCGCCGCAGCCGCAGTCGCTGAGCCAGTGACAGGCGCGATCGAGCGGCGGCGTGCAGCAGCTGCCCAGGGCGCGCCCGCTCACGTCATACACGCCGCCGCAGGAGAGCCCCAGGCCACACTCGCTGCCGTCGGGGGTGCACCAGCGCTCGCACCTGCCGAGCACGCAGTCGAAGCCGGGCGCGCAGTCCGACTCGAGCGTGCAGCTCGCGCCCTGAGCGCCGTTGCCCGCGGCGATGCAATCGGTGGCGCCGAGCTCCAGCGCGCTGTCGATGCAGGTGGCGCCCGCGCCGCAGGCACGAAGCCCAGCGCCCGGCGCCTGCGGTGAGAGCACATCGCAGCCGCGCGCGCAGAACGAGACCCCGGGCAGCGGTGCTCCTGCAAACGACGCGGGCGCGCACGCCGCGCCCTCGGCGCCGCAGTCCGCCAGCTCGTTGCAGTGGAGCTTGCACGCGCCGCCGATGCACGAGTGCCGGGCGGGGCACTCCGCGTGCTGTGCGCAGCTGTCATACGGAGCCCTGGGCTGCGCCGGCAAGCTGCGGCAAGCGACAGCCCCGCTCGGATCGAGCGAGCAGGTGGCGCCCGCCGCGCAGCCGCAGCCACTCAGCAGATCGCAGGCCTGCCCCTCCGGGATGCTGCAGCAGGCGCCCACCCGCTGTCCGGCGAGCTCCTCGCTGGAGCCGCCGCAGCGCAGGCCGTCGGGGCAGGCCGCGTCACTGCCGCAGGCCGCCGCGCAGCGCTGGCCGTCGCAGCGAAAGTCCGGCGGACAATCCGCATGGGCGCTGCACGGAGCGCCATCAAAGGCGCTGCCGGCGGCGGCGAAGCAGTCGCTGTAGCCGGCGCCGCCCGGCTCCGGCACGAAGTCGCAGCGCGCTCCCTCCCCGCACGCCTGCAGCCCGGCGCGCGGCGCCCGCGCCCCCACCAGGTCACAGCTGCGGGTGCAGCGCCCTGGCCCCTGCCCGGTCGAGGCGACGCAGCGCGCGCCGGGCCAGCCGCAGTCCGCGGCGCTCTCACAAAGCTGGCTACACACGCCCGCCTCACACAGATACGCGGCGGGGCACTCGTCATCGCCCCGGCAGGCCGCGTAGGGCACCACCGGCGAGCGGGGCGCGGGCACACAGCCGGGCTCGCCCGTCTCGCGCTGAAAGCGACAGGTCTGCCCCTCATCAGCACAGCCGCTGCCGCTCAGCGCGTTGCACCGGCCTTGCAGGGAGCCGATGACGATGGAGGGGGCCGCATCCGCGCCAGCGTCCGCTGCCCCACCCGTGCTCGCCATCCCGGGGCGCTCGACGAACTGCAGGTCGTTCACCCCGGTCAGCGCATTGCAGGCGGCTGTGGAAAAGAGCCCCAGCAGCCCGGCAAAAGCACGCCAATTCAAGCGGGGGGCCCGCGCTCTGCCGGTCATCCGAGGCCTGCTATGCCCCGCGCCTTCCGGCAGTCTCCATGGTCACTTTGTTTACACGTGCGCCGCGCACCCTTCAAGCACCGACCTCCTCGCGAGGCTCGGACGGGGCGTCCCAAAGCGCAGCGCCGAGCTGCCGCCGGCTGTCTCGAACAGCTTATCGCCCACTGAAGGGCGGTGAAGCGCGGCCTCGCTGCCGCCGTCAACCCATGGACTCACGTCATGCGGGCCACCAGCTCTTCCCGTCCCAACCTCGCCCTGCTCGTCGATCTGGTAGGCAACTCCTATCAGCGTGACCTGATCGACGGCGCCATGCGCGCCGCCGGCGAGCGCGGCGCCAACATCTGGATCTTCGTCGGCGGCCGCTTCCAGGACGAAGAGCTGCGGCGCGGCGAGAACATCGTCTACCAGCAGGTGAGCAAGTCCGCGCTGGATGGCGTGGTGGCGGTGATGGGTTCGCTCACCAACGAGCTGGGGCGAGCTCCGGGCGAGCGTGCGCTGCGCAACTTCCGCATGCCCGCCGTCAGCATCGGTCTGACGATCACCGGCGTGCCCAGCGTCGGCGTGGACAACCGCTCCGGCC
Organism: Polyangiaceae bacterium; assembly: GCA_025937895.1. Taxonomy (GTDB): domain Bacteria; phylum Myxococcota_A; class Polyangia; order Polyangiales; family Polyangiaceae; genus SZUA-265. Next base: position 44,130 of record JAICQL010000035.1, on the reverse strand, counting down.
TGATCCAGCTGTGCGAGCACCTGGTGAAGGCGCACGGCTACCGCAAGTTCGCGATGATCGCCGGTCCCGCTCACAACGAGGAGTCGCAGGAGCGCATCGCCGTCTGCCACGACACCCTGGAAGGGCTGGGCGCCGCGCTACCGGAGCAAAGGGTCACCCGCCAGGGCTTCACGGCGCAGGCCGGCTTCGACGGGCTGCGCGAGCTGGTGGACAAGCGCCGGGCGCTGCTCGACACGCTCGACGCCATCGTGTGCGCCAGCGATCTGATCGCGGAGGGCGCGCTGCGCGGGCTCTCCGATCGCGGGCTCTCGGTGCCGGGTCGGCTGGCGCTGACGGGCTTCGACGATCAGGAGCGCGCTCGATACTTGAATCCGCCGCTCACCACCGTGCGCCAGCCGGTGAGCGAGCTGGGCTACAGCGCCACTCGCTATCTGATGCAGACGGTGAATGGCAGGAGCGTGCCGTTCACGGAGACCTTGCCCTCCAGCCTGGTGCTGCGCCGCTCGTGTGGCTGCATGCCGCCCGAGACGCGGCTCAGTGAAGCCAGAGCCGACGAGCAGGACGAGCGCATGTCCCGGCGCCCGGGGCGCCCCGCCGCGAGCTTGTTGCAGCGGCGAGAGACCCTGCAGGCCGCGCTGTCCACCGCCGCCCGCGGCCAGCTCAAGAGCCTCGGGCTCGGCTGGGAGCGGCGCTGGGTGGCCGCCATCAGCGCCGATCTGCAGAGCAAAGACGGCAATACCTTCCTGTCCACCCTGGACTCGACCCTGCGCAAGTCGGGGCAGCCGCGCGCCGAGCTGGACGTGTACTTCGACGTGCTGGCAGCGCTGCGGCGCGAGCTGCTGCGCGACGTGGTGGAGCGCGACCTGGCCAGCAAGGTGGAGGATCTGTTGCACGCAGCGCGCTTCTTGACCTCGAGCGCTGGCGAGTGGCTGGAGGTCAACCGCTGGCTGGTCGCCACCGAGACCCTGAACGCCGCCCTCAGCGCCGTGGCGCGCCTGACGCAGGTGGCCCGCCAGGAGAGCTTCTGGGACCAGCTGGAGCAAGAGCTGCGCGGGCTCGCCATCCACACTTGCTTCGTCACCCGCTTTGCTGGCGGCGGCCTCGAGCGCTCCCAGCTGGTCTGGGCGTACAGCTCGCGCGAGACCGTCTCCAGCCACCTGCGCGGGCAGGAGTTCGAGACGAGCGCGCTGCTGCCCAGCCGCCTCGCCACCCGCCAGCGCGACGACGCCATGATCGTGCGCCCGCTGCTCGACGGCGGCCAGCCGCTGGGCACGCTCTTCATCAGCTATCACGCCCCAAACATCGCCGCGTACGACGCGCTCTCCGCAGTGATCGGCTCCGCCCTGGCCCACGCCTGAGCCCTCGCGCGCACACCTTCGCTAGCGAGCGGCGGCATGCTACGGGACGGTCCTACCCGTCACTCGTGCGGAAGGAGCCCCATGACCAAACCCCTGGCAGGCAAGATCGCTCTGGTCGCCGGAGCCACGCGCGGCGCCGGCCGTGGCATCGCCGTGTCGCTCGCCGAGGCCGGCGCCACCGTCTGGTGCACCGGGCGCAGCACCCGCGCCGACGCGGGCCGCGGCCCCGGCAAGGGCGATCCCTTCGACCTCAGCTTGCGCCCGGAGACCCTCGAGGAGACGGTGGAGCTGGCGCAGAGCCGCGGCGGCAGCGCGCACTGGCAGCGCGTCGATCACACCGACGAGGCGCAGGTCACCGCGCTCATCGCACGCATCCAGCGCGAGCACGGCGGCCTCGACATCCTGGTCAACGACGTCTGGGGCGGTGACGGCCTGGGCGAGTGGGGCGTGCCCTTCTGGCAGCTGTCCCCGCAGAAGGGCTTTGCGCTGCTGGACCGAGTGCTGCACAGCCACTTCATCACCAGCCGCCACGCCCTGCCGCTGATGCTCGGGCGCGGCGCGGCGCTGGTGGTGGAGGTGACGGATGGAGATTTCCTCGGCTATCGCGGCAGCTTGTTCTACGACCTGGCCAAGCTCATCCCGATCCGCCTGGCGTTCGCGCTGATGGCAGAGCTGGTGACCCGCGGCCAGACTGGGGTCACCTCCGTGGCGATCACCCCCGGCTTTCTGCGCTCGGAGGCCGTGCTCCAGCACTTTGGCGTGACCGAGGCGACGTGGCGCGACGCCATCGCCAAAGATCCGCACTTCGCCGAGTCGGAGACGCCGTATTTCGTGGGCCGCGCCATCGCCGCGCTGGCCGCCGATGCCAGCGTGCAACACAAGAACGGGCGCGTGCTCGCCGCGGGCGACCTGGCCAGCGAGTACGGCTTCGACGACGTCGACGGCCGCAGGCCCGACTGGAAAGCCCACTTCAACCGCTACATCGCCCAGCTGCTGGAGCGAGATACGCCGCTGACAGGAGATGAGCGCGAATTGATGATGGCGCGCTACTTCCAGCTGCTGCTCGACCCGCGCGAGCTGCACCAGACGCGGCGCATGGCCGCCGCTCTCGGTCTAGCGGAGCCCTATCCCTACATCGGCTGAGCTGGCAGGAACTTGCGCCGAGCCGCCACTGCTGCGCTCGTGCTCCGCGTGATGACGGTGAATCACGCGTGATCTGTCGCGCTGCTCCGGCTCGCGACCGATTCCATCCAGCCAAGCCTTATCCACCAGGGTGCCTCGCCGTCCAGCAGTGCCTGTACCTCTCTACCGATCCTACTGAGCACACGAGGAGCCCCCTTATGCGTCGACTGCTGATTGTTGGTGCCGTTTCATTGACGAGCGCGCTCGCCGTGTCCTGCGGCGATGACTCCGGGGATGGCCCCGGCGGTAACGGCGGCACGGGCGCTAGTGGTGGCTCTGCCGGCAACGGCGGCAGTGCCGGCAATGGCGGCAGTGCGGGCGCCACCGGCGGCGCTGGAGGCAATGGCGGCAGCGCGGGTGCCAGCGGTGGAGCGGGCGGCAGCGCGGGCAGCGCGGGCACCGGTGGAGGCGCCGGATCGGGCGGGAACGCCGGTAGCGGCAGCGTCGACCCGGATGCGGGCACCGATGGCGGCACCGCGGATGCGGGCGATGGTGGTGGCCCGCCGCCGTGCACCGGGTGCGTCGAGCTGCGGGTGCCGTTCACCGCGAGTGGTCAGTTCGAGCACTTCCAGCTCGCGTTCACCGCACGCAGCCTGGCAGATACCGTCGTGACTTTCCGGGTGGGTGCCGCGATCCTGGATCCCAGCGGACAGACCTACGTACACACGTTCACCACCGACGCGTCGGATTTCACGCAAGTGTCCGGCCCACAGACGCTGATCAACGCCGCCAGCTTCACCGACACGAATACCTTCATCGATTTGATTATCGACTTCGACGCCATCACCGACGCCAACTTCGACGTGGCCGACGTGATCGCATTCGGGTTGCAGGTGGGCAGCGGTGGCGACCTCGCCGGGCCCACCACCTCCGTACTGACCGTCGACTCCGTGGCCTTGACGGGCGGCACGAGCGGACTATCGAGCTTGACGTTCACGACCAGCGCCGAGGGCTTTGCGCCCAACGAATTCTCGGGTTCGGTGCCGGGCGAAGTGCGCCACCACCCCCTGTGACATGACGGGGCGCGGCGAGAAGGACAGCGCATCAGTCGAGCTAGCGCTGTCCACGCCGTAGTGCGGCAAGCCGAGCCGGGGCAACCGTGTTGCACCTGGCTCGGCAGTTCAGCATTTCCTTCCGGAGGCAAAGCCTGGCACACTCAGCTGTGCTGATGACCATCGGGTGGGCTCGCGGTGCAGCGCTCCTTCTGCCGTGGCTGGCGCTGGCCTGCGGCGGCAGCGCGACCGACGCCGCTGAATCGCCGCAATACGTCGTGGTCGTGCAAGAGGAGCTCGGGCCCCAGCGAGTCTTCAGCATCTCCACCCTCGAAGCGCGAGGCACAGAGGAGCTGGAGGCTGCCCGGCAACAGGGGCTCGGCGTTGAATATTCGGCCTTTGACCTGCTCTTCCCCTGGCTGCGCGAGGGCACGCTGGTGCGTTTTCCGGAGGACCGCCAGAGCTTCACGGAAATTTTCGTGGACCGCAGCGGCGCGCACCAGCCTGGCAGCACGTACTCCATCGCCGAGCTCGTGCCCGAGCCGAACGCGCTCCCCTTCGTCCCGATCCCGATCTCGCCCGACAAGGCGTACCTGCTCAACACGAGCAGCCAGCGCATTTTAGTCTGGGACCTGGCGAGAATGGCCCCCCGCACGCTGCTGTCCATCCAGGTCGAGGGGCCATCGGGTTACTCGTCTGCCTCGTGGACGTGGGCGCCCGTGGCTGACGACCGCTTCACCTTGTTCACCTACTGGCTGGACGCTGCCGGCTCGGCGCTGGCAACGACCGTGACGATGATCGATGTGAACAACGACGCGCAGATCTCGCAGCAGACGGAGTCACGCTGCACCGCGGCGGACCTTGCTTACGAATCCCCGACGGGTGATCGCTACTTCAGCACCGGCGCCTCCGCAGCCATTCGCCACGTGACCGCTCCGAGCCAGTACCGCGCGCCGTGCATGTTGAGGATCCTCGCGGGGCAGACCGAGTTCGACCCCACCTGGCAAGGCTCGATCAATGACTCCGTCGGCTCCCGCGCCTGGAACCCGATCGGAACCATCCCCGGCGGCATGCTGGTGCAGGTGGCCGACGAGCGAGAAGTACAGATCCGCGGCTTGCAGGCAGCCGACGCTGACATCTGGCAGTACTGGGTGGTGCAGCCCGACGGCAGCAACGCCCGGCAGCTCAGTGCGCTGCCCCCGATGACCGCACTAGTCTATCTGGTTGCGGACGAAAAGCGCCGCTACGTCGTAGCGGTGGACTTCAACGCGGCTGGGCAGAAGTACACCGACATCACCGATCTGGATCGCCCGCACCCCGCCCTCTCCCTGCCCCCTCGCGCCAACGTCTGGCGGATCCGATCGCTGGGGTATCTGTATCGCTAGTCGGCTGGGCTCATCGGGTATGATCAGCGCAGCACGTTGGCTCCTCAAGCCCTGCAGTGCGCAGCGCTGCCGGCGAAAGCGGCTCCCGCTCGCATCCACGCTTGTCACATTCCTGGAACAGGGAGCGGCAAGCCTTTCCGAGCGATGCTGGATGGTTGCGCGCTCGCGCTCCTTCGGGAAAGCCAAGAAGACCGCCGCGCTGGCGCGCCCGGAGCCCCCATCGCGTCGCTCGAAGGCCCCCCCGCGCCGAACTCGTCCCCGGGCCCACTGAGCTCGACGACGCCGCGGCCGCCTACGCCGGCGCCTCCCGCGCCGAAAACACCAAGCGAGCCTACACCACCGACTTCGTGGCGTTCACCCGCTGGTGCGAGCCCCAGCAGCTCGCTCCGATGCCCGCCCTGCCCCGCAACGGTGGCCCTCTACCTGACGGCCCTGGCCTGCGGCGACGGACCGTGGCGACCATCGAGCGCGCCCTGGTGACCTCGACTACCGGGCGCTGTCCAACGCTGGGTTCTGGGCGGTGGGCAGGTTGCAGACCGACGCCGATCGCGAGCGGGTGGTCGACAGTCTCGCCAATGCGCACGAGGCCGGCGGCAGCGCGAAGGAGATCGAGAGCGTCATCCGCCGCCTCGGGCAGCGCTGGTTCCTGGTCAGGAACGTGCATGCAACCCCGAACACCACCCTGCTGCAGCCACGCTGGGCCATGTCGTATCTGCGCGGCCCGATGACGCTCGGGGACGTGCGGCGGGTGATGGGGCGGTAAGCGCCTGCGCGACCGACGCCGAAGCCCTCATCAGCCGCCAGCGATCACGGCGCTTTGACCGCCCAGCTCTCCCGCTGCGCATTCTGCCTATCGTGATCACTCAGTCCACGCCATCGTGATCAGCGCCGGGGCGTGATCCGAGGTCGGAGCGAAGCGACGTTCTGAGTTTCCGGTTGGTGGCTCCTCGTAGGGCGGGTGGCGCACGGTACGCGGACCCGCTGGGTGGGCTCAAGGGGGACGTCCGATCAGGATACGGGGGCCTCGGTCTTCCGGCGCGAGGGGCCCTTGAGGGCAATCCGGTGGGCGGCGTGAAGGACGCGATCGCAGATGGCGTCGGCGGTGGTGGGTCGGCAAGGTAGTCGTGCCAGGTCGAAAAGGCCATCGCGCCGCCTACCGGCGAGCCCCTCGTCTCTTCGATGAGCTCCGGCTTGCCAGAGCCGATGGTACCTTCCCGCGCGTCCTCGCTCGCTTCGCACGGCTCGACGTACTCGTGATCGATGACTTCGCGATCGCGCCCATCTCGGACACCGAGCGACGGGGGAGGATCAGCGGATCGACCTGTCGCACACCATCATGTCCGCAGTCCCGCAGTCCCGCTCCGTCACCCGGCTTTAGGCCCGCAACCGACCCTAATATCCCCTCCCGCCCTTGGCTCCCCCAGTGGGTCGCCGCGGTGGGGACGTTTCAAGGGACTTCCCAGAGCGTGGCGCCCAGCGTATCTGCTTGACAATATATATAATTCAATGCATAATTTGTCTCGTGCCGGTTGAGGTCGTTGCAACAGACGAGTTTGTCGCCTGGTACAATGGTCTCGACGAAGCCACTTCGGACGATGTCGACGTGACCGTAGGTGTCCTGGAGTCTCAGGGAGTTGCGCTGGGCGCTCCGCGGTCCAGCGACATCAAAGGCGCCTCTTTCGCGCTCCGTGAGCTGCGCCTTCAGTCCATGGCGCGGCCATTCCGGATCTTCTACGCATTTGACCCGCGTCGGCAGGCGGTCCTGCTGATCGGCGGCGACAAGACCGGCATCAGCGACAAGCGCTTCTATGCCCAAATGATCCCACTCGCAGAGCGCATTTGGCAGGAGTACCTCGATGAAAACCCATAAGTGGAATGACGTCAAACGATCGAAGAACGACCCCAAGCGCGCGGCTCGCGTCGAGGCCCGAGTGCAGCAAGAGCTACTCGAGATGAGTCTGGCGGAGTTGCGGCGCGAGCTCGGGGTCACACAGGTAGACCTCGCCCGTGCCGCGGAGATGGCCCAGTCGCAGGTCTCCACGCTGGAGAATCGGGAGGATCACCTGGTATCGACTCTACGGCGGCACGTCCGCGCGCTAGGTGGGGACCTCGAAGTAATCGCTGTCGTCGGCGACCGTCGAATTAAGCTCGCTGTCTGAGGATGCGTTCGCCGCCTCGCCGCTGGACTCCACTTAGGCTCGGCCTTCGTCCCGTCGCCCCCCCCTGCTTCGCTCTACCGGGCGCTGTCCAACGCGGGCTTCTGGGCGGTGGGCAGGTTGCAGACGGACGCCGATCGCGAGCGGGTGGTGGACAGTTTCGCCAATGCGCACGAGGCCGGCGGCAGCGCGAAGGAGCTCGGGGACGTGCGGCGGGTGATGGGGCGGTAAGCGCCTGCGCGACCGCCCGAAGCCCTCATCAGCCGCCAGCGATCACGGCGCTTTGAGTCCCCAGCTCTCCCGCCGCATATCGCTGCAAGGTGGGCCCGATGAGGGCGACGATCTCGTCGCGGGAGAGCGCGACCACGGGTGGAAGCGCCAGCACGTAGCGGCACATGGCGAGCCCGAGGAGCTGGGTGGAGACGAGGCCAGCGCGCCGCGCGGCACTCGCCGGGTCGCCGAGGGCCGCGACGAACGGCATGACCTGCTGTTGGAAGGCCTCCCGCATCTTGGCGGCGGCGAGCTCGTTCGATGCGGCGGAGCGCAGCAGCACCGCCATGCCGCGCGTGCGCCCGGCGCCTTCCCATACCGTGAGGAAGTGCTCGATCAGCGCGCGCCCGACGTCGCCTGGAGCGAGCGCGTCCGCGGCCGGCAGCTCCAGCTGGATCGTGGCCGCCTGCGCGAATAGCCCATCCTTGCTGCCGAAGTAGCGGATGACCAGCGCAGGATCGATCTGGGCGCGCTCGGCCACATCGCGCACGCTGGTGCGATCGTAGCCGTGGCGCGCGAACAGGTGCTCGGCGGCAGCCAGGATGCCGGCGCGCGTTCTATCGGATTTCGTTACCTTTTTCAAAGTTGCCGCGATCAATTTGTCACCAAGCGTTGACAATTTCAAGGGGTGGCTCCACAGATATGTCAACAACTGTTGACATCAAGGAGCAGCACATGACCCCTGAATCCACACCCGTCTTGATCGTCGGCGCCGGTCCCACCGGCATGGCCCTCTCCATCGCGCTCCTGCAGCGCGGAGTGAAACACATCCTCATCGATCGCCTGGAGCAAGGACAAAACACCTCGCGCGCGGGGGTCATCCACGCGCAGACGCTGGAGTCGCTGCGGCCGCTCGGTGTCTCCGAGCAGCTGGTTGCGCTCGGTCTGAAGCAGACCACCTTCTCCATCCGCGATCGCGATCGTGCCCTGCTGCGGCTCCCCTTCGACGGCCTGCCCACGGAGCATTCCTATCTGCTGATGCTGCCGCAGAACGTGACCGAGGCCGTGCTCGCCGAGCGCATTGCTGCGCTCGGCGGCGAGGTGCGGCGCGGGGTCACGGCGGAGCACGTCGAGCAAGACGCTCAGGGCGCCCGCGTGACGGTGAGCCGTGACGGCCAGCAGAGCATCATCCGCGCCGACTGGGTCGTGGGTGCCGATGGTGCACACAGCCTGGTGCGGCGAGCTGCCGGGGTCGAGCTGGAGGGGGACACGTACCCGGAGTCCTTCGTGCTGGCGGACGTCCACCTGGATCGCGCGCCCGCGCCGGACGAGGTCTCCCTGTACTTCTCCCCGGCGGGGATGCTGGTCGTGGCGCCGCTGCCGGACGGCAGCTTCCGCGTGGTTGCCACCCTGGAGCGCGCGCCCGAGCAGCCGCAGGCGCGCGACATCCAGGCGTTGTTCGATACCCGCGGCCCCGCCGGGCGGCGCTGCCGCGTGCTCGACGTGACCTGGAGCTCGCGCTTCCGCGTGCACCACCGGCTGGCCTCCGCCTACCGCGCGGGCCGCCTGCTCCTGATGGGCGACGCCGCGCACGTGCACAGCCCGGCGGGCGGTCAGGGTATGAACACTGGGATCATCGATGCCATCGTGCTCGGACAGCTGCTCGGTGAAGTGATCAACGGTGAGCGTAGGCCGGAGGAGCTAGACCTGTACGAACGCAAGCGGCGCCCCGCAGCGGCAGAGGTGCTCCAGCTCTCGCGCCGCCTGACGGCGCTCGCGACCGTGCAGGGCACGCTGCAGCGCCGGCTGCGCAACGCGCTGCTCACGTTGCTGGGCGAGCTGCCGTTCGCGCGACGCCGGATCGCGCTCGGCCTCTCGGGGCTCTCCCGCGCCGCGCTGGCGAAAGTGGCCGAGCCCGCCGTGCACGGCTCGCGCCCTCGCGTTCTTCCGTCGAGTCACCGCGCCGCTGCCGCTGCCGCGGGCACCCGCGAACCAGCTCCGCACGTTGGCTAACGGCTGCCGTTCCAGCGCCGCCGACGTCTACCTTCAAACTGGCGCTGCCGCTGCGTAGATATCGTCGACGGTCAGCGTTACCCCCAGGCCCGCAAGCTTCAGGCTGGCGCCGGAGCGAGCCTCACTGCGTCGCCAGCTCGAGTCAGCTTGTCTTTCGAAGACCTCGATCAGGTGCTCGCGGTGGGAGACCAGGACGACCGCCTCCACCGAGGCAATGCGCTGGTAGCTCTCCAGCTTTTCACCGCGGTCGTAGTCCTCGGTCGAGTCGGAGGTGACCTCGACCAACAGCCGCGGGTTCAGGACCGTGTTCTTGTCTTGCGCGTCGGTCTCGTAGGGACCGCAGACCACCGTTACATCCGGATAGGTGGTGAGCCCGGTCGCGAGCGCTCGCACTCGCAAATCCGAGCTATGGACCCGGCACGGCCCGCCGCGCACCTGGGCCAGCAGTGCAGCGCCCACTGCCATGGACAGGGCTGCATGCCGCGGCGTGCCCCCTGCCATCGCGTAGATTTCCCCGGCAAAAAACTCGTGACGCACGGTGCTCGACGCCTCGAGCGCCAGGTATTCCTGGAACGTATAGCGGTGCAGCCGCGGAGCGTGAGTCACCTTCACAGCCTAGTCCGAATTGGACGAGGCGGCACGCCCAGAGTTTACCGGTTCCCCCGCTGGGCGGGCTGCCCCCGCTCTGGACTCCGCGTTTCGGAGCGCCGGGCAGAAGCTTCGTTTGCGCCCGGGCAAGCCTGCACCAAACTAACCGGCATCATGACGAAGCGCCTGCTCGTGAAGCTCTCGTTGGTCATCGCGGGCACGTTCGGGCTCTACCTCGCGCTCCTGCTCCACCCCGACCCGCTGTTCGCGCACGAGGTGCGGGTCGAGAACCTCGTGCTGCACGCGCGTGAGCCGCTGCCGGCGGCCGCGCTCGAGGTCGCGCGGGCCGTACACGGCCGCGTCGCCCGCTCTCCGTTCTACGACCCCGCCGACACCTATCACGTATACCTGTGCGACACGCCGCGCCTGTTCGCGCTCGTCTCGGTGCAACACCCGAAGGCCGGAGGGGTCGCGCAGGTCGGGCTTGGCGGAAACGTGTTCTTGCGCCCGAGCCAGGTCGAGCGCGACCGTCTGATCGGGCCGCGCGGGCAGGAGGTGCCGGGCGAGCGCACCTTGACGTATTTCATGGCGCACGAGCTCACCCACACCATGGTGGCGCGGCGGCTGGGGCGGCTCGCGTACTTCCGCCTCGCCGCGTGGCAGCAGGAGGGCTACGCCGACTACGTCGGCAAGGGCAACGACTTCGACTTCACGTCTACCCTGGCAGCCTTCCGCGCCGGCGCGCCCGAGCTCGATCCGGCGCGCTCCGGGCTGTACCTGCGTTATCACCTGCTCACCGCGTATTCGCTCGAGCAGCTCGGGCTCACCCCAGAGGCGCTGCTCGGCACGCCGCGGCCACGCGCGCCGCTCGAGGCCGCGCTCGCCACGGCTCCGCCCGCTCAGGAGGCGCGCTGAGGCGACCAGACGATCGTCGTGGTCGGGTAGCGCTGCGGCTCCTGCCAGTCCTCTCCTGCGTACGGCTCGACCCACGCGACCAGCGAGCCTTCGAGCGCCGCCAGATCGTGCTCCGGGTCGCAATACAGCGTGCGCAGGGCCTCGCCGGGGAAGACGCGGATCAACACGGCGCGCCAGCACAGCGGCCGCAGCGCGGGCTGCTCCAGCAAGCGGGAGAGCAGCTGCTTTGCCTGCTCCGTCAGCTCCTCCCGCTCTCCGGGCAAGGCACACTCGAAGCGGCTCCAGGCGGTCCGCGCCCACTCCGCATGGGGCAAGCTGCTCTCGGCGATCTGCGCTACCTGCAGGAGCAGGGAGCCCACGCGCTCGTCCAGGGCACCGCCGCGACGCGGCCGCTCGAGCGAGCGCTTCTCCAGCTCGAGCACCAGCAGCGCCCCGCTGGCGCGGGATGCTGCCAGGGCTTCCACGGTGGCCAGAACCCGGACGGGAAACTCGTCGATGTCCACCTCGATCCTTACGGCCGAGGGCTGCAGTGCCGCGAGCGCCTACCGAGCCAACGCGCCACCGCGCCGGGGTTGGGTTGCGGAAAGCGCCGGTGTCATCGGCCGCCACCAGCATGCAGACGGACATGGTGACATCTGTGCCAGGGCCATCGAGCGCGAACTGGACGTTCTACGGCAGCCACACGCACAGTGAGAACGCGGCAGCCATCAGGCGCCATGAGGCATCAGGCGATACGGCAACGTGAGCGAAGAGCGGCCAGCGCCAGCTGGCGTGGCCGCCCCCGTGTCTCAGCCCCCCCGGCGTCTCAGCCCCTCACTGCAACGTCGCCGTATCCCAGTGCTCCTGCATCTTGCCGTCGCCGACCCGGAACATGTCGAACCAGGTGGTCGTGTAGGGCACCGCGGCAGTGTACGAGCGCACGGTGGCGAGCACCACGAGCTCGCCTTCGGCGATGATCTGGATGAAGTTGGCGATGTCGGGCTGCACGTCGCGGGGCTGGGCAATGGTGCGGAAGAACTGGAGGAAGCCCTGGAGCCCGGTGTTGGCGAGGGGGTTGTGCTGGATGTAGCCCTCGGCGAGGAAGCGGGGTGCTTCCTCGACTTGCTGGGCGTCGAGCAGGGTGCGCCACATCTCGTGCACGAGGCGTTTGTTGGTCTCGAGCTGGGGGTCAGCGCTGGCCAGCGCTGCCTCCTGGTCTTCGGTCACCCCGGGCGGCACGTAGCCGGCGGGCGTGCCGTTTTCGGGCAGGCGCCCGTGATCCCAGTGCTCGGCGACGAGCCCGTCTTCGATGCGGAAGAGATCGAACCAGGTGGTGGTGTACGGGCGGGGCTGTTGCTGAGCGTCGACCTGCACCAGGGCCACGTAGTCGCGCTCGGCAACGATGGCGACCAGCGGGGTCTGCACCCGCTCGGGCACGGGCTGGGCCGGGCCCAGGCTGGAGAAGAACGCCAGCACTCCCGCGCGCCCGGTGTCGGCGTTGGGGTTGTGCTGGATGTAGCCCTCGGCGAGGTACTGCTCGGCTGCGGCGGTGTCGCGCGCGTTGATCAAGGTGCGCCACAGGTCGTAGACGAGCCGCTTGTTGGCGGCCAGCTCCGGCACGTCGCTGCTGAGGAGCTGGTCGTGATCGTCGTTCGCCACCACGGGCAGCGCGGGCTGGAGCGCTGCCAGCTCGGGCGGCGGGGTCATGGCGGGCGGGGGTGCCGGCTCGGGATTGGCAGGCAGGGCGGGATTGATGGTCTGCTCGGTGCCGCCGGGCGTCTCGCTGACCTCGGGTGAAGCACCGGCGCCAGCGGCGCCGGGCGCGCTGCTGCCGGTCCCGCCTGGCAGATTCATGCCCGCGGGAGCGGGGTCGTCATCGCTCGAGCAGGACAGCGCGAGCGAGAGGAAACCCAGCGAAACGGAACACAGCGAAACCGAACACAGCGAAACGGAACACAGCGAAACGGAACAGAGAGAAAGGGAACGCAGGGAAACAGAGCGAGAGAGAAGCTTCTTCATATGGCTACGGCGCGGGTTATCCCTCGAGCCTCTGCTCGCTGAACAGTACCAAAGCCTCTCCCGAGCGTGGGCCGGCCCTGCTGTCTCACATGGCGGACGAGCCGAACGGTGTGCGCTGCGGCCTGTGCTGCTGGGCGTTGCTCGGGTTTGCTGCTCAAGGGCCAAGGGCGCGCTGACCGTGGCGCCCCGCCCCAACTCACTTCACCCGGCAGCTCCCGTGCGCACGCTTGCTGCTTACTTCCGCTCGCGCTCGTAGTGCAGGCCCACTACCCCGCTGGGATACGGCGTTGCCGCCTTCAGCCGGAACGTGGCGTGCACCCGCTCGGGCAGCAGCTTCTTGCCGCTGCCGAGCAGCAGCGGATACAGCAGCAGGTGCAGCTCATCCACCAGATCCTGCTCGAGCAGGGTGTGCACCAGCTGGTGGCTGCCGTCGGTGATGATGTCCTTGCCCGGCGCGGCCTTCAGCTTGCGGATCGTCTCCACCACGTTGTCGCGGATGATGGTGGTGTTGCGCCAGATCGGCTGCTCCAGGGTCTTCGACACCACGTATTTGGCCGGGGTGTTCATCAGGTCGCCGAAGAAATCGCCGATGGGCATGGGCTCGAAGGCGTTGGCGTGGATCACGTACGTCTTGCGTCCGAGCAGGAAGGCGTCCACGTTGCCCATCAGCTCCACGAAGCTGCGGCCGATGTCGTCATGCCAGTACGGCATGGTCCAGCCCCCGTGGCGGAAGCCGCCCTCGGTGTCCTCGTCGGCGCCCCCGGGTGCTTGCATCACGCCGTCGAGGGACAGAAACTCCGAAACGATGAGCTTGCGCATGTCTTCTCTTTCAACAAGACGCCGCGCTTTTCAAGGGGCGTGGTGCGCAATGAAACGCTGCGCGGCGGCAGCCGCTGCACCGGTGACGCAGCCTGCAACGGGCTGCTAGGCTCGCGCCGTGTCCGCCGCCACCCGGCCTAGCTCTGCGCGCCGTGACTGGCTCCTCGGCGCGAGTGCGCTCTGCGCGTCCGCATGCTTCGGCTGCCAGCGCCGCGGCGGCGAGCGCCCGCTGCGCGTGTGGGCCCACCAGGGTCAGGAGGGTGAAAATCGCGCGCTGCGCCGCATCGCTGCGAAGTTTGCCAGCGAGCAGCTGCAGGGGCGCTCCGCGCTCGAGCTCACGTTTTTTCCCGATCATCACTACACCGAGCGGCTGTCCATCGCCGCGGCGGCCGACGACATGCCCGACGTCTTCGAGCTCGATGGCCCGCTCGTGGCGCGCTTTGCGGACGCGAGGCAGCTGGCGCCGCTGAGCGAGCTGTTCACGGCGGCAGAGCTGGCCGACTTCTTGCCGACGATCCGCGAGCAGGGCACGGTGAGCGGACAGCTCTACACGCTCGGCGCGTACGACTCCGCGGCGGTGCTGTACTTCGATCGGCCCCTGCTCGACTCGGTGGGCGCCTCTTACACGCACGGCGGCCCTGGCTTCGCGTGGGCAGAGCTGCTCGACACCTGCGAGCGGCTGGTGGCGCGCGGCATCGTGCCGCTCTCGCTGCACACCGCTGGCGCCGCCGATGAGTGGTTCACGTACGCCTTCAGCCCGCTGCTCTGGTCCGGCGGCGGTCAGCTGATCGATGCGCGCCCCGGCGGCGGCGTGCGCGGGGTGCTCGCCAGCCCGGCCAACATCGCCACCTGCCGCGCCTGGCAGTCGCTGTTTGCGCGGAGCTTTGCCCTGCCCGACGCGGTGGACCCCGATCCCTTCGGCAACGGCACGGTGGCCATGGACTGGAGCGGGCACTGGATGGCGCGCTCACACCTGAAGAACAAGGGGCCCGCGCTCGGAGTCATGGGGCTGCCGCGCTACGGGCCCAGGCCCGTTGCGGCCTGCGGCAGCTTCTGCTGGGCCATCTCCAGCAAGACAGAGCAGAGCGAGCGGGCCGCGCGCTGGCTGCGCTGGGTCACCGACGCGCGGCATGGGGTGGCGCCGCTGGTCGAGGCCAACGGCGCGGTGCCGGCGCGCTTCTCGGCCTTCGCCGCCTTCCCCGAGTACCAGAGCTTGCCCTACTCGCTCTTTCGCCGGCAGCTCGAGACGTTTGCGCGGCCGCGGCCGCACACGCCCTTCTACGCCACCTTGACCCAGAAGCTCGCCGCCGCGCTGCGCGACATCAGCCACGGGGCAGACGTGGCGGCGCGCCTGCGCCGGGCGGAAGACGAGGTGCAGGGCTTCATCGAGCGCTGGCGCGGCACCCTGCAGGTGCGCAATTGAGCCCGTGGCAGCGGCAGTACGCACGCCGCGCGCCGTGGTTCTTGCTGCCCGCGCTGCTGCTGCTCGGCGTGTTCGTGGTCTGGCCCTTGCTGTGTGCGGTGTGGTGGAGCTTTCACGGAGCCGATCTGCTCGATTCCAGCCGGCAGCGCTGGGTGGGGCTGGTGCAGTACTCCAGCTTGCTCAGCGATCAGCGCTTTCGCCGCGCCTTCGCCAACACCGCGTTGTTCGCCGTCCTGGTGGTGCCGGTGCAGACGGCGCTCGCGCTGGGCTTCGCGCTCTGGGTAAACCGGCCGGAGCCGGCGTGGCGCTGGCTGCGCTTCGCATTCTTCTTGCCCACGGTCGTGGCGCTCCCCGTGCTGTCGATCATCTGGACCTTGCTGTATCAGCCTGCGCAGGGTGAGGAGATGGGGCTGGTCAATGCCGTGCTCTCGGCCTTCGGGGTCAGCCCGCGGCCGTGGCTGAGAGACCCGTCGACCGCGCTGCTGGCCCTGGCGGTCATGTCGGTGTGGCAGGGGGTCGGGCTGCAGATGATGGTGTTCGTCGCCGGCTTGCAGACGCTGCGCCGGGATATCCTGGAGGCCGCGCTGCTGGACGGCGCCGGCCCCTGGCAGCGGCTGCGCTTCGTCATCTTGCCCTCCCTGCGCAACACCACCGCCTTCGTGATTACCGTCACCACCATCGCCTCCTTCCGCCTGTTCGTGCAGCCCTACCTGATGACCCACGGCGGTCCGGAGGACGCCACGGTCTCGGTGATCCAGCTCATTTACGAGACCACCTTCATCTCCAACGATCTCGGGCGCGCGTCGGCGGCCGCGGTGGTGTTCCTGCTGATCATCGCAGGGCTGACCGTGTTGCAGCGGCGCTTCTTGCGCGAGGAGCAGGGATGAAGCGCGCGCTGCCCTGGGCCCTCAGCTTGCTGGTGGCGCTCGTCTTCTGCCTGCCGCTGCTCTGGCTGCTCGCGGCCTCGCTCCGCCCCGCGCGCCTGGTGTTCTCGCTCGACCCGGCGAGCTTCCTCGACCTGCAGCTCTGGACCCTGGACAACTACGCGAGCGCCCTGCGGCGCGCCGGGCTGATCCGGGCCAGCCTGAACTCCCTGCTGCAGGTGGCGCTGATCGTGGCCGGCGGGCTGCTCGTCAACTCCATGGCGGCGTTCGCCTTCGCCCGGCTGCGCTTTCCGGGGCGCGAGCCGCTCTTTGCCGCCGTCGTGGCGCTGATCATTTTGCCCGTCGAGGTGCTGGCGGTGCCGCTGTTCGTCACCGTTCGCGATCTCGGGCTCACCCGGGGCACCTTTCCCATCTTCCTGGGCCTGGCGCTGCCCTTTGTGGCCAAGGCGTTCAACATCTACTTTTTGCGGCAGCACTTCCTCTCGTGGCCGACCGAGCTGGAGGAGGCCGCCGTGCTCGACGGTGCCAGCGTCTGGCAGCAATTCTGGACCCTGGCCTTGCCGGCGGCCCGCCCCGCGCTGCTGACGGTGGGGCTCCTGGATCTGCTGGTCCACTGGGGCGATTTTCTCTGGCCGCTGCTGCTCACCGCGCGTGAGGACACTCGCACCGTGCAGATCGCCCTCTCCAACCTGTTCACGGAGCCGCCCATCGACTGGGGGGCGATCCTGGCCTGCGCCGTGCTCGCGACCCTGCCCGTGGGTGTGGGATTCCGCTTCATCCAGCGCCACCTGGTGGCGGCCGACGCCAGCGCTGGGCTGAAGTGAGCGGGCTGCACCCAGGCAAGAAGCCGCCCCGGCTTCTTGACGCGGCCGCCTCCGCAGATATGGTTGGAGCTGCAATCATTTTTCACCGAAGGCTCCAGGCGGTGTCGTCACCGGCAGCCCTCGACTCGCAGCGAGCACATCGTGGCTGTCGGTTCGAGGCTGTTGACTCGCAGCTGTTGACAGCTGTGGCCCCCTGCCCCGGTGCATGAGCACGGGATGGAACTGCAAACGGCACCACCGGCGGCCCGACGCGACTGGTCACCCTCCTCCTCCCACGGGGGGCGACAGCGGCTCCAGCTCGTGCTTTTCGGGGCGCTGACCCTGACGGCGAGCGCGGGAGTGGCCCTGGCGGCCAGCGCGCTCTGGCACTCGGTGGAGGCGTTACAGGGCATCCTGCGCGCCAGCGCAGCGCCGCCCGCCGCTCCTGCTACCGCCGCTCCTGGTCCCGCGGCCGCGGCGCCGAGCGCCATGGCGCCGGTGGAGCCCGCTCTGCCGGCTGCGCCCGAGCCCGAGCGCCCAAAGGCCCCTGTCGCCACACTCGCGCCCGAGCCCTCCGCCGCAGTGCCAGCGGCGAACATCGCGCCCGCACCGGCAGCGCCAGGCGGCTCCCCTCAGCCCAAAGAGCCAGCGCCCGCGTGGCAGGGTCCCGTGGCGGACAGCTCCCGCTACGACGGCGCCCGCTGCGAGGGGGTCTTCGTGTACGCGGTGACCCTGGTGGAACGCTCGCCGCTCGAGTCCGCTGTATCGCTCGGCATCAGCCCCAGCTCGCCCGCGACCCTGGTGCGGCCGGGTCAAGCAACGAACGGCTGGGAGGTGCTGGCCATCACCGACGACTGGACCGGGATGATGCCGGTCGTCTGGCTCCGCCACGAGGATCAGGTCTGCCGAGCCGGGCTGACGGGCAATCCCGCGCGAGTGAAGGCGGTGCAGGAGCAGGCCCGGCGCGAGCAGGCCGCGATCGAGGCTGCGCGCAAGGCTGCGCAAAAGCGTCGCCAGCGGGCACGCCGCCGCGCGCGGCGCCGCCGCTAGAGCGGGCTGCGTAGACAGGGGCGCAGGCGCTCGCCTCGCGTCTCACTCGTTGCGCGCGCGGATCTCGTCCGCGGCGGTCGCCAGATCTTCCACGGCGCGGAGCTTGTTGCCTTCCAGGTAGGCGATGGTGCCCTGGACGGCGACCAGTGCCAGGCTGGTGTTGACCCCGCGCCGCGCAAAGTCGAAGGCCAGCTGCGGATCCTTCAAGAGCACCGCCACCTCTTCCAGGAGCCGCCTCGCCGCCGCGCTGCCGTCACTGCTCTCCATCCGCCCTCGCTTTCAGGGCTACATGGTAGTGCCTGGCCGCAACCCAAGGCGACGCCCGATTCGCCGCAGCCCGCCGGCCCTGGCCGGAAGCAAGTGATCTCCAGCGGTTGCCGGCACCTGCTCGGCCTCATTCGAGGCCGAGCCAGGGCAAGCGGACCCCCGCGCAGCTGCGTCTCTGGCTCGCTGCGGCGGAAAAGGCCGCTCAGGCCGCCGCGTCCTTGCGCGCCTGGGTGCGAAGATTGATGCCCGACTCATCGATCGGGTCCGCGAACGTGCGCTGCGGGGCGGTCTTCAGGTGGGTGGAGTACAGGGTCAGGCCGGTGAAGGTGATGCCGCCGATCAGGTTGCCGATGACCGTGGGCAGCTCGTTCCAGATCAAGTAGTCGCCGACGCTGAAGTCACCGCCCATCATCAGACCGGAGGGGAACAGGAACATGTTCACCACCGAGTGCTCGAACGCCATCCCGAAGAACAACGTGATGGGCATCCACATGGCCAGCACCTTGCCGCCCGTCGTGGTGGCCACCATGGCGCCGACCACGCCGCTCGACACCATCCAGTTGCACAGCACGCCGCGGATGAAGAGCGTGAGCATGCCCGCGGCGCCGTGATCCTTGTAGCCCAGGGTGCGGGACTCGCCGATGGTGGCGATGATCTTGCCCACCGGGCTGGGCTCCGCGGAGAAGCCGAAGGTGAAGACGATGGCCATCATCGTCGCCACGGTCAGCGCCCCCAAGAAGTTGCCTGCGAAGACCAGGCCCCAGTTGCGCAGCACCCCGCCGATGGTCACCCCCGGGCGCTTGTCCAGCCAGGCCAGGAATGACAGCACGAACACGCCCGTCAGCAGATCGTAGCCGTGCAGGTACAGGGTACAGAAGCCGAGCGGAAACAGGATGGCGCCGAGCACCGGGCTGCCCGTCTGCTGGGTGACCGTGACGGCAAAGACCGCGCCGAGCGCCAGCAGCGCGCCGCCCATGAAGCCGCGCAGCAAGGTATCGCGGGTCGACATGAGGATCTTCGAGTGGCCTGCGTCGACCATCTTGCGAACGAACTCGGTGGGGGGCAGGTAGGACACGGTTGCTCTTCCTTCGGCTGAAACAGTTGAAACAAGGGCCCGTGCCGGGGAGACCCGCGGGCGACAGGCTGCCCTAAACTGCGTGTTTCATGTTTCGGGCCGGGCTCGGCTGCATGTCACCGGCGTAACTCCTCTCGAAGATCGATTGTGTCCATGGTCGATTGATTTCACGGCGGCGGCCAGGGCTCTGCCCGCGCCCCGGCGCAGCCCTCAGCAAAGCTGAGGGCAGCCCTCCAAGCTCGCGATTGGCGCTGCGCGCCTGCGGGCACGAAGCTGCAGGGCGAAGGCAACGGCCTTCAGAAGGCATATGCAGATGACGGAACCTTGCGAGCTCCTGGTGCGCGCGGCGCTGATCGGCGCTGGCGCCACCCTGGTCATGGAGTCTGGGCGCTCTTGCTGAGGCTCCTGGGCATCCCTTCCTTGAATCTGGCCTACCTGGGGCGCTGGGTGGGCCACCTTCCCGAGCGGCATCCGGAGCTGGAGGTGGTGCTGCAGCACGGCACCTCGCGCGAGCCGCGCGGATCCAGCACGCTGGGCTCGAAACAGTACCCTGCCAGCGCACCAAACCATTCCCTTTCCGTTCCGGAAGGGAGCGATCCAGCCGTCGCTTCGCCCGCGGCGTTGACAACCTCTCACCGGCGAGCACCTTTGTTTACCAATGTCTCGCGAGCGCTCTCTTCGGCTCATCGGCGCGGTGCTGCTGCTCGGCAGTGCAACACTCGGCTGCAACTCTTCGGGCCCGCACCAGCGCCCGCCCGCCGCTCCGGAGCGCGTGGCCGCGCTGAGCGGCGCGCCGGAGGGGGCGCCCATCGAGCTCTCCTTCTCGCTCAGCGGGGGCGCCCCCGAGGACGAGACGGATCTGCCCTTTGGCGCCGAGGGCACGACGTTGATCGCGGTGGACGAGGACACCGTTGCGGACGCCTCCGGCATCCTGCACTTCACGGCGGCCCGGCGCGGGCAGGAGACGATCGGGGTGCGCGTCTTCTTCGAGGCGGGTGAGGAAGACGGCGATGACGAGACGTACCTCGGCCTGCGCCGCGCCGACCGCATAGAGGAGGTCGATGGCCTCACGATCGCTGCGCTGAGCTCGTTCCTGGAGGCCTGGCAAGGCGTGGGGATGAGGCCGGAGGTGCGCCTCTTGCTCAACCGCGCTGGCCACTCGCACACGGTCATCTACCGGCGCCGCATGCCGGGTACCGCCCTCGGATATTGAACCGTAGCGCAGGTTCACGGTGCCGAGACGCCGTGGCCCAGCTCCGGCTATGACAGGGCATGAAGCTGCTGCTGGTGGGGGCGACCGGGCTCGTGGGCAGCCACGTGTTGCGACGAGCGCTGGACGATGGCCGCATCGAGCGGGTGGTTGCACCCGCTCGCCGCGCGCTGCCCGAGCATCCGAAGCTGCTGGCGCCGCTCGTCGACTTCGAGCAACTGCCGGAGGCGGCAGACTGGTGGCAGGCGGACGCCGTGATCTGCACGCTCGGCACCACGCTCGAGGTGGCCGGCTCGCGCGAGGCGTTCCGCCGGGTGGATCATGACTACCCGCTGCGGGTGGCGCAGCTCGCGCGGCAGCACGGCACGCCCACGTACGTGCTCAACTCCGCCCTCGGGGCTTCGGCGAGCTCGCGCATCTTTTACAATCGGGTGAAGGGTGAGCTCGAGCAAGCGCTGGCGCAGGTCGGCTTTCAGTCTCTGACCTTCGTGCGCCCCGGGTTGATCGGGGGCGAGCGCCAGCAGCACCGCCCGGGCGAGCGCGCCGCGCTGGTGGCGCTCGGTGCGCTCGGTCCGCTGCTGCCGCGCCGCTGGCGCATCAACCCGGCCGAGAACATCGCGCGCGCGCTGATCGAGGCAGCCATCGCTGCCGCGCCGGGGGTTCACGTCGTCAGCTCCGACGCGCTGGCGTGACGGGCGGCGCGCCACCGACGAAGGCCGCCAGATGCTCACCGGTCAAGGTGGCCTGGGCGGCCACCAGCTCGG
This sequence comes from Polyangiaceae bacterium, assembly GCA_025937895.1. Classification (GTDB taxonomy): domain Bacteria; phylum Myxococcota_A; class Polyangia; order Polyangiales; family Polyangiaceae; genus SZUA-265. Next base: position 23,038 of record JAICQL010000035.1, on the reverse strand, counting down.
CGGGGGTGCCCTCGAACACGACCTTGCCGCCCTCGTGGCCCGCGCCGGGGCCCATGTCGATGATCCAGTCGGCGTGCGCCATCACCGCCTGGTTGTGCTCGATCACGATCACGGATTTTCCGGAGTCCACCAGCCGATCGAGCAGCTGGAGCAACTGCTGCAGATCGGCCAGGTGTAGACCCGTGGTGGGCTCATCCAGCACATACACGCCACCCTCCGCCCCCATGTACGTGGCCAGCTTGAGCCGCTGCCGCTCGCCACCGGAGAGCGTGGTGAGCGGCTGCCCGAGCCGCAGATAGCCGAGCCCCACGTCGGCCATGCGCCGCAGGATGGCATGCGCGGCGGGCGTGCGCGCCTCGCCACTCTCGAAGAAGGTGAGCGCCTCTTGCACCGGCAGATCGAGCACCTGGGCGATGTTGAGCTTGCCCAGCCGGTACTCCAGCACCGACGCCTGGAAGCGCTGGCCGCCGCAGTCCTCGCAGACCGTGGTGACCCCGGCCATCATCGCCAGATCGGTGTAGATGACCCCGGCGCCGTTGCAGGTGGGGCACGCGCCCTCGGAGTTGGCGCTGAACAGCGCGGGCTTCACCCCGTTGGCCTTGGCGAATGCCTTGCGGATCGGCTCCAGCAGATCCGTGTAGGTGGCGGGATTGCTGCGCCGCGAGCCACGGATCGGCGCCTGATCGACAGTCACCACCCCCTCTTTGCCCGACACGGAGCCGCGGATCAGCGAGCTCTTGCCCGACCCGGCCACTCCTGTCAGCACCACCAGCACGCCGAGCGGGATATCGACGTTGACGTTCTTCAGGTTGTGGGTGCGCGCGCCGCGCACCTTCAGTGCGCCGGACGGCTTGCGCACCGCGGGCTTCAAGGCGATGCGGTCGCCCAGGTGGCGGCCGGTGAGGGTACTGCTCGCGCGCAGGGCCTCGACCGTGCCCTCAAACACCACCTCACCACCGGCGGTGCCCGCGCCCGGGCCCAGATCGACCACGCGATCGGCGATGGCGATCATCTCTGGCTTGTGCTCGACCACCAGCACGGTGTTGCCCTTGTCCCGCAGCCGCAGCAAGAGCTCATTCATGCGCTGGATATCGTGCGGGTGCAGCCCGATCGTGGGCTCGTCGAAGACGTACGTCACGTCGGTCAAAGACGAGCCGAGGTGGCGGATCATCTTCGTGCGCTGCGCCTCTCCCCCGGACAGCGTGCCGGAGGGGCGCTCGAGGCTGAGATAGCCCAGCCCGATCTCGACGAAGGAGTCGAGCGTGTGCTGCAGGTTGGCGAGCAGCGGCGCAACCGACGGCTCCTTCAAGGCGCGCACCCACTCGGCCAGATCGCTGATCTGCATCGCACACGCCTCCGCGATGTTGATCTTCTTGATCTTGCAGGAGCGCGCCGCCGCGTTCAGGCGGGTGCCGCCGCACTCCGGGCAGGCCGTGAAGGTGACGGCCCGCTCCACGAAGGCGCGGATGTGCGGCTGCATCGCATCGACGTCCTTCGACAGGTACGACTTCTGGATCTGCGGGATCAAGCCCGTGTACGTGATGTTGAGGCCCTCGACCTTGATCTTCGTCGGCTCCTTGTACAGCAGATCGCTCAGCTCCTTCTTCGTGAACTTGCGGATCGGCTTGTCCGGATCGAAGAAGCCGCAGCTCCGGAAGACGCGGCCGGTCCAGCCCTCCGTGCTGTAGCCGGGGATGGTCAAGGCGCCTTGATTGAGGGACTTGCTGTCGTCGTACAGCTGGCTCAGGTCGATGTCGCTGATGGACCCCATGCCCTCGCAGCGCGGGCACATCCCGCCGTTGACGGTGAAGACCGTCTTCTCCGTCTTGCCCGAGCCCTTCTCCACGGTGATTTCGCCCGTGGCACGGACCGACGGGATGTTGAAGGAGAAGGCGTTCGACGTGCCGACGTAGGGCTCGCCGACCCGGCTGAAGAGCACCCGCAACATGGCGTTCGCGTCGGTGGCGGTGCCCACCGTCGAGCGCGAGTTGGCGCCCATGCGCTCCTGATCCACGATGATCGCCGTGGTCAGCCCCTCCAGCACGTCCACCTCGGGCCGGCCCAGGCTGGGCATGAAGCCCTGCACGAAGGCGCTGTACGTCTCATTGATCAGCCGCTGCGACTCGGCGGCGATGGTGCCGAACACCAGCGACGACTTGCCCGACCCCGACACGCCGGTGAACACAGTGAGCCGCCGCTTGGGGATGGAGAGGCTGACGTCCTTCAGATTGTTTACCCGCGCACCCTGGACGCGGATCAGGTCGTGAGAATCGGCGGGGTGTTTACCGGGAGAGGCCATCGTTGGAATCAATCACCGAGGAACGAGGGTTTGTGAAGGGCTGGTTTGCCCAGGTGCCTTGCTCAGCCACCGACCCGTGCCGCCCCACCCCGGCGCAAGTACGGCAGCACGAACAGATACAGCCCGGTAAACAGCAGGAACGCCAGCGGCGGCAGCGGTGAATACGTCACCCACGCCGGAGGCTGGCCATCGCCCATGGCCATGGCCACGAAGTTCGCCACCACGCACAGGGTGAAGGCGATCGACACCCAGCGATGAATCTGACGGATCCACTTGCTCATGACATCTTCTCCAGTACCTCGATGAGCTTGCCACCCATCAGCCTCCAGCCATAACGTGCCCCACCCAGGTTCTGCTTCTGCTCCGGCTTGAACCCGGACTGCACGAGCGACAGGCGCGTGCCAGACGCCGTGGGCGTGAGCTCGAAGGTGACGACGGTGTCGAGCATCTCGCCGACGAGCCAGCTGTAGCTCAGCCGCTCGTGAGCCTTCATCTCCAGCACCTTGCACTGCACCGTGCCATCCCAGCCCGGATAGGGCTGCGTCTGCAAGGTGAACGCCGTGCCCGCGTCGAGCTTGCCCTTCACGATCGGCAGCAGCCACTGGCCGAGCAGCGCTGGATCGGTGAGCGCTCGCCACACCTTCTGCGGCGGGTGCTTCAAATCGAACTCGAAGCTGAGCGAATCGGTCTGTGACGGTGCGGTCTTGTCGGTGAGGGTCATTCGTCCATCTTCTCCAGCAGCTCTTCCAGGCGCTCGACGCGCTCGGTCCAGAAGGCGCGGTAGTGCGCGATCCAGTCGATCAGCGGCTTCAGCCCGCGCGGCTCCACCCGGTAGTAGACCAGGCGGCCCTCTCGCCTGCCATGCACCAGCCCCGCGTCCTTCAACGTGGCCAGGTGCTGGGAGATGGCCGGCTGCGAGATGCGGAAGCGCCCCGTCAGCTCCTTCACCGGTGCTTCACCGCGGGTGAGCGACTCGAAGATCGCCCGGCGGCTCGGATCCGCCAGGGCCTGGAAGATCTTGTCCTCGAGCACGGCCGCGCTGTGCATTCCCAATCAATAAGCCAATGCTTATTGATTGTCAAGCGCGCGAAAGAGGGTTCTTTCGTGGGAAATCGCCGCAGGCGCCCCGTGCCTCATTGTGCAGAGCCGGCGCGTGATACCGTCGCGGGCCATGAGCACGAGGGAGGCGAAGAGGTGTCATGATGGTGCACGCTGATCCTGCGCGGCCCGCTGCAGGCAAGCCGCTCACCCCTGCCGTGTTCTTCGGACATGGCAGCCCGATGAACGCGCTCGAGCAGAACCGCTACTCGCAGGCCTGGGCGCGCTTCGGCAGCAGCATCCCCAGGCCTCGGGCGATCCTGATGGTCTCGGCGCACTGGTACGTGAACGTCACCGCGGTCACGGCCATGGCGCGCCCGCGGACGATCCACGATTTCTACGGCTTCCCGCAGCAGCTCTTCGACGTGCAGTATCCGGCGCCAGGCAGCCCGGAGCTCGCGCAGGAGGTCGCAGACCTCGTACAGCCCAGCCACGTCGGGCTCGATGGCGACAGCTGGGGTATCGATCACGGAACCTGGTCCGTGCTGGTGCACGCCTTCCCCGACGCCAGCATCCCGGTGGTGCAGCTCTCGATCGACCTGCGCCGGGACTTTGACTGGCACTTCGAGCTCGGCACACGCCTGGCGCCGCTGCGCGAGCGCGGCATCTTGATCGCCGGCAGCGGCAACATCGTGCACAACCTGCGGGCCCTCAGCTGGTCGCAGCCGGAGCTCGGCTTCGACTGGACTCGCCGCCTCGATGACGCCGCCCGGGCGATCCTCACCGAGAAGCCGAGCGATGCTCCCAAGCTAGGCAGCCACGTGGACTTCGAGCGTGGCTCGCCGACCCCGGATCACTTCATTCCGCTGCTGTACGTCGCGGGCCTGGCCAGCGCGGCGGGTCGCTCGCTCGAGGCGCTGGTGGATGGCTACGCCTTCGGCTCGCTGTCGATGGCCTCGTACACGCTCGATGCAAAGTACCCGAGCGAGCGCGACCCACGGCCCTCGGCAGGGTTGCCCGATCCCGCGCGCGTCCCGCCCGAAGGCACGAATCTGTAACGGACGCTGGGCGGCTCGTCGCCCGGATCGCCAGGCCCGGTTCTCGAAAAAAAAGCCGGAGGCTGTCGATCCGGCGTTTTCACGTTCGTCGCCCTGTTGAAAGCGACGGTCTACCGCCCATCGCGAGCGACCGCCGGACACCTAAACCCAAAGGAGAACAGCACAAATGGCCGACAACACCGTCAAGCTGCAGCGCGTGCTGCGCGCGCCCGCGCAGAGGATCTACCGAGCGTTCCTGGACGCCGACGCCATGGTCAAGTGGCTGCCGCCCCACGGCTTTACCGGCAAGGTCCACCACATCAAGGCCGAGGTCGGCGGCACTTACAAGATGTCGTTCACCAACCTCACGACGGGCAACAGCCACTCCTTTGGTGGCGAGTTCCTGGAGCTCGTGCCCAACGAGCGGATCCGGCACACGGACAAGTTCGACGACCCGAATCTACCCGGCCAGATGACGACCACCATCACCTTGAAGAAGGTGTCCGTCGGCACGGAGCTGACCGTGGTGCAGGAGGGCATCCCGAGCCTGATTCCGGTCGAGGCCTGTTACCTCGGCTGGCAAGAGTCGCTGACCTTGCTGACCCAGCTGGTCGAGCCCGAGATCAAGGAGTAAGCCGCTTCCTCGGCAGCCCCCTCTCGGCAGCCCCCTGCGGAGCCGGGGTTCCTGGCGACCGAGGGCTCACGAAGGCGTATGCCCTTCGTGGGCCGCGGCGCCCGGGAAGCTCGCGAGTCGCCGTACGGGCCGCACACTCACGCTGATTCGCCATTGCGACGAGCAGCGCGGCCCGAGCATAGTGGCGAGCCGTATTGGGGGGACGGGTCGAACATGGCGAGTCGTCGGTCGAGGATTGTTTTTTGGTGGAACGCAGCTGGCGCCGGTGTTGCACTGGCGCTGCTCCAGAGCAGCTGCGAGATCGACGACCGCTCGACCGGAGTGCTGGAGAGCCGCCCCCTGCCCGATGGGGGCTCGAGCCAAGGCACCCCGCCCCGAGGCGAAGACAGCGCTGCGGCGCGCGAGTGCATTCCGGACCTGGCGGCGTGCGTCTCCACCACCCAGCGCCGCGTGTGCTCCACGGAGGGCCGCTGGCTCGAGGTGGAGCGCTGTCCCAGTGCCTGCATCGACAGCGCCTGCGCAGGAGTGTGTGTGCCCGGCGAGCAGCGCTGCACGTCGAGCAGCGAGGCGCAGCGCTGCTCGGATCAGGGCCAGTGGGGCGCGGCCACGGCCTGCCCGGGCGCCTGCAGCGGCCAGGGCTGCACGGGAGAGTGCACGCCGGGGGTCACCGAGTGCGCCTCGCCGACCCAGCTGCGGCTGTGTAACGAGCTCGGCCAGTGGCAGACGCCGATCAGCTGTGACTTCACCTGCCAGAGCGGAGAGTGCGGCGGCGACTGCACACCGGCCAGCGTGCGCTGCGACGCCGTCTCCGCACAGCGCTGTGACGAGACGGGGACCTGGCAAGACGCGCCTCGCTGCGAGCCCGGCGGGGCATGCCCCGCTGGCAGCGTCGAGCAGTGCGGGGACGTGTGCACGTCGCTCGAGAGTGATCCGCTCCACTGCGGAGCTTGCGGGCATGACTGCCTCGGCGGTGTCTGCACCGGCGGGCGCTGCCAGCCCGTCGTGCTGGGCAGCGGGTACACCAACCCGAGCGCGGTGGCCCTGAGCGAAACCCACGTCTACTTCAGGGAAGGCGCGCAGGGCGCCGGCCGCATCCTGCGCATCCCCAAGGGCGGCGGCGCGGTCGAGGTGGTGGCGCAGGGCGTGAGCAACCTGGTGGCGGTCGCGCTGGGAGGCGGCCAGCTGTATTTCGCGTCCGGCAACGCGGCGACCCTGGGCCAGGGGCAGGTGCTGCGCGCCAACCTCGACGGCACGGAGCTGCGCCCGTTTTCGCCGCTGCGCGCTCCCGGCATCTTCAGCGTGCTCGTGCCGGGCCTGAACGTCTGGTACACCGAGCGCAGCGCGCAGAGCACGCTCGTCTACCGGGCGGGGTTGCTGTCCGAGGAGCAGGCGGGCACCGGCAATGAGGTCGAGTTCAGCACCGTGCCCGGGGCGCTGCTCTCCATGACCGTGAGCAATGGCTGCCTGCTGTACGTGGCGCAGGGCGCGCCGCAGCGGCTCTTGCGCCAGTGCTCCCCCACGGCCGAGGCGCAGGAGCACTACGCCGGCGTAGGAGGCGAGCTGCGCTTTCAGTCCAGCGCGAGCACCGACGGCGACTACCTCTACTTCAGCCAGGGCAGCACCCTCTCGCGCATCGCGCTGCAGCTCCCCGCGGTGCCAGAGCCGCTCGTGACGGGTCTGGTCGCGCCGCCCAGCGTGGACGCCGAGGCGCTCTATTACGCCGCCGCCACGGCAGAGCCCGCCGGTGCGGGCTGTAGCACCGACTTCGCGCTGTACCGCGCCAGCAAGGAGCCCGGGGCCGGTGCCCCCACTGAGGTGCTACCACCACCGCTCGCATGCCCCACTCAGGTCGTCCTCGACGACACTGCGGCCTACTGGGCGAGCGCCGACGGCTCGGCCGTGCTCCAGCTGGCAAAGTAGCGCACTGAGGCTCGAGGGGGGGCAGCACGCGACAGGCCGCCCGTGCCTTGGCGAAATGAGCAACCCTGCGGTTGCGTTTAGAGTGCGCGCTGGCTATATGCAACCTGGAGGTTGCTAATCATGAGTGACAAAATCGAGAAGACGGTTACGCTGAAGGCTCCGCTCGCCAAGGTGTGGAAGGCCATCAGCGACTCGGCAGCGTTCGGGACCTGGTTCGGAATGAGCATCGAGGGTCCGTTCGTCGAGGGCAAGACTGTCCTGGGCGCGATCGCCAAGACGCAGGTGGACGATGAGATCGCCAGGCATCAGGAGCCCTACGTTGGCATGCGCTGTGAGCTACGGATCGAGCGCATCGTCCCCATGAAGCTCTTCTCCTTCCGCTGGCACCCGGGCGCCGACGCCAGCATGGGTCCGGACGATCCGATGACCCGCGTGGACTTCGCGCTGCAGGAGGTGGCCGGAGGCACACGGCTGACCATCACCGAGTCCGGCTTCGAGGGGCTGCCGCTCGAGCGTCGCGCCAAGGCCTTCGCCGACAACGAAGGCGGCTGGGAGGCGCAGCTCTCCCTGATCGCGAAGTACCTCGCGCGAGAGGTCTGAAGCAGTGTCCCGGCCCGCTGCTTCCGCTCCCGTGTTCGCGGCCCTGGGCGATCCGCAGCGCATGATGCTGGTCGCGCGCCTCAGTCAGAAGGGGCCGCTCTCCGTCACGTCCCTGACGGAAGGAGCCACGATCACGCGTCAGGCGGTGACCAAGCACCTGCGCGTGCTCGAGGCGGCAGGGCTCGCGCACTCCGAGAAGTCGGGCCGCGAGACGGTCTGGGCGCTGGATCAGCGCCCCCTCGCCCGGGCGCGCGAGCACCTCGACATCATCGCGCGCCAGTGGGACGAAGCGATCGAGCGCCTGCGGGCTTTCGTCGAAGAGGGCGACTGAAGCGCTCAGGTGAAGGGAGCCGCTAGATGACAGCCAAGATCGTAACTACCGGCGAGCTCGAGCTCTGGACCGAAGCCCTCGGGGACCCTGCTCACCCGCCGCTCTTGCTCATCATGGGCGCCAACACCTCGGCCCTGGGCTGGCCTGACGAGCTGATCGCGCTGCTCGTCTCGGGTGGGCGCTTCGTGCTCCGGTACGACCACCGCGACACGGGTCGCTCGAGCCAGCGCGACTTCCAGCAGCATCCCTACTCGGTCGCCGATCTCGCCAGCGACGCCGTGGCAGTGCTCGACGGCCACGGCCTCGAGCGCGCTCACTTGCTCGGGCTCTCGCTGGGCGGCAGCATCGGACAGATTCTCGCCATCGAGCACCGCGAGCGCCTGCGGACCTTGACGGTGATGATGACGGCCGCGCTCGACGTGGACTTCGCCGGCAACATCGGCCGCGCCCTGCGGGGCGAGCCCTCGCCCGACGGCCTGCCGACCCCAGACCCGCGCGTCCTCCAGGCGCTCGCGCGGCGTGGTGAGCCGGGCAGAGATCGTGAAGCCGAGCTCGAATGGCGGGTCGAGGAGTGGCGGCTGCTGTCGGGAGGAGGGCTGCCGTTCATCGAGAGCGAGTTCCGGCGCTGGGAGGAGAAGGCCATCGCGCACGCGGGCACCCACCAGCAGCCCACGGCTCATGCGCTTGCCGCGCCCTTCCCCGTCGAGCGCGGCGCCGAGCTCCGGACCATCACGACCCCCACCCTCGTGATCCAGGCACCCCACGATCCCCTAAACCCCCCACCCCACGGCCGCCACCTCGCCGAGCTGATCCCCGGCGCGCGCCTGGTCGAGCTTCCGGGCATGGGCCACGCGCTGCCCAGCGCCGTGCACCGGCCGCTTGCCGAGCTGATCCTGGAGCACACGCGCTAGGCGCAGCTCGCGGCCCGCAGCCGAGCGCTACTCGCGCAGGATGCTCGACATCTTCTTGCCCCGCGCGAGCTCGTCCACCAGCTTGTCGAGGTAGCGGATGTTGCGCATCAGCGGATCGGTCAGCTCCTCCAGGCGCACTCCGCACACGACCCCGGTGATCAGGCTCGCCTTCGGGTTCAGTTGCGCCTCGTTGAAGAACGTCTCCAGATCGATCCTGGTCTCCAGCACGCGCTGTAGCGAAGCCCCCTCGTAGCCCGTAAGCCAGGCGATCACCTGATCGAGCTCCGACTTCGTCCGGCCTTTGCGCTCCACCTTCTGGATGTAGAGCGGATAGATGCTCGCGAACGACATGCCGTAGATGCGGTGCTTCTTGGGCGCGCCAGCGCTCGACGGTTGTGTCTTCTTGGCGGGCGCTTTCTTGGCTGCCGCCTTCTTCTTTACCGCACTCATGCAGCCATCACCTTATCACGCTCGCTCACCTGACGTCAGCCCGCCTTCCGTGCCGAGCCGTCGCGCAGGAGCACCTCGCGCGGCCCGTCGCTGGCCTGCTGAAATACGCGCAGCCCGAACTCCGGGAGGATCGCCAGCAGGTGATCGAAGATGTCCGCCTGCACGCCCTCGTACACGACCCAGCGCACGTCAGCTGTGAAGCAGTAGATCTCCAGCGGCAAGCCCAGAGCTGTCGGCTGCAGCTGGCGGACCATCAGCGACAGGTTCTGATTCACGCCCGGGTGGTTGCGCAGGTACTGTTCGACGTACGCGCGGAAGGTTCCGAGGTTCGTTACCCGGCGCTGGTTGACCGCCTCGCTGCCCGCGCTGCCGAGCGCCTGGTTCCACTCGCGCAGCTCCCCCTCCTTGCTGCGCAGGTAGCCCTCGAGCAACCGGAAGCGCTGCAGCCGCGCGATCTCCTCCGTCGTGAGAAAACGCGTGCTGTGCTGGTCGAGATAGAGCGCGCGCTTGATACGGCGACCGCCCGCCTCCTTCATCCCGCGCCAGTTCTTGAACGAGTCGCTGATGAGCTTGCGCGTGGGCACGGTGGTGATGGTCTTGTCCCAGTTCTGCACGGTGACGGTGTGCAGCGCGATGTCGATGACGTCTCCATCGGCGTTCTGGCTCGGCATCTCCACCCAGTCGCCGATGCGCACCCTGCCGTCGCTGCTGATCTGCAGGCTGGCAGCAAAGGCGAGGATGGTGTCCTGAAAGATCAGCAACAGCACGGCGCTCGCCGCGCCCAGACCGGTCAGCACGTGAATGATCTGAACGCCAGCCACCACCGCCACCGCGGCCAGCACCGCCATCATCATCACGATGATCTTGGCCACCTGCAGGTAGCCCTTGATCGGCCTGTCGCGGGCATGCGGCCGCCGCTCGTAGAGCTCGTTCGCGAGCTCCAGCGCATGGCCCACCGCCAGGGCCACGCTCAGGATCACGAACACCTCACACAGGCTGATGATGAGCGCGACCAGCTGCGGCGACAGGTCCGGCACCAGGCCAATGCCCGAGCTGATCACCACGGCGGGCATCACGTTGGCCAGCCGCGAGACCACGCGCAAGCTCTTGGTCTCGTCGCCGCGGAGGCTGGCCCCGGCGCTGCTGCCGAGCAGCCGCCGCCAGGCGCGCGGCAGGAGCCTGGTGCTGATGACGTTCGCGAGCCACGCGACCAGCAGCAGCGCGAGCAAGACCAGGAGCGAATAGGACCAGGGATACGGGGCCAGCAGCGCGCGGAGCGCCTCGAGTCGAGCAAACATGAAGACGCCCACCAGCTTAGCAGGCCCGCTCGAAAGCCGCGCCCTTCGCGACGGAGAGCGCGCGCAGCCAGTATATAGTTTACTAGGAAACCATCTGCTGCTATCTATCTAGCGTGTGGGGCTTCGCGCTCCCGCGCGAGCCCGACGACAACTCGAAGCGAAAGTCCCTCAGATGAACGAACAACTGGCCGCCACCGCCCGTAAATGCCTGGATGCTGCGCACCTGGGCAGCATGGATTTCCCCTCCATCGTCCGCGCCCTGATCGAGGCAGGGTTCGAGGGCTATGAGGTCAGCTTCCGGCGCGGCACGTCGACGTATTTCCTCCCGAACGGCGAGAGCGTGCAGCTCGCCCTGCCAGAGTCAGCCAGCACGGTGGCCGCGGAGTTCCGCGCCCGCGACGTCGAACGAGCCGTGCGTGAGGCGCAGAACAACGTCCCGGGCTACAGCTACGCCGGGTTCTGCGAGAAGGTGAAGGCCGCGGGCTGCGCTGGCTACATGGTGTCCTTTCTCGGAAAGCGCGTCCTGTACTTCGGGCGCACGGCAGAGACGCATGTCGAGCACTTCCCGCAGTAGACCCCGTGCTCGTGGACAGGACCTCGACCTACGCCCGAGCACGCCGGCGCAGGGCCATGTCAGCGAGCTCGAAGCCCATCTCGGCTACTGGCTGCGCGCGGTGTCGAACCACGTCTCCCACGCCTTCAAGGCGAAGGTGGAGAGGCACGGCGTGACCGTCGCCGAGTGGGTCGTACTGCGCGCCCTGTTCGACGGCGGCGGAGTCAAGCCCAGCGAGCTCGCGACCACTCTCGGACTGACCCGCGGTGCCATCTCGAAGCTCGTGGACCGCTTGGTAGCCAAGGACCTGGTATCCGTCCGCAGCGACGAAAACGATGGCAGGGCTCAACTCGTCACCCTCGAGGCCTCCGGCAGACGCCTGGTACCGAAGCTCGCAGCGCTGGCCGACGAAAACGACGCCGAGGCCTTTGGGCACCTCGCGCAAGAACAGCGGGCCACCCTGCTTGCGACGCTCGAGGCGATTGCGGAGCACCTCGGCCTCCGCGGGGCGCCCGTCGACTGACGAGAACGTCAGACGCTCACGGATTGCCGCCGGTCTCGCTGGGAACGCAGCCGCCGTCGTCCTCCCAGCGAGCGATCGCGCGGGCCTCTAGATTGTCGATCGAGTGTAGCGCGAGGCGCGGCGAGCCTTCGAGGGAGAGCTGCCGTATCGGACTCTGCGTGGCGCTCTCCAGCGCGCTCCAGGCTCGTTGCAGAGACTGGAGCGCAGCTTGCGGCAAGAGCGTGGCGAACAGCGCCGGCGGGCACTCATGCGGTGATCCCGGACACCCCTCGGCGAGCAACCGCTGACTCTCGGCGATCGTGTCCGCGCCAAGGTTGAAGTCACCACACTGGTCGCAGTGAACGTCGACGGAGAGTGCTTTCAAGATGTCGGTCACGACGACCTCCTCGCTCAGTCGAGCGCGTTCAGCGCTCGTGGAAACAGGACATTGTTCTCGAGATGGATGTGCTCCATCAACTCCGACTCGAGCTTCTCGAGCCCGGCATACAGCGCACGCCAGGTCGCGCACGCCTCGGGTGGAGGGCTGAAATCCGTCGCGAGCTCGCGAAGGCGGCGCAGGCTCGCGCCATGGTCATCGTGCTCCTGCATGATCACCCGGACCGGCATGTGGACACTGGCGCCACCACTCCCGGCACGAAGCGCCGGAAAGAGCACCTGTTCTTCCTTGGCGAGGTGCTGTCGAATCTCGGCATCCAGCTGCTCCAGGAGCGAGGCCAAGCCATGCGGGCAGCTGCCTTTCCTCGCGTGGACGCGCTCCACTCTCCGCGCGGCAGCGAGCAACGCCGGAAGATCCAAGCGCAACGGCTCGTGGTATCGGGTCAGGATGAAGTCGATCAGGTCGGGTAACGGTCTGGTGTCCCACCGCTCCGGCGCGCTCGAGCTGCCCTCGGCAGCGATCTCCGCGACCACTGCGTCAGGATCGAGGCCGATCCTTCGACAAGCTTCTCCCAGCTTCTGGCCGCCTCCACAGCAGAAGTCGAGCCGATGTCTCAGGAAGACCAAGGTCGATGCGGGGTGAGCTGTCGCCACTTGGCCGAGCGTGTCGTTGAGGTCGATCATGAAGTCTCCTTGTCTGCGCTCCACACAGCAAGGCCCGCGCCAGGATGGAAAGAATCGATATTTCAACGGCTTATCTGCGTAGTTATGCCGCGAATGACAAGCTTGAGTTGTCGTCGCCATAACGTGTGTTATGTCACTCATAACCATGAGCGACCGCGCTGCCCTTCTCTCCATCGCGCTCGACCTGACCGCTTCCCTGGCGTCCGAAGATCGGCTGGCCAGGCTCCTCCGGGCGGTTCGGCGGTCCATTCCGTGTGACGCTGCGGCGGTGCTGGAGCTGGCGGGCGATGACCTCATCCCGCTCGCCGTGCACGGCCTCGCCCCCGAGGTGCTCGGCAGGCGCTTTGCTCGCCGAGAGCATCCGCGTCTGGAGGTCGTCGTGGCTCGAAAGACGCCAGTGCGATTCCCCGCCGACAGCGCGCTGCCGGATCCCTACGACGGCCTGCTTCTCGCCAATCCCGACGCCACTCGCGACGTGCACGCCTGTCTGGGCTGTCCGCTCCTGGAAGGCGACAGGGTCATCGGCGTCCTCACCGCAGATGCACTCCAGCCGGGAGCGTTCGACGGGCTAGACGAGGAATTTCTGCGCATGCTCGGCGCGCTCGCCGGAGCGGCCCTCCATACTGCGCGCATCATCGATGCACTCGAGGCGGGCTCTCGTCACCACCAGCAGGTCGCACGAGTGCTGCAGCGAGACGCCGAGCTTCGTGACGGCGGTAGTCAGCTGATCGGCACGAGCGCTCCCCTGCAGCGCGTCCGCCAGGAGATCGAGCTGGTAGCGCCGAGCGATTTCGCCGTCCTGATCACCGGCGAGACGGGAGTCGGCAAGGAGCTCGTCGCGCGAGCAGTTCATCAGCACTCTGCTCGCAGTGAGCGCCCCTTGATCCATGTGAACTGCGCGGCGCTACCCGAGACGATCGTGGAGAGCGAGCTCTTCGGTCATCTGCGCGGCGCGTATACAGGCGCAACGACAGACCGCGCCGGCAAGTTCGAGGTCGCCGACAAGGGAACGCTGTTTCTGGACGAAATCGGCGAGCTCCCGCTCTCGGTGCAGCCCAAGCTGTTGCGCGCGCTCCAGGAAGGCGAGGTCCAGCGTGTTGGTTCGGACAAGCTGCTGCGCGTCAACGTACGGGTCGTCGCGGCCACCAATCGAGACCTGGAGCGCGAAGTGGAGAACGGCAAGTTCCGCGCGGACCTCTTTCACCGCCTGAACATGTATCCCATCCACGTGCCGCCGCTGCGGGAGCGCCGAGCGGACATCGCTCTGCTCGCCGGATTCTTCCTGGACTCGTACCGGCGCCGGCTGGGGCTAGGACCCGTGCGCCTCAACGACGCCGCCCGACAAGCACTGACCAACGCCGACTGGCTCGGAAACGTGCGCGAGCTCGATCACGTCCTGGGCCGAGCGGTCTTGCGCTGCGCGGGAGCTGGAGGACGAGCCGCGCCTCTCGTCATTGGACCGGAGCACCTTCAGCTCGATACCCCGGCGCCCGGAGCCAAGACCGCAGCAACACCCCAGCCACCCCCGCACGGAACCCCCGTGCTGGCCATCGAGGGCAAGACCCTCCGCGAAGCCCTGGAGGAAACGAAGCGCATCATGGTGCTTCGCGCCGTGGAAGAAAACGGCGGCAACTGGGCCGCAGCGGCCCGCTCCCTCGGCATGGCGCGCAGCAACTTGCACCACATGGCCGAGAGGCTGGGACTGCGAGGATGATGCTCGATCTGGAGCGACTCGAAGCGGGGGGCCGGAAGGCCTTCGAGTTCCTCGAGCGGCGAAACGATCGAACCCGGCGAACTTCATCGCCCACCCCACGGGCTGCAGATGGCGGGTCGGACGCGGTTGTAGGCCCGCCGACGCCCCTCCGATCCGCCGCGTTTACGCGGTCCCGCAGCAGCCCCGCTCGTTACACACACACGTGAGGCATTGCCGCATCGTCTCGACGCCGCAATGCTCGCGGAGGCGGGCTCGCAGCGCGCGCCGCGCCCGATGCAGGCGGACGGCAGCGTTGCCGGTGGCGATGTGCAGGCTGCCCGCGACCTCGGCGAGCCCAGCTCCCTCGACATCGACGCGACGGAGGATGTCCGAGTAGGACTCGGGCAATGTCTTCATCAGCGCGAGCGTGCAGGCGCAGACGTCGTGGACCTCGAGGTCGTCCCCGTCGGCAAGTGGCACCTCTGCTCGCCGCTCGCGGAGGAGATCGAGCGCCGAGGTCACGACGATGCGCCGGACCCATCCGTCGACGCGCTCGCGGTCGCGCACCGACTCGCTCCGCTCCAGCGCGCGAACGGACGCGCGCTGGTAGACGTCGCCCGCATCGAGCGACGGAAAGCGCCGACGACACATCCGCTCGAGCCCGCCGCGAAGGCGCGTCAACGCCTCCGCGACGGCCTCGCGGGCGTCACTTCTTCTGGGCGCCAGGGCAGCCACACTCCGGTCCGCACTTGCAGGGGTTACACTGACAGGTCTTACCGCAGCAGCACTCGCCGGCCGGGCGAGAGTTGGCTCCGCAGTCACATCCCTTGGTTTCACAACACGGACAGCTCTGGTTCTGGCTCATGGTCGATCTCCTTCACCTGGAAGACGCGAAGGACCTCGAATCATTACACCTCAGCGCACGAAGCACGCCAGCGTTCAACGGTTCCCGCGCCCGCCGCGCGCAGCGCGCCCACGTGCGCGCCACAGCTCTCGACCGCGCACCACGGATCACCGTGTCGGCGGGGGGCGCCTGCTGCGCGCGCTCGTCGCCAAGGCCAGCGCCGACGAGACGACCGGGATGTGCCGCGTCGAGCTGGTGAACTTCGACGCCCTCACGAGCGCGTCATCGAGAGGCCGCTCTTCCGCCACAAGAGCCAGGCCGTCACGCTCGCCGAGACCCCGCCGCCCCCCAAGCCCGAGCCCATGCTTACGGACCTGACGATCGGGATGGCCACGCGGAAGCAAAGCCGCGGGCCCGGTGGTCAGGGGACGCGCTTCGGAACTATGCGGCGCGGCAGGCCCGGTGGAGCGCCCGAAGGGCATCCACGGCGTGGTCACCCCAGTGCGAGTCGAAGTGAAAACGCCACTCCCAGATCGCTGCTGCGCGCGGGGCCTTGGATTTCCAGAGGTCAATGCCACGCCGCACGTCGAAGTAGACGTCCAGCAGATCGTCGGAAAGTGAGCCCGCGACCGGAGCCTCGTCCACGTACGGGTCGAAGACCTCCCAGTAGACCTCGAACTTGTCGAAGCCCGCCCAGTCGGCGGGGCGAGGAGGGTTCGGCCCCGCGTCGAAGCCGTCGGGTGGCTCAACGTGGGGAAGCACAGCACCGGCCTTGTAGAGCGCCAACAGCCGCGCGCGGGCCGCTTCGAGTCGCTCGTTCAACGGGAGGCTCGATGCGCGCTCGATGAAGTCGCAGAACTGGCTCGCCTCGACGACGAAGGCCGCCGTCTCTCGCGCGAAGTGCTCGGGTCGGCTGACCTCCACCACGGTCGCGTAACCCACGATTTGACTGCCCTCCTGCAGCGAGAGAACCGCGCCGACATCGACTGCACCCCAGAACTCCTCCGCGAGCGGTGCGATGATCGCCGATCCCTCTGCGCCTGGGGCGATCTCACTGACTCCATCGAGCAGCACGCGTCCGTCATTGATGGTTGGCTCGCCGAGCCATGTGTTCCTGAGATCCCAGCTCGGAAGGTAGTCGTTGAAGATAGGCCCCTTGCGGCCGCCCATCTCCGTGGGCAGGCGGCGAAGCCGCACCTTGAACGAAAGGCGAGACATTGCAGCGGATTCTACGCCGTGAGACACTTCGGCGCGAGGCCAAGCTGGCGACGCGCTCGAGGAACCGCCTGCTGGCGCCCTCCCGAAACTTCAGCGGGCCGATGAGTTCTGCACGAGGGACAGCGTCAGCACGCGCTTGTTGCGAAAGACCTTTCCCAGCTCCTCGTACCGGACCTTCGCGAGCGGCGGGTACATCATCAGCACGAGGCCGCTCCCGATCGGGATCGAGGTCGTGCCCACGCTCATGCCGTTGAGCGCGGTCGTGAAGCCAGGAGCGAGGAAGCCGAGGGCGATGCCCAACGCCATCGCGGCGAAGATCCACAGCGTCAGATAGCGATCGAGAAACGAGAGCTTGCCGAGTAGTCCGGCGTTGGCGTTGGTCATTGGGAGTCTGTCCTTGTCGTCGATGAACGCGCCGCGCCGGGCAGCGTTGCGAGCCAGGCGTCGAGGCGCGTGCGGATCGCCTCGCGTATCTCAATCACCCGCGCCAGCCTTTCGCCGTGCGTGCCCTCGAACGACGCGGGATCTGGGAAGCTCCAGTACAGGCGCGGCGTCACGCCCGGGAACAGTGGGCACTTCTGACCGTGCTCCTCGTCGCATACACCGATGACGTAGTGGAAGTGACGGCCGGCCCTGAACAGGTCGAAAACAGACGCATGGGGCGCCGTCAAGGGCAAGCTGAGCCCGACCTGCGCCAGCGCCTCCACGACAAGGGGGTTGACCTCACGCGGGTCGAAGCCCGCGCTCGTCACCTCGAACCGCGGTCCGCCAAGCTCTCGGAGCAGCGCCTCGGCCATGCGGCTGCGCGCAGCGTTGTGCACGCAGACGAAGAGTACCTTCACGTCGGCGGTCACGTCGCACCTCCCGAGGAGACCGCTTCGATCTCTCCGGTCAGCTCGCACGCGGCTGCGAGCGTGTTCGTGATCGTCCCGAACTTCCGGATGTTCTTGTGCAGCAGCTCGATGCGCGCCGCGGGCTCATCGGTCACGATCCGCAGTCGGTAGTGCGTGCGCACGATACGGAGCGGCGGGTCCTCGCGATCGGCGGTCACCTCGATTGAGGCTGACTCGTAGCGGAACGGGAGCATGTGCGAGAAGCGCTCAACGTTCTTCAGGATGCACGCCGACAGCGCGGCGCACAGCAGGTCGGCCAGGACCGGGGAGCGCGTCGCCGCTCGAGGTCACGCTGGAGCGCCGCCGCGTCGTGGACGGGCGTCGCCTCGGGCAGCGTGACGAGGAGGATCTTGGTGTAGGCCGCATCACGCAGGCGCGGCAGCAGGCGCCGGACTCCTCGGGTGCCGAGCCTGAGGTCCGAAGCACCTCTCGGTGGTACGACTCGGCGTCGAGCAGGAGCAAGGTGTGCCCCGTGGGCGCGGTGTCCATGACGACGAAGCCGTGCTCGCCCTCATCGACGATGCGCGCGAACGCGCGAAAGACGGCGATCTCCTCGGTACACGGACTGCGGAGGTCCTCCTCGAGCAGCGCGCGACCCGCGGCCTCGAGGTTTGCGTCCGCCGTCCTCAGCACCTCCTCGGAGTAGGTACGGGTCTCGGCCGCGGGATCGATGCGGCTCACACGGATGCCGTCGACCGCTCCTCCGAGGGTCTCTTGGACGTGCGCGGCGGGGTCCGTCGTCGTCAGATGCACCTTGTGCCCGCGACGCGCGAGCTCGACGGCTACGTTGACGGCGACGGAGGTCTTGCCGACGCCTCCTTTGCCCATCGTCATGGACCTGGTCAGCCAGATCCTCCGCGCGGAAGAGCCCGTTGATGACGAGTTCCTGTCGTTCGATCCCAAGGGCGGCGAGCTCGCCACGCGTCCGTTCGGCCTCTCGGAGCGCCGCGACGTCGGCCCTCGACACGAGGACGAGCGCGGTGCGGGCGCCGTCGATGAGCGCGGCACGTGAACCGTCGTAGAGCGCCTGCTGTGCCTTGAGACCGGCGAGCGGTCCGAGGCACGACGTGCCGCCGACGTTCGTCTCGAGGAAGCCGGTCCATGCGGCAGGCAGCTCGAGCAGGTGCAGCGTGCGCCCGGTGGGAGCCGTGTCGAAAACGACGTGATCGAAGTCCGCGGTCGCGCGCGCGTCACCGAGGAGCTTCGAGAATTCGTCGAACGCCGCGATCTCGACGGTGCAGGCACCCGAAAGCTGCTCCTCGATGCTGCGCACCGCGGCGTCAGGCAGCACGCCTCGGTACGGGCCGACCATTCGCTCCCGGTAGGCGTGCGCCGCGGCCGCGCAAGGGAAAGCTCGTCCACGATGTCGCCGCCGCGGTGGTATCGCTATGGGTCGAAATGGAAGCCTGTATGTCCTCACGCGACGGGCACTTCGCACGACGCGCCACCGAGGACGACGATGAGCACGGCGATCAAGACACGCAGGCGACAAAGACGGTGAGCCAGGGCGAGAGCCGCCACGAACGCCCGAGCCGCAGATCGCGCTTTGCTTCCCCAAGGGCACCAGCTACCGCGTCGTGAGGCCGCGCTGCACAAGCTCGCCGCCGAGATCGAGCTGGCGACGCCCGCGAGCGAGCGCGGTGCGTGAACACCGAGGACTTCAACGAGAGCGGACGCGTGTACCTCGAGCTCGCCGACGCGACGCCCACCGAGACCGCGCGCGGGATGGGGCTCATCACGAAGCTTGTCGGCTGAAGCTCACGGTTCCCATGCGAACGCCTCGGTGAGGAACGTCCGGAACGGACGGTAGGATGGGCGGATGCCGAGGCCGACGATCGCGTGTTGTTTGGCTCGGTGGGCGGATCTCTTCGGTTGTTTCCCGATGCCTGAGAACGCTCGGCACGGCGTCGTGCCTGGACGCGATAAGGTACGCAAGACCGGAGGTGGCCTTCTCCAGGGAGGCCATGTTAGGCGGATGCAGCCATGGCCAGCTTGGCAGAAATCATCCAGCAGCGGCACGAACAGATCATGACCGACTGGGCCGCGAAGGCGGACCAGGCAGCTTCGGCGAGGGGGCTCGACCAGCCCGAGCTGCGAAACATCCTCCCCCGGTTCCTGAGCGCGCTCGCTGATGGCTCGGACCCCGCCGAATTCGTGGAGCTCCACCTGGCCGATCGGGTCCGCAGGGGATTCGAGCTCGCCGAAATCGTGGAGGAGTTCGTGATCCTCGAGCGATCCCGCATCCCCAGGTACTCGCCGGCGAGCTTGTGGATGCGATCGAAGTGACCTCGAAGCTCATTGTCGTCGAAGACCGACCGGGGGTCCTTGAGGAACCGGCGCATGTTCACCGGTTTCTCGAGATCGCGCTTCACGTTCAGCACGAACAGGAGCGGCTTGTTCTGCTGCCGCAACTCCTGCATCCCCTTGAACGACTCCTCCTGGATGCCATCCGAGCTCGCGAGGAACAACACGACGTCGGTCTCATCGATCACCGACAGCGCCTGGGCACGATCCTCGTCGCCCTCGTATGCACCTATGCCGGGGGTGTCGATGATGCGGAGCGAGTTCCAGGTGTACTCGCGCACGTCGCGCGTGGTGCGCTGGGCCCCCTTGCCGATCGTCGCTCCGTCGCCGCGGGTTAGCGCCTCTCGGATCGTGCTCTTGCCCGCCATCGTCCGCCCGAACAGGGTCACCGTGAAGCGGTTCAGCGCAGCTTCCTTCGCGCGGAGGGCTGCCCCCGTTGCCCGGAGCGAGCTCGCGAGGGTCGTCTCCAACTTCAACTCGAGTTCCTGGAGGCGCGCTCGGGCATCCTCGACCGCAGCACCGTCCGCCGGCGCCCGGCGTGCCACCGACCCCACGGCTGTTTTCAGGCGCAGGCCAATCTCTTCGGCGTCATGGAGGGCCCCGCTGGCCACGCCGAACTCCTCGCGGGCCACGCGTGCGCACTCGTCGAGAGCGCGGCGGTAGGCATCGCCTCGCTGGTGGCTTCGGGAATGGCCTCTCGGGCTCGGTCGACTGTCCACGCGTTCTCCACGGCGGGGCGGCAGGGCCCCAGCTTTCGGATTGTCGCTCAGGAGCCGGGCCGTGGAAACCGCGAAGCCACCCCTGTCCCCCAGGCCCGTGCCGAGCGGCTTTGCCTCCCTGGAGAGCCACGTGGGCGCTCCGAGGCAAGGACATGGCCGATCGCGTCGACTTCTACTTCCGCCAGCGCGTCACCGAGGCCGAGCTCGACCTCGCGTTCGCCTTGCTCGAGAAGGCCGACCGGGACCTCGCCGCCGACCTGAACATCTACGGCATCGTCTCGGGCGCCGTCCCCGCGCCGCATTCGCCGGTCCCCGACCTGACCGTGGACCTCACGGCTCCGGCGCGGGCCTACGACAACCTCGGTCAGCGCATGTTCTTCGGGACCGGGCAGACCGTCGACTGCGCCGTCGACCTCGTGGGCATCCCGACCGATGTCGCCACGGTCGGCAACGAGCGGTGGCTGGGCATCTTCCTGCGTTTCAAGCGCCAGCTCTCCGACCCGCGAACGGACGGCAACTCCCAGCAGGTGTTCTTCCGGCGAGACGAGTCGTTCGAGCTCGTGGTGCGGCAGGCGCCCGAGGGGGCCATCGGCGTCGCGCCGAAGCCCGCGCTGCAGGCCGACGAGCTGCTCCTCTGCGACGTCCGTCGTCGCCCCGGGCAGACGCAGATCCTCGTCGCGGACCTCGACACCTCGCGCCGACAGGCGTTCATCTTCGCGCAGGGCACCTCGGTGGCCGTGACCACCGGGACCTGGAGCATCCTCCAGCCGCTCGCCGCGACGGTTCAGGCGGCGTTCGATGAGGCCGACGCCGAGCTGCGCGACCACTTCACGGCGGTCGCGCGGCGCCATGCGGCGACGGCGATCGACTACGCGCCGCACGGGTTCGTGGGCGCGGGCAACGTGCAGGCCGCCGTAGACGAGCTGATCGACGACCTCGCGACCGGAGCGGTGGGCAGCTCCGGCGCCTCGCGCGTCGGCGTGGACGCGGCAGCGGGAGCTCCCAACGCGCTCCCTGCAGGCTCCGTGAAGAGCCAGCTCGCGCAGCTCCTGGGGTTCCTGAACACGCACGTGAGCGCGCCGACCGGTGCGCATAACGCGGCGGCGATCGCAGCGACGCCTCACAACAACGTCGCTGGCACGAACGTACAGGCGCAGCTCCAGGAGATCGTCACCGACCTGATCGCCACGGGCGCCTCCGCGCCCGGCGTTGGTCTCGTTGGAGTCGATGCCATCGCGGGCGCACCCACAGCGATCGCTGCGGGCACCCTGCGCGCCGCTCTCGTGACGCTGCTCGGCGGGATCAACGGCCACGTGAACCAGGCGAGCGGCGCGCACACTGCGAGCGCCGTCTCGGTCGCCGACTCCGGCAACAACCTCAACGCCGCGAACGTCGAGACCGCGCTCGCCGAGATCCTCGACGCCGTCGAGGGCGACCACTTCCGAGGCAACGAGGCGAACGCCGGGCAGCATCGCTCGATCCGCCAGCCTCCGCTCGGGGGGACGAAGGCGCTCATCCTCGACTCGAACGCCTCCGGCTCAGCGGCGACGCACCTCCGCATCTACGCCGACGGCTCCTCGATCTGGTTCACGCTGAACGCCTCGTGGGACGGCGCGCAGTGGGTGCGCGACGCTGGCGGCACCTTCTGCGGCGCGTTCCGCTTCGCTCGCAACGAGATCGAGTTCCTCCACGAGGACTCGTTCGCAGCGACGTTCACGACCTGGACGCGGACGTGGCGCCTCCCGATGAGCAGCACCGTCAACTCGGCGTTCGAGCTGACGGGCACCGTGCGCGAGGTGGGCCGCGTCGGAATGGAGTGGTCCAACGCCGATAGCGCCACGCGCTCCCTCGCGAGTGGTGGCTCCGTCACGTTCCGCAACCGCTTCCCAGCCACTCCGTCGTCGATCACGTTCAGCGCGCTGAACACGAGCAGCGGGTTCTCGGGGAGCCCGTCGACGTACTTCGCCGACCGAGATGGCTTCGGCTTCTTCAGCTACCAGACGATGGCGGGCACCTCCACGGTCTGGTGGTTCGGCACGTACACCGCGATCGCGTGAGGAGCACCAATGGCCATCCAGGAGATCACCGACACCGAGATCGTTCAGCGCTGCGCAGGGTGTGATCGCGAGAACCGCGTTGCGCTCGCGAACCTCGCGGTCGGTGTCGAACGCGACGACCAGGTCGAGGACGGAGTCGTTCCTCTGCCTGAGTGTCCCACCTGCCGCTCGCGAGAGTTTCTGGTGCGCTCGCCTGCGAGCGAGCAGGCGCACCCGTCGCAGGGTAGCTCCGGGCACCTTCATCGCCTGATGGTCGATGAGCTGCACTCGCAGCTCGTGAAGAAGGGGCGTCTCATCGAGCGTCTCGTGAGCAAGAGCGAGCAGATCGTCACCAAGCCGATCGCCACGGAGACCAGGGCCCGCTTCTTCGACAAGGGGCTGAAGCTCCCGGCGCGGGCTGTCGAGGAGCTGCAAGGGAAGGAGCCCGGCCAGTGAGCGGCGGCTTCATCGTCAGCGGCGTTGCGACGTGCCCCGTCGACGGGCTCTCCGTGCGCACGTTCGCCGAGGCCGGCGTCCATCGGTTCGCACCGAAGGGCAAGCGGACCCGCGCTGTCGAGCTCGTCATCCACGAGACGGTCACGCGCAGCGTCGACTCGACCATCGCGGTCTTGAAGAAGCGCGGGCTCAGCGTCCACCTCGTGATGGGCGCGGACGGCG
>JAICQL010000073.1 GCA_025937895.1 Polyangiaceae bacterium | reverse complement strand
CGCCAGGACCAGCGCGTGGCGCACCTCGGGATGCTCGGCGAGCCTCGCTTCGATTTCTCCTGGCTCGATGCGGAAGCCGCGGATCTTCAACTGCTGGTCGTTGCGCCCCAGGTACTCCAGCGTCCCGTCGGCGCGCCAGCGCCCCAGATCCCCGGTGCGATACAACCGCCCCTGCGGATCGGGACCGAACCGGTCGGCCACGAAGCGCTCGGCCGTCAGCTGCGGCTGACCCCAGTACCCGCGCGCCAGCCCCGCCCCGCCGATGTACAGCTCGCCGCTCACCCCCGCGGGCGCCGGGCTCAGGGATGCATCCAGGATGCGGATCAACGTGTTCGGGATGGGCTGCCCGATGGGTACGGGGCCGCGCTGCTCGGGGCGGCACGTCCAGTACGTGGCGTTGATCAGCGCCTCGGTCGGACCGTAGCGATTGTCCAGGCGCGCCTGGGGCCAGCAGGCATGTGCGCGCTGCTGCAGCTCCGGGGTGAGCGCCTCGCCGCCCGAAAACACGCGCACCAGGCTGCGGCACTCGTGCGCGGAGTCCTGCGCCAGGAACTCGCGCAGCACCGAGGGCACGAAGTGCACGGTGGACACCGCGTGACGGCGGATCAGCGCGCTCAACCGCTCCGGATCCCGGTGGTCGCCCGGCGGCGCCACGATCAGCTGCGCTCCGGCGCATAACGGCCAGAACACCTCCCACACGGCCACGTCGTAGCTGAGCGGCGTCTTGTGCAACACGGCCTCGCCCGGCTGCAGCGCATACTCGCGCTGCATCCACCCGATGCGCTCGGCGAGCCCGCCGTGCGTGTTGCCCACGGCCTTGGGCTCACCGGTGCTCCCCGACGTGTACAGCACATACGCCAGCTGCTCTGCATGCAGCGCGCGTGACGGCGCCGTCAGCTCGGCGGCTTGCGCCAGATCTCGCTGCACGTCGAGCCACTCGACCCCCTCGCCCGCGCAGCTCCGCTCGAGCTCCGGGCCGTGCAGCACCCAGCGCGCCCCCGCGTCGCGGATCATGTATGCCAGGCGCTGCGACGGATACTCCGGATCGAGCGCCAGGTAGGCAGCCCCTGCCCTGGCAACCGCGATCAGCGCCACCACCAGCTCCAGCGAGCGCGACAGCGCCACGCCGACCACGGCGTCCGCCGAGACGCCACGCGCGAGCAGCCGCGCGCACAGCTGCGCGGCGCGGCGATCGAGCTCCGCATAGCTGAGCGTATCGCCCTCGAACGTCACCGCCGGCGCATCCGGCTGCCTGCGCACCTGCGCCTCGATCCAGTCCGTAACCAGCCCCTCGGGCGCGGGCTGGTGCGGCGGTACGCTCCAGCGCACCAGCTGCTCCCGCTCCTCCGCCGGCAGCCAGTTCAGTGCCGAGAGCGGCTGCTCCGGCGCCGCCAGCAAGGCCGCGAGCAGCGCGCGCCAGTGGCGGGCCATGCGCTGCATGCGCCCGGCATCGAAAAGCTCTGTCGAGTACGTGAAGGACGCCGACAGGCGCCCCTGCTCGTCGTGCACGGTGTTCAGCGAGAGATCGAAGCGGGTGACGGGGCTGTCCACCTCGATCACCCGGGCCGTGATCCCCGGCAAGCTGCGCAGCGCGCTCAGGTCGCGCTCCTGGTGATTGAACATCACCTGGAACAGCGGGTTGTACGCGGCGTCGCGCTCGGGCTGCAGCGCCTCCACCAGGCTCTCGAAGGGCAGCTCCTGGTGAGCGCTGGCACCCAGCACCACCTGGTGCACGCGGCGCAGCAGCGCGGCAAAGCTCTCTCGCGGGCTCAGCTGCACGCGCAGCACCTGGGTGGTGAGGAGCGCGCCGATCAGGCCCTCGGCCTCCGGCCGCAGCCGGTTCGCCATCGGCACACCGACCCGCAGATCGCGCTGCCCGGTGTAGCAGTGGAGCAGCACCTCGAACGAGCCGAGCAGCACCGCAAACAGGCTGGTGTCCAGCTGGCGCGCCAGCGCCCGTGCGCCCGCCACCAGCTCGTCCCCCAGCGCGATCTCCAGCCGCGCGCCGCGGAGGCTCTGCGTGGCCGGGCGCGGTCGATCGCTCGGCAGGTCCAGCGGTGGGTGCTCTCGCCCCAGCTGTTCCAGCCAGTATTGCAGCTGGCGCGCCCCTCCGCCGCCAGCCAGGCGCGCGGCCTGCCAGTGCGCGTAGTCGGCGTATTGCACGGGCAAGGGCCGCAAGCCGTGCGGCGTGCCCTGCGCCTCCGAGGCGTAGAGGCTCAGCAGATCGCGAGCCAGCACCGTCATCGACAGGCCGTCGGCGACGCTGTGATGCAGCGAGACGCCGAGCAGCAGCTGCTCCGCCTGTTGCCAGACCGCGCACACCCGGAACAGCGGACCCTCGCTCAGGTCGAAGGGCTCGAGCGCCGAGCGCTGCAGCAGGGCCTCTCCGTCCCGCGCGCTCTCGGCGGGCCCGAGCGAGCGCAGGTCGTGCCAGGTCACCTGCGGTGGCGCAGGCGGATCGATGTGCTGCCGTGGCTCGCCCTCGTGCTCCGGAAAGCGCGTGCGCAGCGCCTCGTGCCGCTGCACCAGTGCCGCCAGCGCGCGCGCGAGCGCCGCCCCGTCGATGCGCCCCTGCAGCTGAAGAGCGCCCTGCACCACATACGCCGCGCTCTCCGGATCCAGCTGCCACAAGAAGCGCATGCGCGCCTGCTGCGGGGAGAGCGGCAAGGCTTGCGCGCGGGACAGCACCGGCACGGGCGCCAGCACGCGCGCGCCCCCGGGCTGCGCCAGCGCGAGCTCGATCGCCCGCGCCATACCACTCAGCGTAGGTGCCTCGAACAGCTCCCGCAGCTCCAGCGCGACCTGAAAGCGCTCCCCCACCCGCGCCAGCAGCTGTGCAGCCAGGAGCGAGCTGCCCCCCAGCGCAAAGAAGCTCGCGTCTCGCGGTACCTCGGCAAGGCGCAACACAGCCCGCCACAGCTCGCCCAGCTGCGCTTCCGTCACGCTCGGTGCGGCCGCCTCCCCGCCGCTCTCCTGCCGCAGCCCATCCCGGTACAGCGCGAGCGCCCCGAGCTCACCCTGCAGCAGACGAGCCGCGAGGCCTCGCCGCTCCGCTCCACTCTCGGGAGCCGAGCCTTGCCCGGGCTCCAGGAACGCCACCCAGCGAGGCGCGCTGCACGCGGCCTCACGCGCAGCATCTCCGACCAGCCTCGCCAGCGAGTCCGCGTTCAACAGCTCGAGCAGCCGCGCTTCCACCTCCACGGCCAGCGCCAGCTCGCCGGCGCCGACGGCGAAGCCCGTCACTCGCCCCCCGCCCATCTCCGCGACGACCGCCGCGACCGCGCTCTCCAGCGCCTGGATCTCCGCAGACTCCCGCTCGGCTGATTCCGACTTCAGACTCATGACGTACCTTCAACGAACACTTGGTTGTGCGCTCCGGCGCGCAGCCACGCCCCGCGAGCACACGCGCGCCGCCACTGCAGCGCCGCCAGTACGCTCGCGTGCAGCCGCGGCCTGCCAGCGATGCCGCGCTTCAAAGCAGCGCCTTCAGGCGCCATCCTCCGTCTCCCGCGCGCCGAGCAGGCAGCGGGCGCTGCACCGCCACTCGCTCCAGTTTCTGGCGCACGCGCAGCCGCCAGCCCCCTGCGCGGGGGTGCAAGCTTCTGCTGGCCTAGCTCTGCCGGGCCGCCGCAGCGTCCGCCGCCATCAGCTTGCGAAGGCTGAGAGGCCGCATGTCAGTCCACACCCGATCGATGTGCGCCAGACATTCCTGCTTCCGCCCGGACACACCCACCGCCCGCCAGCCCCGGGGGATCTCCTTGTAGTTGGGCCAGATCGAGTATTGCTCCTCGTGATTGACCACGACCTCGAAGATCGTGTCCTCGTCATCCCAGCTCATCTATCGCTGCTCCTGAATCTGTCTGCACCCAGCTGACACCCACACGACACAAAAGCGCCAGGCAGGCACCAGCCACGGCACCGGCTAATTGCCACGCCACAGAAAAGCAGACAAGAATAAAAATGCGAATCATTCTCAGTTACGTGTCTGGCGGGGCCTCGCAGTGACGAAGCGCCATCGCCAGCAGCTCCGCAGCGAGGAGCTCCTGACCTTCGCGCAGTGAGCTCACCACGGTGAGCTCGCCGATGGCACCGAACGCCGCCTGCGCGCGCAAGCGGGCGCGCGCAGGGCTGTGGCCGCGCTGCTCGAGCCGCCGCCGTAGCGCGAGCAGCACCCGCTCGCGCAGCTCCGCGGCGCGCGCGGCGAGCTCATTGCGCGCGCTGCCGGACAGCAGCTCCAGCGCCTGGGAGGGATACTGCTGGCTGGCGAGCACGGCAGCTTGCACGGCGGCGAGCCAGTCGCCCAGGCTTGCCGCCCCGGCCCCGCTCGGCGCGCCTTCACCCGGATCGGCAGCGAGGCAAGGCGCGAGGACGCGTTCGGCGAGCTCCAGGTGTTTCACCGCCAGGGCGTGAAGCAGGGCCTGCTTGTCGGGAAAATACTCGTACACGCTGCCCACTCCCACGCCTGCTTCGGCGGCGATGCGGTTGGTGGTGGCGCGCCAGCCCTCACGGCGAAAAACCCGAGCAGCCGCCAGCAGGATGACCTCTACCGTGCTGAGCGAGCGCGCCTGGCGCGGCTGTCTGCGAGGAGGCTGCGCGCGCCCTGCGGCCATGCGAAACCCGAGTACCACGCGCGCCGAGGGGGCGCTAGCCTGCACCATGACCGAGCTCTCTCGAATGGACCGCTTCGAGGTCTGCCACGCCGCGCACGAGCGCTTGCCCGCCACTGCGCTCTGGCACGCCGGCACTGACACACCGCTGCCCGTATGCCTGTTTCTCCACGGCGGCGGTGGCGATCAGGACACCTTGCTCGCGCTCCAGCCGCTGCTGGAGCAGGCCTGGCAAGAGCGTTCGCTGCCGCCGCTCTCGATCGCGTGCCTGGGGGTGCCCCCCTTCTGCTTCTACCTGGACGACCCGGCGCGCGGCGAGCACTGGCAGAGCGCCGTCTCGCACGGGCTGCTGCAGGCGCTGCAGGAGCGCTTCGCGGCGTGGGTCAGCACGGCGCCGGCAGCGCTGCTGGGCGTGAGCATGGGCGGCTACGGTGCATTGAAGATCGCCTTCGATCAGCCCTCGCGCTGGGCGGCTGCGGCCGCTATCGCGCCCATGCTGGAGCCGCACACCCGTGCGGAGCGAGTGCCCCTGCGCAATCGCTTCCACTATCCCCCTGCAGTGCCGCAGCGCCTGCTCGGCCCCGCACGCGACCCGGAGCTCTTCAGCGCCGACCACCCCGTCACCCGCGCGCGGCGCAGCTCGCCGTCTACCTCGACGCGGGCAGCCGCGACGCGCTGCACGCCCACGATGGCGCCGAATTCTTGCACCGCGCGCTGTGGGAGCTCGACATCGCGCACGACTATCACCTGCTGCGCGATGCCGATCACGTCGGCCCCACCTTGCCGGCGCGGCTGCTGGCGGGGCTACGCTGGGTAGCGCGTCACATTGCCGGCGCGCCTGCCCTCGCGCCGAGCGAGGAGCAGCGCGCGCTCGCCGCGTACCTGGAGCCGCTGCGGCGCGCGGCGACAGAAACAGATCCGACCTTCGCGCGGACGTACGGGGTGTTGCGCGACTGACCTCAGGTAAAGACGCTACTCACCCTCCGCACCATTGCACCCCGCCGCCTCAACGAGCTCCCGGAAGGCTGCCTGCGCGACCTCATCACCGACGACGTCGCCCGGCGCCAGCACGTTGACCAGCACCGCATACTGGCGGGTGCCTTCGAGGTTGCTGAAGGCCGTCACGTCATAGCCGGGCACTGCTCCGTCATGGCCCACGAAGCGGCCGCAGGTGGGCAGCTCATGGTCGAAGCGCCACACGCCCATGCCGTACTGCGTGTCCATGGCGGGGCTGGGCGTGAACATGGCTGGCAGCTGCGCGGCGCTCACCACCTCGCCACGGGCCAGCGCGCCATAGAAGAGCGCCACGTCGTGAGCAGTGGCGACCAGGTTGCCGTTGCCGAACACGGAGCTGGCGCTGATGGCCGTCACGTCCACCGGCTCCGGGCCGAGGCCGAGCTGATAGCCATGAGCGTAGGGCGCCTGCAGCGCGGAGCCGGTCGGCATGCTGCTGCCGCTCATGCCGAGCGGATCGGTGATGCGCTGGCGCACGACCTCGGCGAGGCTGGCGCCGGTGATCTTCTCGATGATCAAGGCGAGCAACACGTAGTTGGTGTTGGAGTAGTGGAAGCGAGCGCCCGGCGGAAACACGGCGGGATGGGAGTCTGCCAGCGCCACCAGCTCCTCCGGGCTCCAGTAGTGGCTGAAGTCTCCGGCGCGATACGGCGCCATGTGGCGCTCGTCCTCCTCGAAGTTGAAGATGCCGGATTCGAGCCGCAGCAGGTTCTCGATGCTGGCGTCGCCATTGTGGTGAAGCATGCCCGGTAGCCACTGGTCCACCCTGTCGCCGAGCGAGAGCCGCCCCTCCTCCACCAGCTGCAACACGATGGACGCCAGCAGTGACTTGGCCATGCTGGCCACGCGGAAGCGGTGGTCGCTGGTCAGCGGCTCGCCGGTGGCGCGCTCAGCCAGGCCTCGGCTGACCAGCACGGTCTGCTCGCCGGCGATGACGGCGACGGAGACACCGGGCACCCCGGCCGCAACCACACGCTCGGCGCGCAGCTCCAGGTCGGCAATGTCCGCTGCGTCCAGGGCAGCGCTGGGGCTGGCTGCTGCCGCAGGGGGCGAGAGCGCGGTGCCATCGTCAGCGCTGCTGCATGCGGCAAGCACGCTGCCTGCGAGCAAGAAGGGTAAGGCACGAAGACGTAGCGAGCTGGGATTCATGATGTGCTCCTTGGTTGCGCCGGGCGATGCGCTCGGCTGCATCCGTCGCTTTGCAACTCGTGATCCATGCCGCGGCCGCTGCCCGCAGCCGCTTCCTGCTGCCGCGCGGCTCGCGGAGGCTCGCGCAGCGCGTTGCGCGAGCAAGCGTCCGGCAAGCGCCGTCCGCGCAGCGGACACGGGGCGGGCAGCTGTCCGCGCTGAGCGCCACCGCAAGCCTTCACGCTCGGCAAGTCATCGCGAGCCACAGCCTTTGGTGCGCTACAGAGCGCTGGCACGCCCGCTGCACCGCGACTCGCCATGTCTGCCTCTAGCTCAGCTGCACCGCGCTCCGTGTCCGCTCACCTCTCCCGGCGCCGCTCGCGCCAGGCGTGCTGCGTCGCTCTGCTCGCGCCGTGCGCCGCTTGCGCGGACACCGCGCCTGCCAGCGCCTCTTCCGACGCGGATCCGCCTGTGCGCTTCGCCGCCGGCACCGCCGCGTACGAGTGGGCCGACGCCTCGCGCCCAGAGCCTCTCACCTCCGCTCCTGACGACGTGCGCAGGCTCGCCGTACGCGCCTGGTACCCGGCGGCTCCGTCGGCTGCCGAACGCGCGCCGTACTTTCTGGAGCCGCGCAGCGCCGAGCTGAACGCCACCCTCGCCGGCTTACCCGCGGACGCGTTCTCGCGCTTCGAGGTGACCGCCGCGCTCGACGCCGAGCCGGCGAGCAGCACGCAGCGCTTCCCGGTGCTGATCTTCTCACCCGGCATGAGCACGCCCGCGGAGCTGTACGGGCGGCACCTGGCCGAGCTGGCCAGCCACGGCTTCGTGATCTTCGCCCTGAGCCACCCGTACGCGACCGGTGCGGTGGTCTTCGCCAATGGCAACCTGGCCCTGGAGCAGCCCGAGGCCCCGGGCCTCGAGGTGCGCGACGCCTCCATCGCCAGCTGGTCCGTCGATCAACGATTCGCGCTGTCTCAGGTGGAGCGCCTCGCGGCGCCCGACTCTGGAGATCGCCTGGCGGGGCGGCTCGCGCTCGATCGAGCGGGCGTGCTCGGCCACTCTCGTGGCGGCGCGGCCGCAGCGCTGAGCTGCCGCGATGACCCACGCTTCACCACCTGCGCCAACCTCGACGGCAGCGTCTCCACCGCGCTCACCAGCAGCGCTCCGCAGCAGCCCTTCTTGCTGATGCGCTCGGAGCTCGGTGAGAGCACGCTCGATGACTTCTTTCAGCGCCTGTCGGGCCCCGCGCGGCGGGTGGACGTGACCGGGGCCGGCCACAACGATTTCTCCGATCTGCCGCAACTCGCCGCGGAGCTCGCCGCACGCGGCACCGTGCTGGATGCAGACAGCCTGCTGCTCGGCGCGCTGCCGCCGGAACGCTCACAGCAGCTCAACACGGCCGTGCTGGCCGCGTTTTTCGGGGAATGGCTGCAAGGCCGCCACACGGACTTGTTTATCGATCCGCCGTTCACCGAGCTGCGCGTGCAGAGCCGGCGCTGATTCGGGCGCTTCTGGAGGCGGCGCTTTGCCGCGGGGGTGGCGAATGGTCGCAGTGGCCTTGCAGCTGAGCGGGTTCACCCGGAACGGTCGCCACCGAGCTCTTCACGAGGATCGACCATTTGCTCTCGTTAACGGCTGCAGCCGCGCGCCATGCTAGCCCCCCAGCGCTGGCACGCTCCTTGAAAGCAATCCAGGGCAGAGTTGCAGCGCGCCCGCTCACGAGGCGCTGCATGAAACACCATGTCCTCAAATCGTGTTCTCAAACCGTCGAGGGGAAACGCCATGATTCGCCAATATGGATTTGCATGCCTGGCTGCCAGCCTCGGCCTGAGCCTCGCCTGCAACAGGGGTCCGGACATCGAGGAACAAACGCGCGAGCTGGCCGAGGCCCGCACCAACACCGGCAGCGTCGCCAAGGATCTCGAGGCAGAGCTGCAGAAGGCCAAGGCTGAAGTGGCGGAGCTCGAGAAGAAGCTGGCCCTGGCCCGCGAGGGTATCACGGACGAGGTACTCGAGGAGCGCAAGGAGCTACAGGGCGCGCTGGAGTCGCAGCGGCGCGAGGTGCAGAAAGACGTCAACGAGGCCCGGCGTGAATCTCAGCTGCTGGACAAGGGGACGGACCGCGCCATGCAGCAGCTGCAAGAGACGCAGCCACCCGCAAAGGTCGACACTCAGGTGAAGACCGAGACGGACGTGGTGCGTGGGGCGCAGCAGCAGGTCGAGGCGCCAACGCGCGAGGAGATCGTGCCGGTCCGTGGCGGGCCCGAGCAGCGACCCGCTGCCGGCGAGCCGGAGGTGGAGTCAACCACCAGCACCACCCGCACAGCGCCAGTGCAGCCCGGGGTCGAGCATCCAGAGGATGCAGAGCATCCGGAGCATCAAGAGCCAGCGCGCGAGCCGCCCGTCTCGCCCTGAGCCCCTTCACCAGTCCGCGAGCTCGCGTCGTCTCGGTCGCTCACAGGCAGTCACGCACCGCATGATAGATGCGGTAGTCGCCTTCACGCGCCGAGACGAAGTAGAGCTCGCGGCCGTTGGCCGTCAGGAACGGATCTAGATCGTCCTCGGGGGAGTTCAGCTCCGCCAGCGGCTGCAGCGGCCCAAACGTGCCGCTCGCGCTGGTGCGAGTGCCGATGAGCAGATCGAGATCACCGGTGCCGCGGGTCGAGGCCAGGATCACGGTGAGCTGATCGGCGCTGAGGGTCATGCCCTCGTCGCGCGCGCTGCTGTTCAGGTCGCTACGCGGGCGCGGGCTGCCGAAGCCGGCGCCCGACGAGCGCACCGCCTCCCAGATGTCCGAGCTGCCGCTGCCACCGCCGCGCGTGGACTCGAACCAAAGGGTTGAGCCATCCGGGCTGAGTCGAGGCAAGAGCTCCATGTCGGCTGAGTTGACCTCCGGCAGCGGCGCAGGGTTGCCAAACTCGCCGCTCGGGCTGGCGCGGGTGGCCAGCCACAGATCGCGGCTGCCAGGGCCGCCGCTGCGATCGGAGAAGAAGTACAAGGAGAGGCCGTCGCTGCTCAGGAAGGGGCTGCCCTCCAGGCTGGGGCCGTTGAGGTTGGGCACGGGCTCGAGCTGAGTGAACACGGTAGCGCTGGCGCCACGCCGCGCGCGGTACAGATCCTCCGTGCCGCCAGCGGGCACCACGGAGAGATACAGCCACTGTCCATCGGGCGACAACACGGGGCCATAGCGATCGTCGGCGCTCAAGCCCTCCACCTGCACCACGTCGCGAAAGGGCCCGAGCGAGCAGCACGGCCTGCAGCTGCCGCCGCAATCGACGCCTGTCTCATCCTGGTTGAGAGCACCGTCGCTGCAACTGCCGGCGCCGCTGTCGTCACCGCTCGCCCCCGCGGTCGCTGCATCGGCGCCTCCGTTCGGCCCCGCCCCGCCCTCACCGCCGTTGCCAGCGCCGCCCTGGCCAGCTGTTCCAGCAGCTCCGGCAGCCGGCATCCCCACCAGGAAATCGTCGCTCAGGAGCTGCGGGCAGCCGCTCAGGGCGAGCGCCGTACAACAGCACCCGACGTACGTCGCGGGACGGCGAGCTGACAGTCCTTCCACGGCGCTTCGACCTTAGCGAACGACACGGGGAGGCCACGCTTGACCACGATCGCGTAGCGGGCCAGCGCGCTCGAGCCATCACCCCTGGGGGCACACGGCCACCCCTGCGGCGTGGCGCGCACCTGCTGCCCGCGGCGCTTACCGGCGCCAATGCGCGCGCCGTACCGGTGAAACAACCGCCAAAGGAACTCTTGCCAGCCCTCACCAGCCGGATAGATCTGGCGTTTTCTCGTCCTCTTGCTTGCCCATGATGCATCTCGTTTGGCTGCTGGTCATCGCTGTCGGCCTGTTGGTGCTGGCCACTCTGCTGCGCTCCACCAACGACGCGCGGCGCCCCCGCGTCCGCTTGCGTCTACGGCGCACGGTCATCCTGTTCGTGCCCTACCTGCTGCTGGCGCTGCTGGCCACGTACGGGCCACAGCTGGGCACTGGCCTGTGGCTGTCGGTGATCACAATCGCCGCGGATTTCATGGCTATCCTGCTGACGATCAACCTCGCAGCAGCCTTCATCTTCGACTTCCTGCTGCAGATGGTGCGGCTGCGCGCACCCGACATCCTGCATGACTTGGTGGTGGGCACCACCTACGTGGTGGCGCTGGTCTGGCTGATGCACCGCTCCGGGGTCAACCTGGCCAGCATCGTGGCCACCAGCGCCGTGGCCACCGCCGTGATCGGTCTCTCCTTGCAGTCCACGCTGGGCAGCGTGATCGGCGGGCTGGCGCTGCAGATTGATGACTCGCTGAACGAGGGTGACTGGATCGAGCTCGAGAACAAGGTGCAAGGCCAGGTGAAGCACATCCGCTGGCGCCATACGGTGCTGGAGACGCGCGACTGGGACACCCTGCTCGTGCCCAACAACCAGCTGCTCAACCAGACCTTGCGGCTACTGGGGCGGCGCGAGGGCCAGCCGCTGCAGAAGCGCATGTGGGTGCACTTCAACGTCGACTATCGCACCTCCCCGCGCGAGGTCATCCGCGTCATCGACCAGGCGCTGAACGCGCCCATCCCCGGGGTGGCCAAGGAGCCCCCCCCCAACACCGTCTGCCTCGATCTCGTGCAGGATCATAACCAGAGCAGCGCGCGCTATGCGACGCGCTACTGGCTCACGGATCTGGCGCGCGATGATCCGACCAGCTCCGCCGTGCGCGAGCGCATCTATGCCGCGCTGCGGCGCGCGCAGATCCCGCTGGCCATCCCGGCGTCCACCCACTTTGTCTCCAACGAGGATGCGTCGCGCGTGGAGCGCAAGCAGCGCCAGGCGGTGGCCCATGTGCGCGACGGTCTGGTGCGCATCGAGCTGTTCAAGAGCCTGTCGGAGGAAGAGCTCGATCGGCTGGCGAAGTCGGTCAAGGTAGCACCCTTCGCCGCTGGCGAGGTGGTCACCCGGCAGGACGCCAAGGCCAACTGGCTCTATGTCTTGACCCAGGGTCAGGTGGAGATCCGAGTCAACCTGCCCGACGGCTCCACCAACCGCGTGCACACGCTCAACGCGCCGGACTTCTTCGGTGAGATGGCGCTGATCACAGGTGGCCGGCGCGAGGCCTCCGTGATCGCGCTCACAGATCTGGAGTGCCTGCGCGTGGATCGCGCGGCGTTCGGCGCGCTGCTGGAGCGGCGCCCCGAGATCGCGCGTGAAGTGGCGGAGGTGCTGGCTCAGCGCCGCGTTGCGCTCGACGCTGCGCGCGAGCACCTCGACGCAGAGAGCCGCAACATGCGCGTGGAGGGCGAAAAGAGCCGCATTCTCACGGCAGTGCAGGAGTTCTTCGGGCTCAGGGATTGACCCGAATTCAGCATGCAACGTTAACCGCTCCGCAATAAACTCGCAGTCATACTTAAATGACAGATACGTAGGCCTGGCTCACGCTTCAGCGGCTCTTTCCGCGAGGCGTTGCAGCCGCAGCGTCGAATCGCCTCGACGCATCAACCGCCTGCGTCCGCGCTCGCGCTCGCGAGCGCTCGAGGAGACCTGGAGCATGCAAGCGTCCCGTCGCCGCGTTTCGCGCAAGTGGACTTTGGGATCGAGCCGCACTCTGCGGCCAGTTTTGATCAGCCTGGCAGTAGCCGGCGCAGGATGTAGCTCGGAGGATGCAACACGACAGGCAATCTCCGACTCGCGCTCCGCGGAGCCGCTGTTTGGCGCCGCGCAACAGGCGCTGATCCCTGCCAGCGGTGACATCTCGGGCAGCCGCATCGTGCCCATCTCGCGCGATACCACGCTGGTAGAGAGCCAGCCCAACCAGAGCTTTGGCTTCAGCCCGATCCTGCGCGTACAGGGCTCGGCTCGGCGCCGCGCCTTGCTGGGCGTGGATACAGCCGCGGTCGCCGCGGTGTTGCAGGGTGAGCTGGTCCGGGCGCGGCTGATCGTGCCGGTGGTAAGTACCGACGAGGACTTCGGCGTAAATCAGCTGGTGGGCGCGCACCGCCTGCGGCAGAGCTGGGAAGAGGCGACCGCCACCTGGAGCTGCGCAGCAGACGCAGACCCGGACAACTCGCAGGCAGACTGCTCGGGGCTCTCGTCCTGGCAGATGTTCGGCACAATCGAGCAAGTGCCGTGGGTGGATCCGCCCAGCAGCACGGCGCTGGTCAGCGGCGGCGAGGGCGGCATGCTGCTGTTTGACGTCACCCGCGACGTGGCTTGTTCGCTCGCCGGGCGCGCCTCGCTCGACGGCTGGATGCTCAAGAAGGCCATCGAGAGTCAGCCGGGCGCGCTGAACCTGGCGTCGGCGGACAGCTTTGGCGGCTCGGCGGTGCTGCTGGAGTGGACGAACGGCGCGGGCGTGAGCGTGGACGACGCGGACTGCGGGTCCGAGAGCACCGCTGGCACCGGCACCTGCACGCCGATCGCGCCGGAGGATCTGCTGTGCGACGGCATCGACGACGACTGCGACGGGCTGATCGACGAGGACTATGTCCCGGTCGGCAGCAGCTGCGGGACCGGCGTGTGCAGCGCCAGCGGCATCACCAGCTGCGTGGCGGGCACCGTGCTGGACAGCTGCGTGCCCGGCGCGCCCGTGGGCAGCGACGAGAGCTGCGATGGCATCGATCAGGACTGTGACGGCACGGCCGACGAGGACTTCGTGCCCGTCCCCACCAGCTGTGGCGTGGGCGCCTGCGGCGCCTCGGGCGCCACCAGCTGCATCAGCGCTCAGGTCATCGACACCTGCGCGCCCGGCATCCCCGCCGCGAGCGACGAGAGCTGCGACGGCAGCGACGACGACTGCGACGGCGTCATCGATGATGACTTCGTGCCGGTCACCACCAGCTGCGGCGTGGGTGCGTGCGGCGCCACCGGCATCACCAGCTGCGGGCTGGCCGAGGTGCTCGATAGCTGCCAGGCAGGCGCGCCCGCGGCGATCGATGCGAGCTGCGACGGCATCGATCAAGACTGCGACGGCACGGCCGACGAGGACTATGCGCCCGTGGCCACCAGCTGCGGCACGGGCGCCTGCGTGGCAGCGGGCCTGACCAGCTGCGTGCTGGGCCAGGTCGCCGACAGCTGCTCGCCCGGCGTGCCCGGGCCGAGCGACGAGAGCTGCGACGGCATCGACCAGGACTGCAACGGCACCATCGACGACGGCTATGTCGCCGTGGCCACCAGCTGCGGCGTGGGCGCCTGCGGCGCCACCGGCACCACCAGCTGCGGGCTGGCCGAGGTGCTCGACAGCTGCCAGGCAGGTGCTCCGGCGCTCGCCGACGCAACCTGCGACGGCATCGACGACGACTGCGACGGCGTGGCCGACGAAGACTACGCGCCGGTCTGCTCCGGCAGCAGCGTGCTGTTCTGCGTGGCGGGCGCGCTCACGCCCTCGGAGTGCTCCGATGGCAACGCCTGCAACGGCGCCGAGACGTGCCTGGACGCCGTGTGTCAGCCCGGCACGCCGCCGGAGCCCGACGACGCCAACGCCTGCACCGCGGACAGCTGCGAGCCAGCGAGCGGCGTGGTCCACACACCGCTCGCGCTGGGCACCGTGTGCGACGACTTCTTCGAGTGCGATGGCGCCGGCAGCTGCGTGAGCCTGCTGCCGCCTGATCCCAGCAGCGTGGCGCCCGAGCTGCCGGCGGGCTTCGTCTCGCTGCTGGACCGGGTGCGCTTCCTGTATGAGGACGGGGATCCGCCGATCCAGACCGGGGTCGCGCCGGGCACCATCCTGAACCGCTCGGCAGCGGTGCTGCGCGGCCGCGTGCTGCGCAGCTCGGGCCAGCCGCTGCGCGGCGTGACCGTGCGCGTGCACGGCCACCCGGAGCTGGGTGAGACGGTGTCGCGGGTCGACGGCCGCTTCGATCTGGTGGTCAACGGCGGCGCCGCCCTCACCCTGGACTACGAGCGCGAGGGCTTCACGGTGGCACAGCGCACCCTGCGCGTGCCCGTGCAGGACTACACCTTTGCCAGCGACGTGGTGCTGGTGGAGGGCGACGAGCTGCTCGGCGAGCTCTCCTTCCCCAGCCCGGTGGCGCAGCTGCATGAGAGCCTGCCGGTGATCGACGCGGACGGCGAGCGCACCGCGGTGTTGCACGTCAACGCCGGTACCGAGGCGCTGCTGCGGCACGCCGACGGCTCCACCAGCCCGCTCTCCGAGCTCACGCTGCGCCTGACGGAGCTGAGCGTGGGCGCCACGGGCCCGAGCGCCCTGCCCGCTGAGCTGCCCTCCGGCAGCGGCTACGTGTACGCGGCGGAGCTGAGCGCGGCCGATGTGGGCGCTGACGAACAGGTGGAGCTCAACCAGCCTGTCACGCTCCTGCTCGAGAACTTCCTCGACTTCCCCACGGGCAGCCCTCTGCCGGTGGGCTCGTACAGCCGCGCCCGCGCCAGCTGGAGCGGTGAGCTCAATGGTCGCGTGATCGAGGTGCTGGGACAGACCGGTGGCTTCGCCGAGCTCGACGTGGACGGCAGCGGCTTGCCTGCCACGGCGACCACGCTCGGCGCGCTGGGTATCACCCAGGCAGAGCGCGTGCTGATCGCCAGCCGCTACCCCGCCGGGACCTCGCTGTGGCGCGCCTCGCTCTCGCGCGTGGCCCCGATCGACATCGCCCAGCCGCTGATGGTCCTGCGCGGAACGGGCGGCGTGGAGGTGGACCCGCCGCGTGCCGAGCTACCGCTGGACCGCCCGCGCCCCGCGGACGGCGCCTTGCTGGAGCTGGACAACCAGCTCCTGGGCGAGCGCCTGCCCCTGGCCGGCACGCCCTTCAGCCTGAGCTATCGCAGCGATCGGGTGCGCGGCAGCAGCTCGCAGCGCACGCTGACCATTCCGGTCACGGGCGCCAGCGTGAGCAACACCTCGAGCGGCGAGCTCGTGGAGGTGCTCGTCGCCGGGCAGCGCCACGTGTTCGAGCTCCCGCCGTTGCCCAACCAGTCGCTGACCTTCACCTGGGACGGCCTGGACGCAGAGCAGCGCCCCGTGCAGGGCCGCCAGCCCGTGCTGGTGAACGTGAACAACCTCTTCCCCGTGCGCTATGCGCAGGCCAGCTCGGCGGCGCGTGCCTTCGGCCTGGCCGGCACGGGCACCCTGGCCACCAGCCTGACGGCGCGCGCCCCGGCGCAGTACCAGCAGGTGCAGAGCTATCAGCTGCAGCTGGGCGCGCCCGACCTGCTGGACGAGGGCCTCGGCGGCTGGTCGCTCAGCGTGCACCACCGCTATGATCCCTCGGGCCGCGTGTTGCACCGTGGCGACGGCACGCGCCGCAGCGCCAACTCCATCTCCAGCACCATCGAGCGCTTCGCGGGCCAGCCGCACACCTCCACCCTGAACGACGACGGCGACGGCGGACCGGCGCTCGGCGCCACCTTCAACGACCCGCGCGCCCTGGCCGTGGGCAGCGACGGCGCGGTGTACGTGGCCACCCGCACGAGCGTGCGCCGCATCGACCCCGACACCAGGCTCGTCAGCACCATCGCCGGCGGCAAGGCCCCGGGCAGCTGTGACCCCAACACCACCGATGGCCCTGGCAGCGAGCTGTGTCTGTTCGTGCGCAAGATGGATTTCGCGCCTGACGGCACGCTGATCCTCAGCGACAACCCCATCAACGGCGGCTCGGTGGATCGCATCCGGCGCCTCGATCTGAGCACGGGCAGGATCGAGCACGTGGCGGGCGTGCTGCCCAGCGCCAACTGCAATAACCGCGGCGACGGCGGCCCCGCGCGCCAGGCCGCGCTGTGCGCGCTGATCTCGCACGCCACCGCGCCGGACGGCTCGATCTACCTGCTGGATCGCGCCAGCGGCAGCAACGCCGCCGTGCGCAAGATCTCCCCCAACGGCATCATCGAGACGGTGGCCAGCGGCAGCTGGTCCGCCAACGACGACTCGGGCGATATCGCTGTCGGTCCCGACGGCAGCCTGTACGTCACCGGCGACCGCACGGTGCGCCGCATCCTGCCGAGCGGCGAGGAGCGAGTCTTCGCGGGCACGGGCGCCACCGGCTCCGGCGGCGATGGCGGGCTCGCCAGCAGCGCGCAGTTCGGCAACCTGGGTCCCTGGAGCGTCACCGCCCTCAGCGATGGCCGGGTGATCATCGGCGACAACGGCAACCAGGTGCTGCGCATCGTCGACCAGCAAGGGCTGATCCGCCGCCTGGCGGGCGCGGGCACCGGCTCGTCCGGGGTCAACGGCGATGACGGCTCCCCGCTCCTCGCGGGTCTCGGCACCCGCAACCTGCGGCCCGTGCAGGCGCCCGACGGCAGCCTGTACCTGCTCGGCCGCTCCAACCAGACGGTGCGCCGCATCCGCAGCACGTTCGGCGGCGGCTTCGACGCGGAGCTGCTGGTGCCCGCCGAGGACGGCAGCGAAGTGTATCGCTTCGATGCCCACGGCCGGCATCTGGAGACGCTGCATCCGCTCACCGGCGGCCTGCTGTACTCCTTCAGCTACGATCTCGAGGGCCGCTTGACTCAGATCAGCGACGGCGGCGGCAACGTCACCCTGGTGGAGCGCAACGCCGCCGGACGGCCCGTGGCCATCGTTGCCCCCTTCGGGCACGAGACCCAGATCGAGACCAACGCCGCCGGGCGCATCGCCAAGCTCCGCGATCCCTCGGGCGCCCAGACCCTGCTCAGCTATGACGCGAGCGGGCTCTTGACCGCCAAGACGGATGCGCGTGGCGTCCAGCATGCCTACGGCTTCGACAGCCGCGGGCGCCTGGTCAGCGCCAGCACCGCGGGCGCCACGACCCAGCTGACCCGCAGCGCCGCTGCAGCGCTGACCACGGTCACGCGCCAGAGTGCCGCGGGCCTGCAGCGCAGCTACAGCACGGAGCTGCTCGCCACCGACGTCGAGCGCCGCACCACGGTGCGCGAAGATGGCCTGAGCGAGCGACTGGAATCGCGCAGCGATCAGCTCCGGACGTTGACCCAGTTCGACGGCACCTTGCTCACCAGCACGCCCGCGGGCGATCCCATCTGGGGCATGGCCGAGCCGCTGCTCGGCTCGCTGAGCGAGCGCTTGCCCTCTGGCTCCACCCGCACGGTGTCGGAGGCGCGCAGCGCCGTGCTCGGCAGCCCCGCCCAGCCGCTCGCGCTGCTGAGCGCCGTGCGCAGCTTCACCATCAACAACCGCACCGCCAGCCTCAGCTACGACGGAGCCAGCCGTACCCTGCTCTTCCGCTCGCCGCGCAACAGGCTGATCACGACGGTGCTCGATGCGCAGGGGCGCGTCACCCAGTCCAGCCAGCCTGGCCTGCTGCCGGCCTCGTTCAGCCATGACCCGAGCGGCAAGCTGCTGAGCTACGCGCAGGGCGGCCGCAGCCTCTCACACGTGTACGACGTGGAGGGCAACCTGAGCGCGCTCATCGACGGGCTCACGCACACGGAGTCCTACGGGTATGACGCCAACGGCCGCCTGATCGAGCGCGAGCTCGCCGACGGCAGCATCATCGGCTACGACTATGACGCCGGCGGCAACCTGATCGAGCTGACCCCACCGGGCCGCCCCGCCCTGCAGGCCAGCTACAACGCTGCCGAGCTGCTGGAGAGCATCAGCCGCCCCGCTCCGGGCGGTAGCTCCGACATCACCAGCTTCGTGTACGACAGCGACGGGCGGCTGACCCAGCTGTTCCGTCCGGGCGGCTCCAGCGTGCAGCTCGGGTACGATGGCGCAGGCCGCCTGGGCACGGTCAGCATGCCGTCTGGCGCGATCACCCTGGGCTACTTTGCCAGCACCGGTCACGTGCAGACCATCCAGGGCCCCGCCGACGTGAACCTCACCTTCACCCGCGACGCCCACCTGATCACCAACACGGTGTTCAGCGGCGCGGTCACTGGCAACGTGGTGCAGAGCTACGACACCTCGCGCCGTCTGGTGAGCGAGTCCGTCAACGGCACCAACACGGTGGGCTTCAGCTACGACGAGGACGGCTTGCCGATCGGCGTCGGCACCTTGAGCCTGGCGTACGACAACGACCTGCCGCTGCTGACCAGCAGCTCGCAGGGCCAGGTCAGCGACGTTCGCGGCTATGATGGCCACGGCGAGCTGAACAGCTACGAGGCGCGCATGGCGGGTACGC
This sequence comes from Polyangiaceae bacterium, assembly GCA_025937895.1. Classification (GTDB taxonomy): domain Bacteria; phylum Myxococcota_A; class Polyangia; order Polyangiales; family Polyangiaceae; genus SZUA-265. The sequence continues at coordinate 14,138 of JAICQL010000073.1, read as the reverse complement.
CCTTCTTCTCGCAGAGCCTGGTGCGCGACGCCGCGGGCCGGCTGCAGCAGAAGACGGAGACCATGGCAGGCATCACCACCAGCTACGGCTACGCCTACGACGCGCGCGGACAGCTGCTCAGCGTCAGCGTCGACGGCGTGCTCAGCCGCTCGTACAGCTATGACGCCAACGGCAACCGCCTGACCAGCAGCGTGGACGGCGTGCTGCGCAGCGCCACGTACGACGTGCAGGACCGCATCACTGGCCACGGCGACGAGCAGTTCAGCTATGCCGCCGATGGCTCGCTGCAGGCCCGGCTCAACGTGGCCACGAGCGAGCTCACCAACTACGGCTACGACGCGCTCGGCAATCTGCGCTCCGTGCAGCTGCCCGACGGCCGCCTGATCGAGTACACGGTGGACGGGCTGGGCCGCCGCGTCGCCAAGCTCATGGACGGCGTCGTCGTGAAGAAATGGCTGTACGGCGCTGGCCCCAAGCCCGTCGCCGAGCTCAACCCCAGCGGCTCGGTCGCTGCCCGCTTCGTGTATGCAAGCAACAGCGAAGTTCCGGACTACGTGATGCAGGGCAACACCAGCTATCGTCTGGTGGTCGATCACCTGGGCAGCGTGCGACGCGTGATGCACGTGACCAACGCCTCCAGCGTCCCGGTCGAGCTCAGCTACGACGAGTTCGGGGTGGCCAGCGGCAGCGGTCTGGGCAACTGCGCCTTCGGCTTCGCCGGTGGTCTGTTCGACATCGACACCGGTCTGGTGCAGATCGCCGGCCGCGACTACGATCCGCGCCTGGGCCGCTTCCTGACCCCGGCGCCATTCGCCTGGCGCAGCGGGCAGAGCAACGCTTACCTGTACCTGAACAACGCCCCGACGAGCCTGGTGGATCGCGGCGGTCCGCCGGCTGCGCCCGAACCGGCCATCGCCACCGGGCTGTTCGCCGAGGCCGCGCTGCTCGCGCGCAGCCTGACCGAGCCGCGCTTCGCGCCCAGCACCCAGCCCGTGCCGCTCCTGTTTCGCGGCTTGCCCCCGGCACCTGCCCCGCGCTGAGCGCGAGCCACCGACCCGAGCAAAGCCAAGCTCTGTCAGAGCTGCCTGCCCGCGGGCGCCATGCTAATCAGCACAGGTGCCCCGGGCAGCTCGCACGGCTCTCGCGCGCGCCACGCTGCTCGGCGCATGGCTGTGCGCAGGGCCAGCTCGCGCCGGCGAAGCAGCGCCAGCTGGCTACCTTGCGGCACAGGGCTGCCCTGCGGAGTCGCGCTGGCTGGAAGCGCTGGCTGCGCGCGTGCCCGCGAGCGATGCCCGCGCACTGGCCAGCAGGCTGCGCGTGCGCATCGAGCGCAGCAGCAGGGAGCCAGCCAGCTACACGGGCCAGCTCGCGGCGCTGGCCAGCGCCGGCGCGCAGCGAGAGGTCCGGGGTCAGAGCTGCGCCGAGGTGCTGGAGGCGCTGGCGCTGATCGCCGTGCTGGTCGCCGCGGAGGAGCCGCCCCCGGGGGCATCGCCCGCGCAGCTCGCGCCAAGCGGCTGGGCGCTCACCCGCGCAGAAGAGCTGGCGCTGGCGGAGGAAGCTGCCACCTCGGCAGCAGCGCCGCCGCCCGGCGCGCACCTGCGCTGGGGTCCCGCGGCGTTCACCTGGCTGGGCTCGTCCAGCTTGCCCAGGCCCGCTCTGCAGTACGGGCTCGGCATCCACGCAGAGTGGACCGGCTCCGCGTGGCAGCCGTCGCTGCGTCTGGCCGCGTACACGAGCGGCACACAGGAGGTGCGCGCTGGCGGCGGCGCGGCGCGCGCTCGCTTCCAGCACGTTGCGCTCTCCGGCGCAGCCTGTCCGTTGCATTTCCCGCTCGCGCCTGCGCTGCGCCTGCGGCCGTGTCTCACGTTCGACGTGGGGCGGCTCAGCGGCGAGGGCGTGGCGGTGCCCGGGGCGCGCCGGCGCTCCTGGCCCTGGCTCAGCGCGGCCCCGGAGCTGCAGCTCGGCTGGGCGCCGCTCGAAGACGTGCAGCTCGACCTGCTGCTCGCCGTGGTGGTGCCGCTCACCCGCCCCCGCTTCTATTTTCTACCCGAGCTGACCAGCTTCGAGGTGCCGCGCCTGGGCCTCCGGGCAGGCGCCGGGCTGAGCTGGTTCTTTTGAGGGATCAGATCCGGCGCTCGTCCACATCAGGGCAAGGTCCGCATGCGCGCATTCCATCCCATCGCCAGCTGGGTGCCTTTCTGGGCCATGGCGCAGCCGGCGGGCGCGCGGGCAGGCGCCGCCCTCCCCGAGCAGGCAGCACAGCCCGGGCAGGCAGCACAGACCGAGCAGGCACAGCCCCAGCAGGCGGCACAGCCGGAGCAAACGGCTGGGCCCGAGCCGCCAGCCGCCAGGGCGGCGCCGACTGGCAATGGGCAGCTGCCGCGGCGCTGGTTTCACGAGCACTTTGACAACCTGTGGCGACTCGTGGCGCGCCTGGGCGTGCCACGGCACAGCGTGGACGACGTGGTGCAGGAGGTGTTCATCACCGCCAGCCGCCGCCAGCTGGACATCCAGCAGGGCCAGGAGCGCCGTTTTCTGATCGGCACCGCCGTGCGGGTCAGCGCCAACTATCGCTCGCGCGCCTGCGTTCGCCGTGAGCTGGCGCAGGCTGAGTGGCTCGATCACGCGAGCGATCTGCCCAGCGCAGAGCAGCTGCTGATCCAGAAGCGTGCACGCGAGCAGCTGGAGCAGGTGCTCGAGCGCTTGCCCGAGCCGCAGCGCAGCGTCTTCGTGCTGTATGAGCTGGAGGGCTTCAGCGTGGCAGAGATCTCGGAGTTGCTGCAGCTGCCCGGCGGCACCGTGGCCTCACGCCTGGGGCGCGCCCGGGCGCGCTTCTCGCAACTGGTGGCTCGCCTGGAGCGCAGCGAGCCAGCGCAGGAGTCGTCATGAAACGGGTGTTGCTGGATCCGCCGCGCCTGCTCGGCGCCGGCACGGCGCTGGAGCAACGGCTGCTACAATCCGCGCAGAGCGACGCCGCTCCCCCCGGAGCCCGCGAGCGCATGGCGGCAGCCTTGGCTCCGCTGCTGCTGGAGCAGCCGCTCCCCGGGCAGCCCGCGTGCCCTGAGCCGAGTGAGGGTGCGAGACGAGCGAGCGAAGGCGGGGCTGGCTGGCGCGCACTGTCGTCTCCGCGCTCGGCGCTGCTCGGCATTGCGGGCGCCGGGGTCATCTACCTCCTGGCTGCCCTGCTCGCTCGCCCCGCCAGCTCGCCCGCCGCCTCGGAGCCGCAGGCGGAGCTCGGCCCCGCGCCGGACACGCAGCCACCGGCCGCGCTGGAGGCACGGCCCACACCCGCGCTGCCCGCGGCCAGCCCCGAGCTCACGGAGGGCGCTCCGGCGCTGCTCGAGTCAGCGCCGCAACGCCGGCGCCGGACGCCCTTCGCGAGCCCAACGGCGAGCCGCGCTGCCGTTGCAGCAGAGCCTGCCCCGGCGGCTACCAGCAGCAGGGCAGCAGCCAACGCACCCGGCGCGGCGCAACCCGCCGGCTCGCTGCTGCAGGAGGTGCGCCAGCTCGACTCCATCCGCTCCGCGCTACGCGCGGGTCAGCTGCGCCGGGCTGCACGCGGCCTGGCGCAATACGACCGCCGCTTCCCGCACGGTGAGCTCGCCCGGGAGAAATCCGTGCTGGCGCTGGATCTGCTGGTGGCGAGTGGCGCGCACGGTCAGGCGCGAGCGCGCGCGGCGGAGCTGCTCGCCCAGCCCGGCATGGCGCGCTACGCGGTCCACCTGCGCGCCATCCTCGATGCCGCGCCCGGAACGAGCTCGCGCGAGAGCAAGGCCGCGGCGGAGCGCAGCGCGAAGGGATCAAATACCGAGCCCGCTCACATCAGAGCGCGGAGGTAATTCAGCATGCAACAGAAGACGCCGAGAGTGAGACACGCGCTGCGCACTGCGCTCTGCACGGTGCTGCCCTGGGCCTCATGGGGCTGCTCGCCGGAGCTGGCACTGGGCGATGTGTCCGCACGAGAACGCGCGCTCGAGCAGGCGCCGCTGGCAGGGCCCGTCGCCGCAGCCAGCCCGCTCGCCAGCGAGAGCGAGAGCCCGGCACCGCCCGACTTCACGCCAGGGCCGCAGCTCGCGCCGCCGGATGTCAACCTGCGCATCGACACGACGGGCAGTGGCGAGGTGGCGATCGCTGGCGTGGGGGATCTCGATGGCGATGGGTTCGCTGACTTCGCCGTCGAGGGTGTGCAGGCCACCAACGGGGTAGAGTTCGTGCACCTCCGCTACGGCGGGCCGCGCCCGACCGAGCCCAATGGCAGCTTTGCGCTGGAGCAGGGCGGCGCACGGCTGCTCCTCGGGCCGTTCCTGCGTGGCGCCATCGAGGTCATCCAGGCCGCGGGCGACGTGGACGGCGACGGCTTCGGCGACCTGCTGATCGGCCTCGTCAGCTGCTACCCTGCGGAGGCCAGTGAAGGCGCGTACCTGCTGTACGGCGGTCCCGAGCGCCTGAGCGGGGTGGTGCCGCTGGAGCAGGTGGCGGTGCAGCTGCGTGATCCGCGCGAGCCCTTGCCCAGCAGCGAGTCCAGCTGCGCCATCGAGCTCGACCCACACCTGGCGGCGCTGGGCGATCACGATGGTGACGGCTTCGATGATTTCGTGATCGCCGATCAGCGCTCCTCTGGCCCGAACACCGCGTATCTCTTCTACGGCTCCAGAGAGCGGCTGAGCGCTGGCGCCAGCTTGCTCGATGCCAGCGCTCGTCTGGTGACCGAAGGTGGGCTAATTCCCATCGCCACTGGCGACGTGAATGGCGATGGCACCGGCGATCTCATCCTCAGCGTGATGGCACCTGCGGCGGGCGAGCCACACTCGCTGTTCGTGCCGGGCGCCCGCCAGCGCCACCAGGGTGACGTCGACCCGACCTCGATCGGCAAGGAGCTCGGAGGGCTGTTGCCCTTCACCACCTCGGGCACGGGGCTGCCCAGGCCCACTCTCAACTCCGTCGTGCTCAGCCCGCCGGACGTGGACGGCGACGGGCTGGCAGAGCTGGTGCTCTGGAGCCTCGAGGGCCCGTCCCGGCTGTTCTACGGACAGCCCGGGCTTTTCGCGGCAGAGGTGGAGCTCGCCGAGAGCGTGGTGCTCGACAACGATGCTGACCTCCTGGCAGACCTGTGGTTCGCCGGTGACCGCGACGGCGACGGTGATGCCGAGCTGCTCAGCCGCTTCTACGCAGGCCTCGGCAACATCGCCAATGACGTGGCGCTGCTGGGTGGCTCGCGCCAGCGCGCGAGCGGCAGCTGGCTCTTCCCCGTACAGGCCGTGCTGGCCGCAAACCCCGCCAGCGCCCTGGGTGAGGAGGGCCGCTTCCTGGAGGGCGTCACCATCGCGGGCGATCTGGACGGCGACGGCGCCGGCGATCTGCTGACCACCTCCACCGCGTACCTGATCGAGGGCAACGAGGTGGACGGCTTCCTCTACACCGGCAGCGATCCGGAGCTGCACATCCACTACGGCGTGCCCGGCAGCGCTGCGGCGCCCCTGCGCTGAGCTCGAGCGCACGCCGTAGCCATCACACCGGGCCCGCCCAGCGGCGCGGCCCGGTGTGCCGCCAGCTCTGGCTATCCCAGCCTCTCCTGGCCACAGCCTCCGCCACAGCCTCTCCTGGCCACAGCCTCTCCTGGCCACAGCCTCTCCTGGCCACAGCCTCTCCTAGCCGCGGCCCGCGTCGCGGCCCATCTCATCGCGACCCATCACGTCGCGGCCCAGCGCGTGATCGAGCTGCACCCGCGCCACGCGCAGCGAGATGTGCGCGTCGATCAGGTTGAGGCGAGCCTGCACCTGCGCGGTCTGCGCCTGCATCAGCTCCAGCGCTGTGGCCATGCCTTGCTCCTCCAGCCGGGCGCGGGCGTCCAGCGCGGCGGCGGCGGCACGCTCCCCTTGCTCGGCGGTGACCACGTTGACCCGGGCCTGCGCCAGGGCACGGTAGGCGCTGGCCACCTCCAGGCGCAGGTTCTCCACCGCGATGGTGCGCTGGTGAGACACCTGATCGCGCTGCGTGCGCGCGGCCTCTGCCGCGGTGATGGAGTTACCCAGATCCCCGGTGGACCAGGTCAAGGTGAGGCCCACTTCCCAGGTCTCGTCCCACTTCCGCTGCGGCGGGAAGACGCGCGGATTGGGGTTGGCGTAAGTGAAATTGCCGAACCCGTCCAGGCGCGGCAGCGCTCGCGTCTTCTCCACGGTGAGCAGGCGATCCAGCGCGGAGTGGCTCTTGTCGAGCGCCTTCAGCTCCAGCCGCTGCTGCTCCGCCTCGCGATACAGCTCCTCCAGCGGGCGCGGCTCCTCCGCCCCGGGAAACGGGGCCAGCACGTTTTCACCGACCGCCAGCGCCTCCTCCTCGGGCGCGTGCAGCACTGTACGCAGCTGCTGCTCGGCCAGCGCCTGCAGCGTTTCCGCTCGCGAGAGCGTCAGCTCCGCCTCCGCGTTGAAGGCCAGCGCCTGCTGCACGTCCACCTCGGCAGCGCGCCCTGCCGAGCGCAGCGCCTCCACCCGCCGCAGCTGCGCACGCGCCTGCTCCAGCGCCTGCTCGGCCAGCACGCGCTGCAGCCGGGCGCGCACCCAGTCGTAATACGCCAGCTTGGCGTTGGCGGCCACACCGGCGCGGGTAGCTTGTTCGGTGAGCGAGGCGGCGGCCTCGTTCTCGCCCGCCCCGCGCAGGGCGGTGACCATGCGAAGGATGTATTCGGTGAAGGGCACGCTCAGGTTGGCGCCGAGCGAATATGACGTACGCAGTGGCTGAAAGGGATTGCCCACCCCCGCTGGCAGCTCGAAGCCGGGGATCTCGGCCACATCGACCTCGGACAGCCGCGTCACCTGCCCGGTCAAGGTGAGCCGGGGCAAGGCGTTCCAGATCACGCGCGAGCGGTCGTTGCGCGCCGCCGCCACTCTCTCGCGCTCGATGGCAGCCTGCACGCTCGTCTCTGCAGCACGCCGTCCGGCGTCCTCCGCCGTGAGGCCACCGCTCTGGCCGAGCACCTCTTCCAGCCGTGAAACACCGGCGGCGGCGCCGCTGCTCGCCTGCTCTGTCGGGCGCGGCGCGGGGCCCCCCGCTGGACCTGCCGCCGGGGCCGGGGACGGGGACAGGGACGGCTCGGCTGGTGACTGCTCTCCGGGAGATTGCGCTGCAGGTGACTGCGCTCTGGGTGACTGCGCTCTGGGTGACTGCGCTCTGGGTGACTGCGCGGGGCCCTGCGCGTGGGCAGACGCCACCACGCAGAGAGAGCTCAGTACGGCAAGCAAGGGAGCTCGCGAGGCCGCTCGGCGGCCCGAGGCACGCGGCGTGGATCGACTAGACACCTGATGACTCCTCATTTCTCTTCCAGACCCCTGGAGTACGCGGGGGCGGCCCGGTTGGGCGCTCCCGGAATGGGGAATTCCCTGCCGAACAAGCGGCCGCCCTGACATCCCTCGTTTCTGGCTCAGCCCCCCGAGACGGGCGGGATCAGGGCTACCACGTCGCCGCTCGCGAGCGGCGCGCGGCCATCGACGAACACCTCGTTCACGGCAAAGCGCACGCTGCCCAGGTGCGGGCCCAGCTGCGGGTGGCGCTGCGCCAGCAGCTGCGCGAGCTCCGCCACGGTCGCCGGTGCGGGCAGCTCCAGCCGCTCTTCGCTCCTGCCCAGCAGCTCTCGCAGGGCGGCGAAATAGTAGATGACCAGCGTCATCGCCCGTCGCCTTCCACATCCCCGCGCAACCCCCTGCCAGCGAACGCCAGCGCGGCGCGAGCACGGCGCTCGGCGCAGAGTGATGCAGCAGGGATCATCGAAGCTGACCTAGCATGGATCGCCGGGGGAGCGCGATGGCAGTACCGCCAAAGATCCCCCTCCCTCGCCGCCCTGCGGCGCCGACCTGGCTCGGGCAGCGAATCGCACGCGAAACACCGGCAGCGCGGCAGCTCGTGGCACAAGACCACGTTGACCTGGGTAACGCGCGGGAATAGCGTCGCTGCGCGCTCGTTTCCATGCGCTCCAGCGGGGCTCGCGCTCCGCCTCGAATGAACTGGCTGTGGAGGAATTAGGCGATGCAAAAGCTCGGCTTCAACTTCGGTAGGTTTGGCGCCCCGGGCGCCGTTTACTCGCGGGTCGTGCTCGCATCTGCCGTGCTCGCGTGCGCGGCGCTCGCCTGCGGCGGCTCGCAGGAGAGCCCCACCACGCCAGAGCCGCCGCCGCCGCCGGCAGAGCCGCCCCCCGCGGAGAGCAGCGAGGCCACCACCACATCATCGGAGGCAGGATCATCGGAAGCAAGCGCCCAGGCCGGCTCCGACGCACCGCCGCCCAAGAGCGTGGAGACCATTTTCCAGGCCAAGAGCGGCTCCAAGCTCTCCGGCAAGGCCACCCTCACGGAGACTGCGGAGGGCGTGAAGGTGGTGCTCTCGCTCGACGGCGTTCCACCCGGTGATCACGGCTCTCACGTGCACGAAAAGGGCGACTGCAGCGCGCCGGATGCGGCCAGCGCGGGCGGCCACTTCAATCCCGCATCCAGCCCGCACGCCCTGCCGTCGAGCTCACCCCGGCACCTGGGGGACCTCGGCAACATCAACGTGGCGGCAGACGGCAAGGGCACCCTGGACATCGTGGCCCCCGGCGCGAACTTGAAGGAGGGCGATCCCCACTCCTTCCTCGGGCGCGCCATCATCGTGCACGAGAAGAAGGACGACGGCGGGCAGCCCTCGGGCAACGCTGGCGGTCGCATCGGCTGCGCCGAGATCAAGTGAGCCGAGCGTAAGGGCAGCCGAGATCGCAGGCAGCCGAGATCGAGGGAGCCGAGATCGAGGGAGCCGAGATCGAGGGAGCCGAGATCGAGGGAGCCGAGATCGAGGGAGCCAGATCAAGAGAGCGCCGTGGGCAGGCGCTGAAGAGCGCGGGGGGGGCCGCGGCTCTACGGCGCCTCGCACGGCAGCGGTGACCGGCTCACGGCCACATCGTCGTGCCACACCGAGCCGGCGGGGCTGACGCCATAAGCGGCGCGGCCCAGCTTGAAATACAGCTCGTCGTCCCAGCCCGGACCCAGACGCAGCTCGCTGGCGCTGAGCACCTGGGCACCGTCCAGCGAGAGCTCATAGCTCAGCTGGCGCCCATCCCGCAGCACATGCGCCTGCAGGCAATGCCAGCGCTCCGGCTCCAGCTGCGCACCGGAGCAATCCGCGCGCGGCCCGCTGCCTTGCAGTCCGCTCACGCTCACATCCAGCCCCGGGCTGGCGCCACACAGGCTGCCGCCCGGCGGGCGCAGACCAATGCGTAGCTCCGGCTCGTCCTCGTCTTCCTCCGGGCCCAGCTCCAGCAGGGTGAGATACTGCGCGCGCAGCGCGGGCTCTGCCCCCAGCCGTACCCAGGAGCGCAGATACAGCTCCGGCTCCTCCTCCAGCTCCAGGTGCAACATGCACTCGGGATAACCGCCGCCGGTGGCCTCGAGCGCGCTCACGCCCGAGCGGCTCACCTCGCCCTCGCTCGCGCCGCTCGCCACCCGGTGTGTGCCGCAGCCGGACAGCTCCCGCGACCAGGGCTCACCGGGAAACTCACCGCTCGCACTCTGCTCGAACGACTCGCACAGCAAGAGCCCCTCCGCGGGACAGGGCGCCGGAGCAGGAGCGGCAGGTGACCCGGGCTCGGACGATGGCGGCGGGGGCGTCATCTCCGGCGGCGGCGGCGCTGCCGGTGGCATTGCCATGCTCGGGGCGGGCGAGAGCGGCAAGATCTCCGTCACCGGCTCCGGCGAACGTTCTGCACCGGCGATCTCGCCAGACACGTTGCCCGCGGAGCTCCCCTCCATCGACTCGATGCGCGCTTCGGGAACAGCCAGGTCGTCGAACAGGGGCTCGTCGGTAGCGACACAGCCCAGAGTGATGCACGCGAAAACGGCTGCTCCGTAGCCCGCATTCTCACGAATGCTCGCCATGGCGCCGTGGATATAGCCAGTAGCGACCAGGCGCGCCACTACGCAGAAATTGCGCGCCCCGCTGCATGCGAACGATCCCAGCCGCGCCAAATCGCCACATCTGCTGCAGCTGCACCGCTTAAGGATGTGAAAGCCGTGCTGGATCGAGACGACGAACGAGCCAGCTCACCCTGGCTGCTGCCCTCAGCGTGAGAACGCCGGCAGCAGAAACGAGCTCGAGACCCAGCCCGAACGCACCAGCATGCTCTCCACCCCGACCGGATCGCTCGCGCCCTCGCGGTAGCCGGTGACCACGACGATGCCCGGCTGCACGTTGACGAAGCCTGCCAGCCCCTGCGCGCTGGTAAAATCGCGGTTGATCACCGGTAGATCATCGACGAACGCGTAAGGGATCGCGCCGCGATCCAGCTCCAGGCGCACTCCGCCCGCAGAAGCACCCGTGCAATCGAGCGCCGCCACGGCCACCACCCCCGCGGCGGGATCGAGCGGCACGTTGGCAGTGCTGCCCAGCGCCTGCAGCGCCGCCTCCGGCAGCACGCGCAGCGGCACGTCGTTCAGCGCGGCGAGCAGCGGCGCCGACCACGGTCCGAAGAACACCAGGTACGGCAGCATGCCTGCGACGGTGATCTCCAGGTAGCCGTTGAAGCCTTCATACGCCACCACCTGCGGCGCGCCACCGCTGCCGTCTACCAGTGTCTCACTGAGCGGGGCGTCGCAGTTGACGTCCGCGCGAAAGCAGGCTCGGACGAGCGCGCCATCGAGGGGCTGACCGGTGATGAAGTGCTCGAGCTGCAGCTGATAGGCGAGCGGCGCCTGGGTGTCATCCGCCGCTGCCTCGGCTCCCTGATCGCTGGCGCACGACCAGTCGCGGCCCGCGGGCGCCAGCACTGCGCCCGGATCCAGGAGCGAGCCTTCGCCATCCGGAGCGCCGTCTCGCGAGCTGGCTTGCCCCGGAGCCAGCGACGTCTGTTCGCTGGAGAACGCCGGCTCCACCGTGTCGAGCTCGCTCGCGAACTTCACGCAGCCGGAGCTGACCAGCGCAGCCAGCAGCAGCGCGGCGATCGCGCGGCTCGGCCGCGCTTCCCGGCTGCAGTCCGCTTTCATCGTGAGCATCTTTCCCTCCTTCAGAACGAGCCCTGGCACACGCCGGCGCCCAGGGTGAGGCCGCAGCTCACGGCCACCGCGTCCGCTCGCTCCGGCGCCGCAGGCTCCGCCAGGGTCCAGCTCAGCGCAGCACCGGCGCCGAGCAGCACCGTCGCCAGGCCGCCCACGTACGTCAGCTGCTCGGCACGCTTGCCGTCGTCGCGCACGCCGGGGCACACCTCGCCGCGCACGCGGCCCGGCGCCAGACAGGCGTCACTGTTCCAGCGCGAGGCGTGGTGGTTGCGCACGCCCCAGGCCACGCCCGTGGCCAACGCGCCGCCCGCCGCGAGCCCCGTCAAGGTCCAGGCCAGCCAGCGTGGTGCCAGGGGCTCCGCGGCCACCACGCTCGCGGGTGCAGCCGCCGCGGCCGCGCCCGGCAGCGGCGCCAGCTCCACCGACTCACGCAGGATGCTGCCCGGGGCTACATTGATCGGGCGCTGCAACGGATAATACCCCGGCAAGGTCACCTCCAGCTGATACGAGCCCACCGCCAGCCGCGCGGGCCTGGCCAGCGGCAACGTGCCCAGCTCGCGACCATTCACCTTCACCAGCGCCCCCGCGGGCTGCCCCGCGAGCAGCAACGTGCCGAGCTGCCGCCCCACGAACTCCTGCGCGCGCAGCAAGGTGGCGTGATGACGCTGCACGTAGGGATCGTCCGGCTGCTGCTGCAGCAGCTCGGCGAGCAGGGCGTCCGCCTCCAGCCAGTGCCCGAGCGCCTGGTGCGCGGCAGCCAGGTGCACGCGGGCGCGCACCGACTCGGGCGCGAGCACCGAAGCCTCCTCGAAGGCGGCGAGCGCCGCCTCGTCCTTGCCCTCGCGCCGCAGCTGCATGCCCTGCTCGATCAAGGCACCCGAGCGCGACCCGGCGGCGGCCTCGCTGGCGCCGTCGGGCGATGCTGGCGCAGGTTTGGGCGCGGCCGTGGCCGGAGCCGCCAGTAAACAGCTCCAGACCAGGATAGCGCTGCGCGAGGCACGGTGAAACATCCGCCGGACGCGCCGGCGACCTTCAGTCGAACAGTGGTGCTTCATTGACCAACACCGGAATTTGCGAGCTCGCGGCGGGCGGCGGACGCTCGCGGCGCGCTGCTTTGGGGCGCGCGCCGGCACGCTCCGGGAAAAACAGCTGGCTCAGCTCGCGCGCGTCATCGAGCTCGGCACGCCGGGCCTCGGAGCTGGGCTTCTGACTGGCTGTGAGCGCGCTGGTGGCAGCCGAGCTGCCTGCAGCCGGGCGCGCGACGGCGGGCGCTGCGCTCTGCGGCTTTGCTTGGGGACCCGGCGCCACGGGCCGCACTACGGGAGAGCTGCTGCCAGGCGCCAGCGCGGAGCTACCAGACGCCAGCCTCGAGCTACCAGGCGCCAGCCCCGAGCCAGTCAGCCCCGAGCTAGCCAGCGGAGCCACCGTGTTGCCCACGTCACCGCGCGCAGCGGCTGCGCCGGTGAGCGCCCAGAAGGAGCGCGGAGCCTCCTCGATCACCTCGGGACGGAGCGCGGGCTGCAACGGTGCGGGCGAGAGCGTCAGCTGCTCACCAGCGCTCGCGACGGGCAGCGGCGCCGGGACGGCGCTGAGCGGGGCACCCGACGGGCCCGAGCGGCTCAGCGCCAGCGCGAGCAGCAGGCAGCCACTGGCCAGCAGCGCAACGGGACCGTACACGCTGCGGCGCTTGCGGCCGCTCGCCTGCCCGGGCATGCGCCCCGGCGCTCCTGCCAGAGCGACGACCCTCGCTGCCGAAGCTGCTGCCAGCGCCAGCGAGCTGGACGAAGCCACCACCTGGATCGGGGAGACGAGCGCAGCAGGTGAGCCCGTGTCAGCCCTCCCAGAAGCAGGACCTGCGGACTCGACGGCAACAGAGCCGACGACAGCGTCAACGGCAATAGCGTCAACGGCAGCAGCGCCAACAGCAGCAGCGCCAACGGCAGCAGATGCGGCGCGAGCAGCCTCGAGGACAGCATCACCGCGAACCGAATCGGGCGCGGCCGTACCCGGCGTCGCGGAGGGCGCAAAGACACTGGCCCAGCGCTGGCGCAGCTGAGGCTCCGCCAGCTCCAGCAGCGCTAGCCCCAGCTCGCGCATGTCCGCGAAGCGCTGCCGCGGCTCCACACTCATCGCCCGCAGGATGATCTGCTCCAGCGCCGGTGGCGTGTCCGGCCGCAGCTCGCGCGGCGCCGGGCAGCTGCCCTCGCAGATGGCGTTGAGCAGCGGTACGAGATCATCACGATAGAAGGGTGCCTGCCCGGTGATGCACTCGTACAGCACCACCCCGAGCGAATACTGATCCGAGCGCGCCGTGAGCTCGCGCGAGCCGCGCAGCGCCTCGGGCGGCAGATACAGCGGCGAGCCCATCAGCTGATCGAAGGCGGTGACCGCCAGGCTACCGGGGCCAGAGGGGGCCGCGAACTTGGAGATGCCAAAGTCGAGCAGCTTCGGCAGCAGCTCGCCCGCGCCGTCGCGCGCCAGGAAGACGTTGCCCGGCTTGAGATCGCGATGGACCACTCCGGCATCGTGAGCGGCAGCCAGCGCCGCCACCAGCGGCAGCGCGATGGCCGGCAACTCGCGGGCGCCGAAGGGGCCGTGGCGATGCAGGTGCTGCTCGAGATCTTCCCCGTCCAGCAGCTCCATCACCAGGTACGGCGTGCCCTCGAACAGGCCCGCGTCCGAGATGGTGATGACGTTCGGGTGCTGGATGGCAGCCACCGCGCGTGCCTCGCGCAGGAAGCGCTGGCGCGCCTCCATGCTGGCATGCAGCGCAGGCGCCATCACCTTCAGCGCCACCTGCTTCTCGAGCAAGCTGTGCTCGGCTCGATACACACTGGCCATTGCGCCGCGGCCGATGCAGGCCAGGATGACGTAGTTGCCCAGCTGACTGCCGGCAGGTAGCTCCGCCGCCTGCGCCGACTCGCTCAGCGCATCAAAGCCCGCTCCGCTCGCGCCAAGCCCGCTCGTTGCAAGGCCGTTCGCCGTGAGGCCGCTCGTTGCAAGGCCGCTCGTTGCAAGGCCGCTCGCGGCGAGCCCGCTCCCTGCGGGCGGCGGTGGCACGCTCTTCTGAGATACGCTTTCAGGGTTCGGCCCCGCAAATGTGCTGGGGCCCGGCGAGAGATCGCGCGAGAT